>CBIHNM010000017.1:0-27046 GCA_966211265.1 uncultured Pseudonocardia sp.
CGAGGGACGGGGTGCACGTCGTGATCCTGCCGAAGGTCCGCGACCCGCGGTTCGTGACGATCCGCCGGGGCGGGACGCTCACCGATGCCGATCACCACCTGCTCGCCCTCTGGGCCGCCTCGTGCGCCGAGCACGTCCTCGGGCTCTTCGAGTCGGCCCGGCCCGGGGACCCGAGACCGCGGCACGCGATCGAGCAGGCCCGGGGATGGGTCCGGGGCGAGGTCGCGATGATGTCGGCCCGCGCGGCGGGCGGCCACGCGATGGGTGCGGCCAGGGACCTGCGCGGGGCGCCGCGGCACGCCGCCTACGCCGCCGGGCAGGCCGGAGCCGTCGCGCACGTCGCCGCGCACGAGCTCGGCGCGGCCGCCTACGCGATCAAGGCGGTGCGGGCGGCGGCGCCTGCGGGCCGTGAGGAGGCCGCCGGGCGGGCCGAATGCCGCTGGCAGCGTGATCAGCTCCCGGACGCGATCCGGGACCTCGTCGTCGACGACCAGAGGGTGCGCACCGACATCTGCTGGTCGGTGTTCGAGTGCTGAGCACCGCGGGCCGGACGTTGCGGCCCCACGCCGCAGGCCGCGCGCTCACCCGCCGCCGACGGTGCCGGGCTGCGGCACGGCGCGACGCTGCAGGACCAGCAGGGCGACCAGCGCGGCCGCGGCCAGCACCGCGACCGCGGCGGTGAACACGATCCCGGCCGCCACCAGGCCCCAGGCCACCGACGCCGCCCCCACGCCGACCACCGGCAGCGAGATCGCGACGTAGACCACCACGAAGTAGGACGAGGTCACCCCGGCCCGCTGGTCCGGGTCGACCCGGGAGTTCACCGCGGCCAGGCCCTTGCTGAACGACATGCCCTGGCCGACACCCGCGAGCAGCGCCCCGATCACCAGCTCGGGCAGCGACGCCGTCGCCACCGACAGGCCCACCAGCAGGATCCCGAGGATCAGCAGCGCGCACCCCACGTTCAGCGTGCGGTCGACGGGGAAGCGGCGCAGCCCGAGCTGGGCCGCGGTCGAGGCCCCGAGCAGCAGGAACGACATCAGACCGGCGACGGCGTGGTCCGGGTTCCCGATCACCTCCGCGAGGATCCGCGGCGAGATCGCGGTGAACAGGCCCAGGACGGCGAACCCGGCGAAACCGGCGGTCGCGGCACTGACGAACACGGCGCGGACCTCGGTGGGCACCAGCAGGGTCTGCGGGCGCAGCCGCGGGCGCTCGGCCCGGGTCACCGTCTCCGGTGCGAGCCAGACCAGCAGCCCGCACAGCGCCACCGCGAGCGCGTGCGCGGCGAACGACAGGTGCAGCGGCCAGGGCAGGTACTGCACGGCCAGCCCGGCCAGCAGCGGCCCCAGGCCGAGCCCGCCGGTGTTCGCCGCGGTGGCCACCGCCGGGCCGCGCGCGGCCCAGGCCTGCGGCGCGGCCTCGATCACCGCGGCCGTCGCGGCCCCGGCGAAGATCCCGGCCGAGACCCCGGACAGCAGGCGACCGGCCAACAGCACCCACACCGGCCCGGCCACCAGGAACACCACGGAGCTGACCAGTGAGAACGCCACCCCGGCCAGGAGCAGCGGGCGCCGGCCGAGCTGGTCGGACCACCGCCCGCACAGCAGCAACGCGCCGAGCACGCCGACCGCGTACACGGCGAAGATCACGGTCTGGACGACCGGTGAGAAGCCGAGCTCGTGCTGGTAGAGCGCGTACATCGGGGTGGGCAGGGTGGCCCCGAGCATCACGACGGTGAACGTGACGACCAGGCCGGCGAACGCGGTGGCCTGCGGCAGGCGGGGAATCGTGGCTCTCCTTCGACGTCGGCCCGCGCACGCACGGGACGTGATCACGGTAGACCGGCCCGGCGCGCCCGGCCCGGCGGCGCGAGCCCCCGGGCCGGCCTACCGGGCCGGTCCGGCCGGGGCGCGCACGGGCCCGCGCAGCCGGTGCAGCCGCACGCCGGGCTCGGCCGAGTCGAGGGTCTGCACCTCGCGCCACCTGCGGCGGGCGTCGGTGAGGAACTCGGGGGTCAGGGGGCGGCGGGGGTCGGCCAGCCACACCTCGCCGTGGTCACCGGTCAGGCGGGGCAGCAGCCCGGCCAGCACGGTCAACGCCTCCTGGCCGTAGACGACGTCCGCGGCCAGGACGAGGTCCCACGGCCCCTGCGCGACGAGCGACCCGGCCCCGTCCCAGGCGCAGGAGGCGCTGCGCAGGTCGATGCCCTCCCGGACGGCGGTCGCCGCGACGTAGGCGGCCGCGCCCGGGGAGCGGTCGGTGGCCAGCACGCGGGCGCCGGCGCGTGCGGCGGCGAGCGACGGCAGGCCGAGCCCGCAGCCCAGCTCCAGCACCGACCGGCCGCGCACGGCGATCCGCCCGGCCCCCGCGTACCCGGCCCCGTCCCGGCCGGGCGCCCCGTCCGGCGGGGCCACGACCTCGACCGCACGGGCCAGCGCGCCGCCCGCGGCCCACAGCCGCGCCCAGTGCGGTGGGTGCAGCTCCTCGACCGCCGCGCCCGGCGCGCTGACGGTCTCGAACGCCACCGCCTCCGGGTCCCGCGGACGCAGCAGGTGCAGCACCCCGCCGGGCAGCGGCACCGGTTCGGCGACGGCGTCGAACAGGGCGTCGGTGCCGCAGGCACGGGTGTCCCCGTCGGGGTGCGGTCGGTCCGCGGCCCGCAGGATCGCCTCGATCAGAAGGCGCTCGGGCCGGTGCACCCTCAGATCCCGTCGCGATGGGTCCAGCGCCCGCCCAGCAGGGTCCCGGCGACCGGCATGGCGCGCAGCGTCGCCGGATCGCAGGTCGTGGGGTCGGCGTCGGTCACCACCAGGTCCGCGCGCCGGCCCGGGACGATCGGGCCGTCCGGGCCCGCGGAGGCGGCCAGCGCGACGTCGCGGCCGATCTCCTGCTCGGGGTGCCAGCGGTCCCGGCCGTCGGCGGTGCGGTGCACGGCCGCGGCGATCGCGACCCACGGGTCCAGCGGGGCCACCGGCGCGTCCGAGCCCCGGGCCAGCGCCGCGCCGGCGGCGTGCAACGAGGCGAACGCGCACGACCGGTGCGTGCGGCCCGACCACAGCGCGTCGGCGACGTCGCGGTCGTCGAGGGCGTGCTCGGGCTGCACGCTCGCGACCAGGCCCAGCGCGGCGAAGCGGGGCACGTCGGCGTCCTCGAGCAGTTGCGCGTGCTCGATCCGCCCGCGGGCCCCGGTCGCCGCGAACGCGTCCAGGACGAGGGTGTTCGCGCGGTCACCGATGGCGTGCACGGCCACGTCGAGCCCGCGGGCGGTGGCCCGGCGCAGCAACGGTTCGAGCTCGTCGGTCGGGACGAGCAGCATCCCGCACGGGTGCGCCGAGCGTTCCATCCCGGGGTAGGGGTCGTGGCAGTAGGCGGTGCGGGTGTTCAGCGACCCGTCGGTGATGATCTTGAGTGGGCCGGCGGTGAGCAGCCCGCCGGTGCCCCCGACGACGGCGCCGGAGCGCAGGCCGCGCGCGATCGCCTCCTCGAGCCGGTCCGGCCACACCGCGGCCACCACCCGCAGCCCGTCGGTGCCGGCGACGATCCGGCGCGCCCAGGCCTCCAGCGGCCACGGCGCCTCGAAGTCCACGATGCCGACCACGCCGCGGGCGGCGGCCGCGGCCACCGCGTCCGCGGCGAACGAGTCCAGCCGGGCGGCCGGGACGTCGCCCAGCGCCGGGGTCAGGGCGAAGAAGTCCGACTCGCGGACCAGCCCGTCCGGGCTGCCGCGGTGGCCGAACCGGTCGAGCGCCGCGGTGTTGAGCCAGGCGCAGTGCAGGTCCCCCGACACCAGCACGACCGGGGTGTCGCCGGTGACCGGGTCCAGCAGGTCGCGGTGTGCGGGCTCGGGCCACAGCGCGTCCCGGAAGCCGTACCCGACGAGCGTCTCGCCCGGCTCCGGCGGAGCCGAACGCAGCCGCGCGCCGACGACCCGGGCGGCCTCGGCGGCCGAGCGGGCCCCGGAGACGTCGGTGCGGCGCCGCGCCAGCGACCACTGGTCGGCGTGCACGTGGTTGTCCCACAGCCCGGGCGCCACGGTGCGGCCGTCGAGGTCGAGGACCGCGGCGCCGTCCGCGGGCAGGTCCGGACCGAGGCCGGAGACCAGCCCGTCGGAGATCCGCAGGTCGAGCGGTTCCCCGGCGCGGGCGAAGCCGTGCGGCCCGCCCACGACACGGGCACGGCGCAGCAGCAGCGCTGCGCCTCCGGCGGTGTCCCGGCGTCGGTTCATCCCAGGAACGGCCGCGACCGACCGGACCAGCGCTCCTCGTCCCGGCGGTAGACCGGGATCGGGTTCGGGGCGACCCGGAACGTGTACCGACCGGCCTCCTCGACCAGCTCGCCGTCGGTGGCCAGCATGCTCGGCTCCTTGAGCTCGACGTCGAGCTCGGGGACCTGGCGCTCGCCGTAGACGCGGCTGTGCCCGAGCGCGCCCAGGATCAGCGCGACGACCACGCGCAACCGGGAGAACCGCACGTCGGCGCGCAGCCAGCGCACGTCGAGCAGCCCCGAGTCCAGCATCGGGCGCCAGGCCGGGACGGCGCCGCGCGGGTGGTAGGGCCCGTTGCCCACGAACAGGAACCACACCTCCTGCCACTGGTCCTCGACCCGGACCTTCACCTTCTCCGAGCGGTGCAGCACCGTGACCAGGGCGGCGACGAACGCCGGCCACTTGCCCCAGCGCGGCTGCCACTTCTCCCGCAGCCGGACCAGATCCGGGTAGGAGCCGATGCTGGCGGTGTTGAGGAAGTAGCGGGTGTTGATGACCGACGGGTCCTGCGGGTCGCTGTCGCGCCCCGGGTGCGCCTCGACCATGGCCAGGTCCACCGCGACCGCCTCGCCGGCCCGGGTGGCGTCGACCGCCTCCTGGGTGTCGTAGATCCCGACGTCGCGGGCGACGTGGTTCAGCGTCCCGGCCGGGACCACCACCAGCGGCAGCGAGTACCGGTCGGCCACCGCGGCGGCCGCGGCCACCGTCCCGTCGCCGCCGGCGACCCCGACCGCGCGCACCCAGCGCCCGCGTTCGATGATCGCCTTCTCCAGCTGGTCGTCGACGTCGAGTCCCGGGGTGACGACGAGGTGGTGCGCGGCCGGCAGGCGCTGCGCGACGTCGTCGGAGGCGTCGTGGTCGGGCGGGCCGGAGAACGGGTTGGACACGATGACCAGGCCCTCGCCCTCGGGCAGGACCGGCACCGTGTCGATCGGACGGGCGCGGGCCTCGTCCGAGGTCCGCGGGGGCCACCAGCGCTGGGTGAGCAGCGCGAGGCCGGTGCCGATCGCGGCGCCGACCACCACGTCCGAGGCCCAGTGCACGCCGACGTGCACCCGCGAGTAGGCCACCGCCCCGGCCAGCGGGATCACCAGCGGTGCGGCCCGCGGGTTCTCCAGCGCGACGGCGGTGGCGAACGCGGCGGCCGAGGCGGAGTGCCCGGAGGGGAACGACGACGAGGTCGGCGGGTTCGGGATGGTGCGGTAGGACGGCAGCTCGGCCGCGGCCGGGCGGCGCCGCGGCAGCAGCGGCTTGAGGGCGGCGTTGGCGGTGACGCTGGACAGCGCGATCGCGGCCAGCCCGCGCATCGCCGCCTTGCGCCCGTTGCCGCGCCGGATCGAGAGCAGCGCCCCCACGCCCATCCACAGCACGCTGTGGTCCGCGGCCCGCGACAGGCGCCGCATCGCGACGTCCGCGCCGCTGCGCGGGCGGGCCGCGATCGCCGCGGTGATCGCCCGGTCGGTGGCGGACACGGTCGCCATCCCACCCCGGAGATGACGGGACCTGCCGGCGGCGCGCCGATACCACTCGCTCACAGGTCTGACAGTAGATGCCCTCTACCGCCTACCCTGAACGGCATGCAGCGTCGGATCTTCGGGGTCGAGACCGAGTTCGGTGTCACGTGCACCTTCCACGGACAGCGACGCCTGTCGCCGGACGAGGTCGCGCGGTACCTGTTCCGACGGGTGGTGTCGTGGGGGCGGTCGTCGAACGTCTTCCTCCGCAACGGCGCCCGGCTCTATCTCGACGTCGGTTCACACCCCGAGTACGCGACCGCCGAGTGCGACTCGCTCACCCAGCTCGTCTCGCACGACAAGGCCGGCGAGCGGATCCTGGAGGATCTCCTCGTCGACGCCGAGCGGCGGCTGGTCGACGAGGGCATCGGCGGCGACATCTACCTGTTCAAGAACAACACCGACTCCGCGGGCAACTCCTACGGATGCCACGAGAACTACCTGGTCGCCCGGCAGGGCGAGTTCTCCCGGATCGCCGACGTCCTGCTCCCGTTCCTGGTCACCCGCCAGCTGATCTGCGGTGCCGGCAAGGTCCTGCAGACCCCGCGCGGCGCGGTCTACTGCCTGTCCCAGCGCGCCGAGCACATCTGGGAGGGCGTGTCCTCGGCCACCACCCGGTCCCGCCCGATCATCAACACCCGGGACGAGCCGCACGCCGACGCCGAGCGCTACCGCCGGCTGCACGTGATCGTCGGTGACTCGAACATGTCCGAGGTGACCACGCTGCTCAAGGTGGGCACGGCGACGCTGGTGCTGGAGATGATCGAGGCCGGGGTCCAGTTCCGGGACTTCACCCTGGACAACCCGATCCGTGCGATCCGCGAGATCAGCCACGACCTGACCGGGCGGCGGACCGTCCGGATGGCCGGCGGCCGCGAGGCCAGCGCGCTGGACATCCAGCGCGAGTACCACGCCCGGGCCGTGGAGTACATGGCCCAGCGCGGCACCGGGGACAAGTCGATGGAACGCGTCGTGGAGCTGTGGGGGCGCACGCTGGACGCGGTCGAGACGCAGAACCTGTCCCTGATCGACCGCGAGATCGACTGGGCGATCAAGCAGCGGCTGCTGCAGCGCTACCAGGAGCGCAACAACCTGGACCTGGCCAGCGCCCGGATCGCCCAGCTCGACCTGGCCTACCACGACATCCGCCGCGGGCGGGGCCTGTTCGACATGCTGGCGCGCAAGGACCTGGTCGACCGGGTGACCGACGACGGCGAGATCGAGGCCGCCAAGGACACCCCGCCGCAGAGCACCCGGGCCAAGCTGCGCGGCGACTTCATCGCCGCCGCACAGGCTGCCGGGCGCGACTTCACCGTCGACTGGGTGCACCTCAAGCTCAACGACCAGGCCCAGCGCACCGTGCTGTGCAAGGACCCGTTCCGGGCCGTCGACGAGCGGGTGGACCGCCTGATCGCCTCGCTCTGACCCGGTGCGTGGCGACGGTCGCCACGGCGGACCGTCGCCACTCACCGGGTGGCTACTCGACCTCGGGCATGTACTTCCTGCGCAGGTCGGCGAGGTTGCTCTGGACGCCCGCGTCCGCCGGTCCGGCGTGGTCCGGGGCCGGGGTGATCCCCATGGCCAGGAGCAGGTCCGACGCCGCGGCGTTCGGGTCCCCGGCCTCGCCGAGCGCGGGGTGCAGGCCGAGGTCGGCGAGGTGGTGGAACACCAGGTCGACCACGCTCCACGGGTTGAACGACTCGGCCAGTGTGTCGGCGTCGTGCTCGGCCATGTGTTCGGAACCTCCACGCGTGTCGTCCCGGCGGCCGGTATCGGACCGGCCCGCCGCAGGGCCCGAGCCTTTCGCCGTGCGCGGACCGGCGTCAAGCACCGCGCCGTCGCAGGTTGAGACACCGCGGCGCGCCGCTCCGCGACGTGCGGGTCGACCGGGCGCGGCACGGCCCCGCCGATACGATGCCGGGGTGTCCTCCGCCCGCGCCGAGCGCCTGGTGAACCTGGTGCTCTGCCTCATGTCGACCCGGCAGTTCCTGCCGGCCGAGCGGATCCGCGCCACCGTGCCCGGCTACGCCGACGTGACGGGCGACGAGGCGTTCTTCCGGATGTTCGAGCGGGACAAGGCCGAGCTGCGCGAGCTCGGCGTCCCGCTGGAGACCGGGCGCACCTCGGCCTTCGACACCGCCGACGGGTACCGCATCGCGCGTGCGGACTACGAGCTCGGTGAGGTCGAGCTCGAGCCCGACGAGGCCACCGCCGTCGCGCTGGCCGCGCGGCTGTGGGACTCCCCGGAGCTCTCCGGGGCCGCGCACGGGGCGCTGGTGAAGCTGCGCGCCGCGGGCGTCGACGTCGACGAGTCCCGGGCCGGCGCCGTCCAGCCGCGGGTGCAGGCCGGTGAGCCTGCGCTCGCGCCGCTGCTGGCCGCGGTACAGGCCGGGCGCGTCGTGGAGTTCGCGCACCGGCGGGGCGGGCCCGCCGGGGACGTCACGCGACGCACCGTCGAGCCGTGGGGCGTGGTGTCCTGGCGCGGGCGCTGGTACCTGGCCGGGCACGACCGTGACCGCGACGACGTGCGGTGCTTCCGGCTGTCCCGGATCACCGGTGCGGTGACCGCACGCGGCCCGGCCGGTGCGGTGACCGTCCCGGACGGGGTCGACCTGCGGGAGCTGGTGCACGCCAGCGTCGGCCCGCCACCGGTGTCGGGGACCGCCCGCGTGTGGGCCGCCGCCGACCGCGCACACGGGCTGCGCCGGCTGGGCCGCACCGCCAGGCCGCGCACGCACCGCGGCCGCGACGGCGTCGAACTGGAGATCGAGCTGCGGGACCTGCGGGTGGTGGCGCGCTGGCTGGCCGGGCACGGACCCGACGTCGCGGTCCTGGACCCGCCGGAGCTCGCCGAGGCGGTGCGCGCCCTGTGGGCGGCCGCCGCGGCCTCGGCCGGGGTCCCGACGTGAGCGGCGGGGGAGTGACCGACCGGCTGCCGCGGCTGCTGTCGCTGGTGCCCTACCTGCGCGCGCACCCCGGTGTGCCGGTCGCCGAGGCCGCCGCGGACTTCGGCGTCGACGAGCGCCAGCTGCGCCGCGACCTGGAGCTGCTGTGGATGTGCGGGCTGCCCGGCTACGGCCCGGGAGACCTGGTGGACCTCTCCTTCGCCGGCGACACCGTCACCGTCATCGAGGACGCCGGGATGCGTCGCCCGCTGCGTCTGACCACCGCCGAGGCCACGGCCCTGCTGGTCGCCCTGCGCACGCTGCACGAGACGCCGGGCATGGTCGACTCCGACGCTGTCGCGCGGGCCACCGGCAAGATCGAGGCCGCGGTCGGGGATGTGGCCGGCCCGCGCGGGATGGTCGTCGACGTGGGCCTGCAGGAGGAGGCGACCACGACCGCGGTGCGCACCGCGCTGGAGGCCGGACGGGCGCTGCGGATCGTCTACTACACGGCCGGTCGGGACGCGGTGTCACGCCGGGTGGTGGACCCGATGCGGCTGCTGCTGGTGTCCGGGCGCGGCTACCTCGAGGCCTGGTGCCGCCGGGCCGAGGGGGTGCGGTTGTTCCGGCTGGACCGGGTCGAGGACGTCGAGCAGCTCGACGAGCCGGCCCAGGCGCACCCCGACGCCGAGCCGACCGACGTGTCCGCGGGCCTGTTCCGGCCCGAGGAGGGCCAGCGCACGGCGGTGCTGGAGCTGGGCCAGGACGCCTACTGGATCGCCGAGTACTACCCGGTCGACGACGTGGTGTCCGACGCCGGCGACGGGACGGCCGGGGACACCGGCCGGATCCGGGTGCTGATGCGCTACGCCGACCCGGCCTGGCTGGTCCGCCTCGTGCTCGGGCTCGGCGGCGCGGCCCGGATCCTGGACCCGCCGGACCTGGCCGCGGCCGTCGCGGAGCGTGCCCGGGAGGCGCTCGCCCAGCAGATGTCGCCCGGATGACCGGCGCGTGGACGGCGGGGTGCGCAGCTCAGACGGGTGACGGAGTGTGATCCAGGCCCGGGTATGGTGGGCCATGCGTCACCGTCGTCGAGGAGGTTCCCATGCCGGGTGGCTACGAGTGGATCATCATCATCGCAGTCCTGCTGCTGCTGTTCGGCGCGAAGAAGCTCCCGGACATGGCGCGCTCGGTCGGCCAGTCCGCCCGCGTGTTCAAGGGTGAGATGAAGGGCCTCAAGGACGACGAATCGGCGGCGAAGTCCGCGAAGCCGGCCGAGGGCACCGCCCCGACGCCGCCGCAGGCGCTGCCGACCTCGACGACGGACGAGACCCCGGCCGACCCCGTGCCGCAGGCCCAGCCGGCGGCCACGCCCCAGGCTCAGCCGGCGGCCGCGCCCCCGGCCCAGCCGGGCCGCAGCAACGACGCGACCTGATCACCGCGCCGTGATGTCCCCGCTCCGTCGCCGCCGTCGGACAAACCCCGACGGAACGATGTCGCTGATCGACCACCTGTACGAGTTCCGCAACCGGCTCGGCATCTCGATCCTGGCGATCCTGGTCACCACGGTCTTCGGCTACCTCTGGTTCGAGATCGCCTTCTTCGGCGGGCCCAGCCTCGGTGAGCTGCTCAAGCAGCCCTACTGCTCGCTGCCGGCGTCGTCGCGGGCCTCGTTCAGCGCGGAACCGGGCGCCTGCACGCTGCTGGGCACCGGCCCGTTCGACCAGTTCATGCTCCGGCTCAAGGTCGGCGCCACGGCCGGTGTGATCCTGGCCTGCCCGGTCTGGCTCTACCAGATCTGGGGCTTCATCACCCCCGGCCTGCTCAAGAACGAGCGCCGGTACGCGATCTCGTTCGTCACCGTCGGCGCGGTGCTGTTCGTCACCGGCGCGGTGCTCGCCTACCTGATCATCCCGCAGGCGCTGGCCTTCCTGCTCTCCATCGGTAACGAGATCCAGACGACCGCGCTCACCGGTGCCTCCTACTTCAGCCTCGTGATCAACCTGTTGATCATCTTCGGGGTGAGCTTCGAGGTCCCGTTGCTGGTCGTGGCCCTGAACTTCACCGGAATCGTCTCCTACGAGATGTTGAAGAAGTCCCGCCGCGGGATCATCTTCGGGCTGTTCGTGTTCGCCGCGATCGCCACCCCGGGGCAGGACCCGATCTCGATGATCGCGCTGGCCGCGGCGTTGACCGTCCTGTTCGAGATGGCCATCCAGGTCGCCCGGATCAACGACCGGCGCAAGGCCAAGCGCCGCCTGGCCGAGGGCTGGGACACCTGGGACCCGGACGCGCCGTCGCCGATCGACACGACGCCCTCGCCGATCGAGGGGCCCTCGCAGATCGAGGCGCCCGCCCCGGTGGAGACCTCGGCCGGTCCGGCCGGTGCGGACACCCTGCGCCGCGACCGCTACGACGACATCACCTGAGCCGACGCCGGAACCCCTGTCCCGCACGGACCGGCCCCGCACGACCTCGCCGCGCCACCCCGCCCGTACGATCGCCGCGGGCAGCGGCGGGGCAGCGTCGGACGTCGGGAACCAGGGCCGAGGAGTGGGCGGACGCATGAAGTACGACCGGGTGGTCATCAAGCTGAGCGGGCAGGCGATGTCCGGTGACGACGGGTTCGGGTTCAGCGCGCAAGCCCTGCAGCACCTGGCCTCGCAGATCGTGTCGGTGCGCGAGCTGGGCGTGCAGATCGCCGTGGTCGTCGGTGGCGGCAACGTGTTCCGCGGCAACCGCTCGGACACCTGGGGGATCGACCGGGTCGAGGCCGACAACATCGGCATGCTCGGCACCGTGATCAACAGCCTGCTGCTGCGCGGCAAGCTCTCGGCACTGGGCGAGCAGAACGTCCGGGTGATGACCGCGATCCCGATCGACGCCGTCGCCGAGCCGTACCTGCGCCTGCGGGCCAAGCGGCACCTCGACAAGGGCGCCATCCTGATCTTCTCCGGCGGCAACGGCCAGCCGTTCATCACCACCGACTACCCGAGCGTGCAGCGGGCACTGGAGATCGGCGCGGACGCGTTGCTGGTGGCCAAGCACGGTGTCGACGGCGTGTACGACTCGGACCCGGACAAGAACCCCGACGCCCGCCGCTACGAGCGTCTGCCCTACGACGAGGTGCTGAGCAGGCGGCTGGCCGTGATGGACCAGACGGCCTTCATCCTGGCCCGTGACCACGGCATCCCGCTGCACGTGTTCGACATCGAGCGGGACGGGCTGATGGCCGCCATCTGCCGCGGCGAGCACCACGGCACCGCGATCAACGCCGACGTCACCGAAGCCGAGTTCGCCCAGTAGGCCCCCTCGTCGCGTCGTGGTGTGTGAGGCGGTCGCGGTGTGCGCGTCGTGTGGGTGTGACAGCCTGATGTTGTGGGCTCTCGCACCGCACGTACGTCACCCGATCCGGCCGCGGCCTATTCCGCGGCGAAGTCCAGGGCCGCTCGGCCACGCCTGGCCGAGTTCGCCGGGCTGTTGCCCTTCGACCTCGACGGGTTCCAGCGCGAGGCCTGCGAGGCGCTGGAGGACGGGCACGGCGTGCTGCTGTGCGCGCCCACCGGCGCCGGCAAGACCGTCCTGGGCGAGTTCGCGGTGCACCTGGCGCTGGCCGAGGGCCGCAAGTGCTTCTACACCACGCCGATCAAGGCGCTGTCGAACCAGAAGTTCGCCGACCTGACGGCGCGCTACGGGCCGGACGCGGTCGGCCTGCTGACCGGCGACACCGCGATCAACGGTGACGCCCAGGTGGTCGTGATGACCACCGAGGTGCTCCGCAACATGATCTACGCCGACGACGGGCAGGCGGCCGACCGGCGCCTGGACCAGCTCGGCTACGTCGTGATGGACGAGGTCCACTACCTCGCCGACCGGTTCCGCGGCGCGGTCTGGGAGGAGGTCATCCTCCAGCTGCCCGAGCACGTCGCGATCGTCGGGCTCTCCGCCACCGTGTCCAACGCCGAGGAGTTCGGCGACTGGCTGGTCGAGGTGCGCGGCGACACCGCCGTCGTGGTCGACGAGCACCGGCCGGTGCCGCTGTGGCAGCACATGATCGTCGGGAACCGGATGTTCGACCTGTTCGGGCAGGGCGAGTCCGGCGAGCTCGTGGTCGACCCGGACCTGGTCCGCAACACCCGGGAGATGCAGCGCCGCGACTCGCTGGGCGCCCGCGACCGGGCCGGGGACCGCGGTCCGCGCGGCCGCGGCCGGGGCCGCGCCCCGGTGCAGCGCGGGTCGGTCGGCGGCGGGTCGCGTTCGGGCGGTCCCGGTGCCGGGACGCGCGGCGGGTTCCGCCCGCCGTCGCGGGTGCAGGTGATCGACCGTCTCGACCGGGCGGGCCTGCTGCCGGCGATCACGTTCGTGTTCAGCCGGGCCGGGTGCGACGCCGCCGTCGGGCAGTGCGTGCGCTCGGGGCTGCGCCTGACCGGGCCCGAGGACACCGACGAGATCCGCCGGATCGTCGAGAAGCACTGCGGCGACCTGCCGCAGGCCGACCTGGGCGTGCTCGGCTACTGGGAGTGGCGCGAGGCCCTGGAGCGGGGCATCGCCGCCCACCACGCCGGGATGCTGCCGGCGTTCAAAGAGACCGTCGAGGAGCTGTTCGTCGCCGGGCTCGTGCGCTGCGTGTTCGCCACCGAGACGCTCGCGCTGGGAATCAACATGCCGGCCCGGACCGTCGTGCTGGAGCGGCTGGTCAAGTACAACGGCGAGGCGCACGTCGACCTGACGCCGGGGGAGTACACCCAGCTCACCGGGCGGGCCGGGCGCCGCGGGATCGACGTCGAGGGCCACGCCGTGGTGATCTGGACGCCGGGGATGGACCCGGAGCAGGTCGCGGGCCTGGCCTCGACCCGGACCTACCCTCTGCGCAGCTCGTTCCGGCCGGTCTACAACATGGCGGTCAACCTGGTCGGGCGCCTGGGCACCGACGCCGCCCGGGAGCTGCTGGAGCGCTCGTTCGGCCAGTTCCAGGCCGACCGCTCGGTGGTCGGCCTGGCACGGCGGATCGACCGCAACACCGAGGCGCTGGCCGGGTACGAGGACTCGATGACCTGTCATCTCGGTGACTTCACCGAGTACGCGGCCCTGCGCCGCACGCTCTCGGAACGGGAGAAGTCGCTGCGCCGCCAGGGGACGGCCGAGGTCCGCGAGGAGACCACGGAGTCGCTGCGCGCGTTGCGGCCCGGCGACGTGATCGCCGTCCCGGCCGGACGCCGGTCCGGGCTGGCGGTCGTGCTGGACCCGGACGTGCGCGGGGAGGACCCGCCCCGCCCGCTGGTGCTCAACGAGGACCGCTGGGCCGGGCGCCTGTCGGCCGCGGACTTCCCGCAGGCGGTCGAGTCCCTGGGCCGGATGAGGCTGCCCAAGCGCGTCGACCACCGGTCCCCGCAGGTCCGGCGCGACCTCGCCTCGACGTTGCGCGGGACCGGGATCCGCGCCCCGCACCAGGGGCGGCGCAAGACCCGCAGCGGGGCGCACGACGACCCGGAGCTGGCCACGCTGCGCCGGGCGCTGCGGGCGCACCCCTGCCACGGCTGTGCCGACCGGGAGGCGCACGCGCGCTGGGCCGAGCGCCACGCACGCCTGGAACGCGAGACCGAGCAGCTGCGCCAGAAGGTCCGGATGACGACGCACTCGCTGGCGCGGGCCTTCGACCGGATCCGGGCCCTGCTCGCCGAGCGCGGCTACCTCGACGAGACCGCGGCCGACCCGGCCGACGTCGTGACCGAGCACGGACGCCGGCTGGCCCGGCTCTGGGGCGAGTCCGACCTGCTGGCTGCGGAGTGCCTGCGCCGCGACGTGTGGTCCGGGCTCGAGCCGGAGGAGCTCGCCGCCGTGGTGTCCGCGCTGGTCTACGAGTCGCGACGGGACGACGCGCCGATGCCGCGGCTGCCCGCCGGGCCCGTCGCCGACGCCCTGGAACGGACCGTGGAGCTGTGGTCGGACCTCGACGCCGACCAGCGGCGTCTCAAGGCCGAGCGGACCCGGCAGCCGGACCTGGCCTTCGCGTGGCCGATGCACCGGTGGGCCCGCGGGGAGTCCCTGGCGCAGGTCCTGGAGGCGGCCGAGCGCAACGGGCACGAGCTGTCCGCGGGCGACTTCGTGCGCTGGTGTCGCCAGGTGCTCGACCTGCTCGACCAGATCGCCGGCGTCGCCGGGCGGTCGAGCGAGGTCGGCCGGGCCGCGCACCGGGCCTCCGCTGCGGTCCGGCGCGGGGTGGTGGCGGCGGGGATGGCCTGAGCACGCGGCCTGCGGCGCCGCCGTCCGCGCTGTGACGTAGCGTCTGGCAGCAACTGCAGGGCTCGCTGTTCGGCGGGGCCCTTCCGCGTTCACGCGGCGCGGCACGACTGACGGACAGGAAGGTCGGCGATGAGCACGCCACAGGGACCCGATCGAGAGGGCCGCCACGGGGCCGAGGGCGAGCAGACCGGGGAGCTGCCCACCTGGGGCACGCCGCCGCCGGGAGGCTGGGGGCAGGCCGACGACCCGGACGCGACCGGACAGGACGAGGAACTGTTCGGCGGACCGGGCCGCAGCGAGGCGACCGGCGCGTGGACGCCGACCGGGGGCGCGGGCTCGACCGGGGTGTGGGAGCAGACCGGCGGGGCGGGCTCGACCGGTGCCTGGGCCCCGGCCGGCGGCGCGCAGGACACCGGTGGCGGGGCGCCGGCCGGCAACGAGGGCACCGGCGGGTGGCAGGCCCGTCCCGGCGGCCGCCGCCGCGCCGAGGACCGGGTCCCGGACCAGGGCTGGGAGCAGGGCTGGGACCAGCAGCACCGCGGCGACTGGGAACCGAGCCCGTGGGACCAGCCGCCGGGACCGCGCTCGGAGGCGCCCACGGACCGGACGCCGGTCTGGGGCGACGAGGCGACCGGCGCCGCCCCGGCCGGTGGCCGTCGGCGCGCACCCGACGACGACCGGGACGCCGCCGCGCCCGGTGGTGTCTGGGGCCCGACCGACAACGGCGTCGTCCAGGGGGATGAGCCGTGGGCCCCGGACGACGTCGTGCGACGGCCCAAGCGCGGCCCGTTCGGTCTGGGCACGGGTGCCCTGGCCGGGATCGGCGCCGGGGTCCTGGTGGTCGCGGTGCTGCTGGTGCTGGCGTTCGTCGCCCCCGGTTTCGCCGTCACCCGCACCCTGGACAAGACGGCCCTGCAGAACGGGGTCACCCAGATCCTGAGCCAGAACTACCGGCTCCAGGTCGGGTCCGTCGACTGCCCGGACGACATCGAGGTCACGACCGGGACGACGTTCGAGTGCCAGGCCGTGGTCGACGGCGAGCAGCTCGGGGTTCCCGGCCGTGTGATCACCGACGACGGCGCCTACCAGGTCGGACGCGTCTGAGCGGGCCACCCCGCCCGGGCCGGCCCGGCGACCGGTCCGGGTGACAGCGCCTGGTCGCGGCCGGGATGCTCGGGGGGTGACCGACCACCCCCGCGTCCGTGTCCTCGAACCCGGTGAGCTGCGCGCGTCCACCGACCTGTTCCGCGCGGCCCTGCACCTGGCCCCGCTCGACGACGACGGCTGGCGGCGCGGCGGCCCCCGGCACGTCCCCGGCCGCACGTTCGGCGCGTTCGAGGAGGTCCCCGGCGGCACCGGGGCGCCGGGGACCGAGCTGGTCGGCACCGCGATGTCGTTCCCCTGCCGCACCGTCGTGCCGGGCGGCGCGGCGCCGGACACCGCGGCCGTCAGCCTGGTCGGGGTCCGCCCGGACCGCACGCGGCGCGGCCACCTGACCGCGTTGATGCGGGCCCAGCTCGCCGACGCCGCGGCGCGGGGGGAGGCGCTGGCGACACTGCGGGCCTCCGAGACCGGCATCTACGGCCGGTTCGGTTACGGCATCGCCACCCGCGGACGGCACGTGCGGGTCCGGTCCGGGGCGGCACTGCACGAGGACGCGCCGGGCGGCGGCAGCGTGCGGATGGTCTCCCCCGAGCGGGCGCGGACCGAGCTGCCGGCGCTGCACGAGCGTCTCGGGCTGCGCCGCCCCGGCGCGATGACCCGCTTCGACGGGTGGTGGCCCGGGTTCCTGGAGGGCATGGGTCGCGCGGGCGCGTACCGCGGCGTCGCCGTGCACACCGGGCCGCAGGGCGACGACGGGTGGGTGGTGTGGACCGTCGACGAGGCCGACGGCGCCGTCCGGGACACGGTCCGGGTGCTCGACCTGCACGCCGCCGGTGCCGCCGCGACGGCCGGCCTGTGGCGGTTCCTGCTCGGCATGGACCTGACCGCCCACGTGACCGCGGCCCTGCGCCCGCTCGACGAGGATCTCTCGTTGCTGCTCGCCGACCCTCGCGCGTTCGGTGTCGAGACGCTGGCCGACGAGACGTGGCTGCGCCTGGTCGACGTCACGTCCGCGCTCGCGGCCCGCACCTGGGGTGGAGCCGCGCCGGTCGTGCTGCGGGTGCACGACCGCCTGCGGCCGGTCAACGACGGCGTCCTGCGTCTGGGGCCCGACGGCCCGGAGCCGGTCGAGGGCCCCGCCGCGGTCGAGCTGGAGTGCGGCGTCGACGCCCTGGCCATGGCCTACCTCGGCGACCGCCGCCCCTCGGAGCTGGTCACGGCCGGCCGGTGGAGGGCCCACGACCCCGCCGCCGTCGCCCGCGCGGACGCCCTGTTCGCCACCGCGGACCTCCCGTGGTGCGGCACCTTCTTCTGACCGGGTCAGGCCGGGGCGCGGGCGGGGCTCAGGCCGTGCGCGCGCTCGGCCGCCACCAGGGCGGCGACCCGGGCCTCGGACGCGGCGGAGAACGGGTCGCGCCGGCGTGCCACGGCGCGGTCGGTGTCCTCGGCGACCAGGTCGCCGTTGACCGCGGCGGCGGCGGTCGCCCCGGACGCGGCCGAGGCGACGACGGTCGCCATCGGGTCCCGCAGGTTGCCCGCGGCCCACACCCCGGGCACCGCGGTCCGCCCCGCCGGGTCGGTCGGGACCTGGGTCGCGACCCCCAGCGGGTGCTCGGCCGTGTCGATCCCCAGCCCGTCGAGCAGTCCGCGCTCGGCCACGGCGCGGGGCAACACGACCAGTGCGTCCCGCGCGAGGACCCGACCCGAGGCCAGCCGGACACCGGACAGCGCGCCCTCGCTCGTCCGCACGCCGGTCACCTCCCCGTCGACGACGGCGACGCCGCGCGCCGCGAGCCGCTCCCACTCCTGCTCGGAGGGGTCGCCGCCGGTGTGCAGGAACAGGGTCACGTCCTCGCTCCACTGGCGCAGCAGCAGGGCCTGGTGCACCCCGTGCGGGCCGGTGCCCAGGACCCCGATCGCCCGGTCCCGGACCTCCCAGCCGTGGCAGTACGGGCACGCGAAGACGTCCCGGCCCCAGCGCTCGCGCAGTCCCTCGACGTCGGGGAACTCCTCGGTCACGCCACTGGCGAGGATCAGCCGCCGGGCGGTGACCTCGTCGCCGTCCGCGGTGCGCACGGCGAACCCGCGCCCGGTGCGGCGCGCCGCGACCGCACGCCCGGAACGGACCGTCCCGCCGTAGGCGGTGACCTCGGCCCGGCCGAGCGCGGTCAGCTCGGCGGGGGCGACACCGTCGCGGGAGAGGAAGCCGTGCACCCCCTCGGCCGGGGCGTTGCGCGGCCGGCCCGCGTCGAGGACCAGCACGTCGCGCCGCGCGCGGGCCAGGGTGAGCCCCGCCGAGAGCCCGGCCGCGCCGCCGCCGACCACGAGGACGTCGTAGTGAGAATCGTTGTCATCCATACCGGCGACTCTGCGCTCGCTGTGCGCGAGACGCCACCAACCTTGCCGATATGGCAAGGACGTCAGGTGTCCCGGAAGAACGACGGCACGTCGACCGGGCCGCCGGCGGCGGCGAACTCCGCGGCCACCGCCTCCCGCAGGGACGCGTCGGAGAGCAGGTCGGCCACCGTCAGGGCCAGACCGGCCGCCCCGTCCCGCAACGCGGCGTCGCCACCGGGCCCGCCGGCCGCCTCGCCGAACTCGACGGTGTGCAGCGACGTCCCCGGCTCGGCGATCGCGATCATCGGGTGGATGGCGGGGACCCGCATGCTGACGTTGCCCAGGTCGGTCGACCCGGTCTCGGACTCGGGCACCACCCCGCGCGGGTACACGGTGCGCCCCCGGCCCGCCTGGTGCACCGCCCAGCGCGCGGCGAGGGTGGTGTTGTGCCGGATCGGCAGGTAGGCCGGTGCCGGGTCCCAGGTCAGCTCGTAGCCGCACCCGGTCATCGCGGCCGCACCCGCGACGATCGCCTCGACCCGGGTCGTCATGTCGCGCAACGCCTCGGCGTCGGAGGAGCGGAGGTAGTAGCGCGCCGCCGCCCGGTCCGGGACCACGTTCGGGCGGTCCCCGCCCTCGGTGATCACGCCGTGGATCCGGTCCGGGTCCGGCAGGTGCTGGCGCAGCATCGCGATGCCCTGGTAACCCAGCACGACGGCGTCGAGCGCGTTGCGGCCCATGAACGGCTGGGCGGCGGCGTGCGCGGCGACCCCGTGGTGGGTGACCTCGACCTGGCGCCGCCCGAGGAACGGGTGGTCGGCGACGTCGTGGGCGAACGGGTGCAGCATCACCGCGGCGTCGACGCCGTCGAACGCGCCGTCGCGCGCCATCGTCTCCTTGCCTCCGCCGCCCTCCTCGGCGGGCGTGCCGAGCAGCACGACGGTCCCGTCCGGGGCGTCGGCGGAGTCGAGGACGGTGGCCAGCGCCAGGAAGGCGCCCACCGCCGCCGCGCAGATGACGTTGTGCCCGCAGGCGTGCCCGAGACCGGGCAGCGCGTCGTACTCGGCGAGCACCGCGACCGTCGGCCCGTGACCGTTGCCGGCGCGGGCACGCAGGGCGGTGTCCAGACCGTGCACGCCGACCTCGGCCCGGATGCCGTACCGGTCCAGCAGCCCGGCCACCGCGGCCACCGAGCGGTGCTCGTCGAAGGCGGTCTCCGGGTCGGCGTGCAGGGCGTGCGAGAGCGCCACCACGTCCCCGGCGGCCGCGTCCAGCCCGGCTGCCAGCGCCGCGCGCAGCCGGCCCGGTGCGCCGTCGAAGTCCGAGGTGAGGGGGCGAGCCGCGGCCGCGCGGACCGCGGTCTCGCGCGCGGTGGCCTCGAGGTGGGCGCGGCTGGGCCGCGCCGGGCGGGTGTGGTCCGTGTGGTCGTCGGGCACCCCGGGAGTATCACCCCGCCCGGACGACGACCGGTCGAGGGCCCGTCGCCCGGCTCAGGAGCCGGCGGCCTTGGCCAGGGCGACGCGCAGGCGTTCGACGGAGGACTCCAGGCCCCAGCGCCGGGCCAGCTCGGCCAGGCGGTCGGGGTCGGCCGGCGCCGTCGGCAGGGTGGTGGCGCGGTCCAGCTCGACCGGCGCGTCGGTGACCACCCGCACCACCGGCTCCACCGTCGAGAGATAGTCCGCGGCCCCGCTCAGCCGGGCGCGCACGGTCGCGGCGATCCGGGCGTCGGACGGGTCGGCGATCGCCGCGCGCAGCTCGGCCCAGCTCCCGAACCGGCCGACCAGCGTGGCCGCGGTCTTCGCACCGACGCCGGGGACGCCGGGCAGCCCGTCGGAGGGGTCGCCGCGCAGCATCGCCATCTCCGCGTAGGCCGCGCCGGCCCGCTCCAGCGGCACCCCGTACTTCGCCGCGACCTCGGCCGGGCCCAGGTACTCGGCCCGGTTCAGCCCGCGCCCGATGTAGAGCAGCCGGACCGGCGCCGCGCCGTCGCGCACGATCTGCATCAGGTCCCGGTCGCCGGACACGGCCAGCACCGGGTCGGAGGTCTCGGTGTGGGCCAGGGTCCCGATGACGTCGTCGGCCTCGCACCCGGTCGCTCCACCGGTGCAGATCCCGGCCGCCGCGAGCACCTCCATGATCACCGGGACCTGCGGCGCGAGCGTGTCGGGGACCTCCTCCGGCACACCGGCCGGCACCTGGTCGGCGGCCTGCGCGGTCACCACCCGGTGCGCCTTGTACGAGGGCAGCGCCGCCACCCGGAACGCCGGGCGCCAGTCCAGGTCCAGGCACGCCACCAGCTTCGACGGGCGGTGCTCGGTGACCAGCCGGGCGATCATGTCGGTGAACCCGCGCACGGCGTTCACCGGCGTCCCGTCCGGCGCGGTGATCGACTCGGGGACCCCGAAGTAGGCGCGGAAGTACATGCTCGCGGAGTCCAGGAGCATCAGCGGACGGTCGGTCATGGTGGGTCACTATGGCAGGCGTCGCCTCGTCGGGGGCCCGGCGGATACGGGAAGGCATGATGGGGGTCGTGACAGACCCCGGACACGACACGGTGGCGACCGGGCCGGAGGGGGAGCGCGACCGCGCCGACTTCCGCCGACCCCGGCCCGACGCGGCGGGCACCGACCCGCGCGCGGCCCCCGGGGTCGCCGTCGACGGCCCGCTCGCCCGGCGTTTCGCCGAGCTCACCGCGGGGCTGCTCGAGGCCGGATCGGTCGCCGAGGTGTTGCAACGGGTGGTGACGGTGGCCCGGTCGGTGATCCCGCCGGCGGACCTGGTCAGCATCACCCTGCGCGCCCCGGACGGGACGTTCCACACCCCCGTCGAGACCGGGACCGAGGCCTCGGAGCTGGACCAGGCCCAGTACCGCAGCAACCGGGGCCCGTGCCTGGAGGCCGCACGCGAGGACGGCCCGGCGATGGCGCTGAGCGCGGACCTGGCCGCCGAGACGCGGTGGCCGGAGTTCGCCGCGGCGGCGGTGCGCCAGGGTTACGGGTCGGTGCTGGCGACGACCCTTCTGCCGGACGCGCGCGCCCCGCGGCTGTCCGGGGCCCTCAACACCTACGCCCGCGAGCGCGCCGCCTTCACCGACGACGACCGGGACCGGGCGCTGCTGCTGGCCACGCACGCCTCTCTGGCGCTCGCCGCGACCGAGGCGATCAGCAGGGCGGCCCTGCAGGAGACACAGCTGCGCGCCGCGATCGCCTCACGCGACGTGATCGGGCAGGCCAAGGGGATCCTGATGGCGCGGCGCGGGCTCGACGCCGACCAGGCGTTCGACGTGCTGCGCCGCACCTCGCAGGATCTCAACGTCAAGCTCGTCGAGCTGGCCACCACGGTCGCGGCCCGCCCCGCCGCCCTCGACGGGGACCCGGCCGCCTGAGCGTGCGGGCCGGTGCCCGCCGGGACCGAGCACCGGGGTGGCTGCCTCACCGAGGGTGTCCGGCCTACGCTGGGCGACCATGACCGACGCCGTGCCCACAGAGCTGCTCGCCGACCGTCTGCGCCGGGCCGCCGAGTTCGCCGCCGAGCAGGACACCGACGTGCTGTTCCTGACCCCCGGGACCGACCTGCGGTACCTGACCGGATTCGACGGGGCCTCGCACGAGCGCCTGACCTGCCTGATCGTCCCGGCGGCCGGGCACCGCGCGCCGCCCGCGCTGGTGGTGCCGAAGCTCGAGGCCCCCGGCTTCGCCGACGTGCCGCTGGAGGCGCTCGGCATCGACCTGCTCACCTGGACCGACGGTGAGGACCCGTACCTGCTGGTGAGCGACCTGGCCGGCGGACCCACCCGGATGTCGGTCGACGACGGCATGCCGGCGCGGCACGTGCTCGCGCTGCGCGAGGCGTTCCCCGACGTGCCGCAGAGCCTCGGCGGCCCGGTGCTGCGCGAGCTGCGGATGCGCAAGGACCCCGCCGAGGTCGCCCGGCTGCGCGCCGCCGGGGAGGCGATCGACCGGGTGCACGCCCGGATGGGCGAGATGCTGCGCCCCGGCCGCACCGAGGCGCAGGTCGGGGCGGACATCACCGCCGCGATCGTCGCCGAGGGGCATGCCGAGGCCGCGTTCGTCATCGTCGGGTCCGGCCCGAACGGCGCCAGCCCGCACCACGACGTGTCCGACCGGGTGATCGAGGCCGGGGACGTCGTCGTGATCGACATCGGTGGCCCGCTGCCGGACGGCTACAACTCCGACTGCACCCGCACCTACGCCGTCGGCGGCGAGCCCCCGGCGCAGGTCAGACGGACCTACGCGGTGCTGCAGGAGGCCCAGGAGCGGGCCGTCGCCGCCGTACGGCCGGGCGCGACCGCCGCCTCGATCGACCGGGCCGCCCGCGAACCGATCACCGAGGCCGGGTACGGGGAGCACTTCATCCACCGGACCGGGCACGGCATCGGCCTCGACGTGCACGAGGAGCCCTACATCGTCGAGGGCAACGACCTGGTGCTCGAGCCCGGCATGGCGTTCAGCATCGAGCCCGGCATCTACCAGGCGGGCGGCTGGGGTGCGCGGATCGAGGACATCGTCGTGGTCACCGACACCGGCGTCGAGCGGCTCAACCACAACCCGCGCGACCTCGTCGTCCTCTGACCCGTGGGTGGGGCGGGCCGTCCTGACGACCCTCGCCACCCGCGGGCGGTGGGGCGGTCAGTAGATCTCGGGGGCGGCGCCGCCGATCGGGACGTGCAGCAGCGTCGGGCCGTGGGCGTTCAACGCGCCCGAGATCGCCTCGGCCAGGTCGCCGGCGTCCTCCACCCGGTAGGCGGCGCAGCCCATCGACCGCGCGAGCGGGACGAAGTCGATGCCGCCGAGCTTCGTGCCGGGCAGCTTCGTGCCGCCGGCTGCCTCGCCGAGCAGGCGGACCGCGGCGTAGGCGGCGTTGTCCAGGATGATGAACACCGCGTTGGTGCCCTCCCGGGCCGCGGTCCACAGCGCCTGGATGCCGTACATCGCCGAGCCGTCGCCGATCACCCCGACCACGGCCGAGGTGGGCCGGGCCAGCGCGGCGCCGACCGTCGCCGCGATCCCGAACCCGAGCGAACCGCTCGCGGTGGTGAGGAAGCCGCCGTCGCGGGAGCGGATCGGCAGGTGGTCGTGCAGCGGACCGCGCAGGCTCGGCGTCTCCTCGACCACGACCGCGTCCTCGGGGAGCAGCTGCGCGAGCGTGGCGTAGACCAGCTCCGCGCTCAGCCCGTCCGCGGGGTCCGGCGCCGGCGGGCGCTGCAGGCCTGCCGAGCCCGGTTCGCCGGTCGGCACCGTGGCGCCGGCGTCGTTCAGCGCCCGGATGACGGCGTCGAGGGCCAGCCCGGGCGAGGCCAGGATCCCGCGCCCGTGCGGCGCCCGGGCCAGCACGTCCGGGTCCTCGGAGACGACGTAGGTCGGCGGCAGCGGGGGGACGGCCCCCGCGCGCAGGACGTGGTAGGTGAACGCCGGCGCGCCCAGCACGATGACCTGGTCGTACGGGCTCAGCGCGGTGCCCAGGGCGCGTCGCTCCGGGGGCAGGAACCCCGCGAAGAGCGGGTGGTCCTCGGGGAACGCGCAGCGCCCGGACATCGGCGCCGCGAACACCGCGGCCCGGCAGCCCTCGGCCAGGGTGACCAGCCACTCCACCGCGCCGTCGGCGTCGACGTCACCGCCGGCCACGAACGCCAGCCGGGGCGGGTCGTCGGTGGCCGGCGAGTTCGATCCCAGCTCCGTGTAGGTCCACAGCGCCGTCACCAGCTCGTCGACCGCGTCCGGGTGCGGGGCCGTCCCGCGGATCGCGGACGCCTCGGGCAGCCCGGCGTCCGCGGCCGGGGCGGCCCAGTCGTCGACCGGCACGGACAGGAACACCGGCCCGCGCGGCGGCTGCGCGGCGTGCCGGTAGGCCCGGGCCAGCGCGGCGGGGACCTCCTGCGCCCGGGACGGCTCGTGGCTCCACTTGACGTGCGGCCGCGGGAACAGGGTCGCGTCGGTGGCGCCCAGGAACGGCTCCTCGCCGAGCATCGAGCGCGCCTGCTGGCCGGCCAGCACGATCACCGACGACCGGTTGCGGGACGCGCTGAACACCGAGCCGAGCCCGTGCCCGACCCCGCCCGCGGAGTGCAGGTTCACCAGGGCCGGACGGCGGGTGAGCTGGGCGTAGGCGTCGGCCATCGCCACGACCACCGACTCCTGCAGCCCCAGCACGTAGTGGAAGTCGTCCGGCCAGTCGGACAGGAAGGGGACCTCGGTCGTCCCGGGGTTGCCGAACACCGTGGTGAGCCCGAACCGCCGCATCACCTCACGCGTCGCCTCCAGCACCGATCCGGTCACCGTGCACCCCCTGCGTCTCGTCGTTGATCCACCGGCATCATCCCCCGCCGGTCGGGGGAACTTCAGGGTGGTCTCCGGGCGTTACCGGAGCGAACACCGCGCTCCACCGGGCAGAGTGGGAACGGACGGGGTCGGATGTACCGGTCCCGACCACGACGCCGGGCCGGTCGCACCCGACACGGCCCGGGAAGGAGTCAGCACCATGCCGCAGACCGCAAACCTCGTCCGCCCCCGCAACGGGAAGGTCATCGCCGGGGTCTGCGCCGGGCTCGCCGACCGTGCGGGCTGGGGCCGCAACAAGGTCCGCTTCCTGTTCCTGCTGTCCTGCCTGCTGCCGGGACCGCAGTTCGTGCTCTACGTCGTGCTGTGGTTCATCATGCCCAAGGCCCGGTACTGAGCAGGTCACCGCGACACCGATGACCCCGCGCACGGGGCCGGATCCCGTGCGCCCGCGAGAACTGGCATGATGGGACCGTGCTCGACCGGACCGGTGCCCGCGACCTCGGTCGCCGCTGCCTGTCCGCGGTCGTCGCCCGTGTGGACCGCCGGCTGTGCTGTTGCTGTCAGCCGGGTCCGTGCCGCCGTCGTCACCCCTGAGGCCTCCGAGCCCGCGCCGACGCAGCGCCACCGACCCGCCCCGGCCCCGTCCACCCCGGCCGCAGCGCGGCCCGCACGTCTGGGACCACCCCCATGGCCGTCATCGGCACCCCCGATCTCTCCGGCGAGACCGTCCTCGCCCTGCACGCCCACCCCGACGACGAGGCGATCTTCACCGGCATCACGTTGCGCCGGCTGGCCGACGCCGGTGCCCGCGTCGTGCTCGTGATGGCCACCGGCGGTGAGCTGGGCGGGTCCCGCCTCCCGCTCTCCGACGGCGAGACCGTCGCCGCCCGCCGCCGGCACGAGCTCGAACGGGCCGCCGAGCTGCTCGGGGTCGCCCGGCTGGTCCTGCTCGGGCACCGTGACTCCGGGCTGCCCGGCGGCTCGGACGAGACCCGTGCCGGCGCCCTCGCCGGAGCGGACCCGCTGGCGCTGGGGCGCCGCGTGGCCGAGCTCGCCGACGCCGAGGGCGCCGCGACGCTGGTCTACGACGACGACGCCGGCATCTACGGCCACCCCGACCACCGGGTCGCGCACGCCGTCGGCGCCACCGCGGCGTCGCTGACCGGGGCGACCGGCTACCGGATGACCGTCGACCGCGAGCACCTGCACCTCAGCGCCCGCGACCGGCACCTGGTGCACGGCGCGGCCCGTGCCGCCGACGTCGCGTTCGGGCGGGTCACCGCCGAGATCGCGACCGCGGTCGCCGGCTCGCGCGCGGACCTGGCCGTCAAGCGCGCCGCGATGCTCACCCACGCCAGCCAGATCGACCCGCAGGCGGTGCCGGAGGAGACCTTCGCCGCCACCTACGGCTACGAGTGGTTCCTGCGCGAGGGCCTCGCCACCGGGCGCGGCGCGGGCGGGAGGGCGCCCCACGGGGTCCTCGACGTCCTGGGCAACGAGCACCTGCTCGTCGGGGCGCCACGGCGGCCGGCAGGGGTCCGGTCCGCGATGGCCCCCTGAACCGAGGACGTAGTCTCGTCCGCGTGGCCGCGACGTCGACGAACCTGCCCGCAGCGACGTCGCCGGCACCGTCGCGGACCTCGGTCCGGGCCCGGTGCCTGAGTGCCTGGCTGCTCGCCGCCGGGGCCGGGGTCCTGCTCTACCTGAGCTTCCCCCCGCGCACCCTGTGGTGGCTGGCGCTGCCCGCGTTCGCGCTGTTCGGGGTGCTCCTGCGCGGGGCGGGCCCGCGGCGGGGGTTCGAGCTCGGGACGCTGTTCGGGATCGGGTTCCTGCTCCCGCTGCTGAGCTGGACGGGGTTCTTCGTCGGGGCGCTGCCGTGGGTGGCGCTGGTGGTGTTCGAGTCGCTGTTCCTGGGACTGGCCGGGGCCGGGATGGCCCTGGTGTCGCGGTGGCCGACCAGGGGCGCGTCGGCGCTGTGGCCGGTCGGGGCCGCGGCGGTGTGGGTCGGCGCGGAGGCGCTGCGCGGGCGGGTCCCGTTCGGCGGGCTGCCCTGGGGCCGTGTCGGGTTCGGCCAGCCCGACGCCCCGACGCTGCCGCTGGCCGCCCTCGGCGGCGTGCCGCTGCTCTCGTTCGCGACCGTCCTGGCCGGGCTGGCGCTGGGCGAGCTGGCGTGGGTGGCGGTGCGCGGGATCCGGGCCCGGCGGGCCGGTGCCGAGGGCGCCGCGACCTGGCCGCGGCGGGCCGCCGCCGCGGCCGTGCCGGTCGTGCTCGTGGCCGCGGCGGGCCCGTCGGCCGGGCTGGTGCCGGCGCAGGCCGGTCCGCCCGAGCCCACGGTCACCGTCGCCGCGATCCAGGGCAACGTCCCTCGGCTGGGCCTGGACTTCAACGCCCAGCGCC
>CBIHNM010000018.1:0-26760 GCA_966211265.1 uncultured Pseudonocardia sp.
TGGCCGCCACCTCAGGGCTCCCGATGCCGACGATCCACCGCCTGGTCCGCACGCTCGCCGGGCGCGGCTACGTCCGCCAGGAGTCCTCCCGCGAGTACGCGCTCGGGCCACGGCTGGTCCGCCTCGGCGACACCGCCGGGCGGCTGGTCGGGGTATGGGCCCGCCCGCAGCTGGCCTCGCTCGTCGACACGCTGGGGGAGAGCGCGAACCTGGCGCTGATGGAGGGCTCGCAGGTCGTCTACGTCGCCCAGGCGCCGGGGCGGCACTCGATGCGGATGTTCACCGAGGTGGGCCGGCGGGTGTCGCCGCACTGCACGGCGGTGGGCAAGGCGCTGCTCGCCCGGATGTCGCCGGAGCGGGTGGCCGAGATCCTGCGCCACACCGACATGGTGAGCCACACCGAGAACACGATCACCGACCGCGCGGCCTACGAACGTGAGCTCGACCAGATCCGCGAGGCGGGGTTCGCCCTGGACGAAGGGGAGCAGGAGATCGGCGTGCGCTGCGTCGCCGTCGCGCTCGACGGGCCGCTGCCGGCGGCCGTCTCGATCTCCGGGCCGACCACGCGGATGACCGACGCCCTGGTCCGGGCCGCGGTGCCCCAGCTCAAGGCCGCGGCCGACGCGCTGGTCGCCGAGCTGGCCCGGCAGGACACCTCGGCCTCGGTCTGAGACGGCCGAACCACCCCTCAGCTCTCGATCACCGGATGCTCCCCTGACTCGACCTCGCGGGAACGCCTGCGGAACCGGTGCGGGTCCTCGGCCTTGCGGGGCAGGCGGTCGTTGGCGATCAGCACCGCCATCCAGGGCAGCGGGACCGAGGCCAGCAGCAGCGTCACCGCCACCCACGGAACCGACACGAACGCCATCGCGGCGATCATGAGCGGGATGCGCATCCCCATCATCAGGGCGTAGCGACGCTTGCGGACGACGAGCTCCTGCTCGTAGGACATCGGTGCGTCGGTGATCAGCGCCGGTGCGGTCGAGGGCCGGTGGGGCGGGTGTCCGGTCATGGACGATCACACTTTCCCGAGAGACTCGCCGGGACCCCCACCCCGCCCGCGTGGAGCGCGGCGTCGCGGACCCGACACCGTTCTCAACGTCCGGGCCGCCGATCGTCCTTCCCGACCCGATGGTGGGACACGACTCGTTTGGGTTCGCCGCGAGCGGCAGGACCGCTCGGCCGGCAGGCGGAGGCCGGCGTGCCTCGACGCCCAGCCGGTGCTCCGGGTAGGCGAGGTCGATCCAGACGGCACGGCGACGGCCGTCGTCGAGGACGGGGTGCTGCGGGACCGGGCGGGGCAGCCCGCCCCGGACGAGAATCAGCCGCAACCGGGTCTCGGGCGGTGAACCCGACCGGGCATCGGCGTGGGCCAGGACGTCGGCGACACGCCGGACACCCCGCAGGCCGGGGTACCGCGCGGCGAAGTTCAGCAGGAGGTCGGGGTGGAACTCGCCGCGCGCGAGGGCGTCCACGGCGACCACCCCCTCGGTCGGCGGCAGCCACCGGGCCAGGTCGAACGCCGTGCGCAACCGGCTGGTGACGCGGCGCCCGTGCACCTCGGTGATCTCACCGGGGTGCAGCGCGTCACGACGGACCCGCACCCCCGGACGGGACCTCGGCCCGTCGCCGGTCACGTTCACCTCGGCCGGTGCGTGCCGCCGACCGCACGATGCGTCCAGCAGCTCCGCGGCCGAGTAGCCGCACAGCACCGCGCCCGGACCGGCCCAGAGCGAGGCGGCCGGCGAGCGCAGCCGGAGATCGGGTCGCGACCCGGCCGGGGACGTCGGCGTCGACGCGTAGGTGTCCGGGAGCAGCCGCTCGAAATCCGGCCCGCGCAGCCGTCCCGATGTCACGAGCCCGGCCGCCACCGCCTCCGTCCCACGGAACACCTCGGGCCATCCCTCGATCGGCATCCCGCGACCCTGCGCGGCCGGACCCGGCCCCTGGGTCGGTCCGGTCGATCCGTTTCCACCCGTGAACCCCGCCGAGATGCGGCACACGGTGATCTGTGGATCACCGGACGACGTTGGGGCGCATCTCGGCGGCGCTGCGCGGACTTCCTCACGCGTTCGTCCCGCGCCGCCATCCGGGATCGACACGGGGTGACCGATCCGTCCGACGCGATTGTCGGATCGTACGAAACGAGTAGCCGGGCCTGGTCCGCCGTTCGTCGTTCTCGTGGGTGCCGGGGGCTCGCCACGCGCGGGCATCGTGACCTGCGTCCCACCCGGCCCCCTGCGAGGTGTCCCGTGACCACCCGTCCGAAACGACGTCCCCACCCCGTCGACGAGGTTCTGCCCGCCTCGAAGCTCACGATCTACGGGCTGCAGCACGTGCTGGCCTTCTACGCCGGGGCGGTGATCGTCCCGATCCTGCTCGCCGGAGCGATCGGCCTCTCCGACCGGGAGCTGATCCACCTGATCAACGCGGACCTGT
Organism: uncultured Pseudonocardia sp.; assembly: GCA_966211265.1. GTDB lineage: Bacteria > Actinomycetota > Actinomycetes > Mycobacteriales > Pseudonocardiaceae > Pseudonocardia. The sequence continues at coordinate 2,440 of CBIHNM010000018.1, forward strand.
TCACCTGCGGGATCGCCTCGATCATCCAGTCGGTCGGCTTCTGGAAGGTCGGGGTGCGGCTGCCGCTGCTGCAGGGCGTCACGTTCACCGCCGTCTCACCGATGATCGCGATCGGGATGGCCGCGGGCGGCGGCACCGAGGGTCTGCTCACGATCTACGGCGCGGTGATCGTCGCCGGGCTGGCCACGTTCGTGCTCGCCCCGTACTTCTCGACGCTGATCCGGTTCTTCCCGCCGGTCGTCACCGGGTCGGTGATCACCATCATCGGGCTGGCGCTGCTGCCGGTGGCCGCGCAGGACGCCGTCGGCGGCGCCGAGACCCCGGACCCGGGCAACCCGGTGAACCTGGGGCTGGCACTGGGCACGCTCGCGGTGATCGTGCTGATGCAGCGGGTGTTCCGCGGGTTCATGGCCACGGTCGCGGTCCTGGTCGGGCTCGTGCTGGGCAGCGCCGTGGCCTGGGCGGCCGGGCTGGTGGACCTGTCGTCGGTCGGGGAGTCCTCCTGGCTCGGGGTGACGACGCCGTTCCACTTCGGGTGGCCGCAGTTCAGTGCCGCGGCGATCGTGTCGATGGTCGTGGTCATGCTGATCACCGCGGTGGAGACCACAGGAGACGTGTTCGCCACCGGCGAGATCGTGGACAAGCGGGTCGGGCGCGAGGACGTGGCGCGGGCGCTGCGGGCCGACGGCCTGGCCACCACGATCGGCGGTGTCCTGAACTCCTTCCCCTACACCTGCTTCGCCGAGAACGTCGGTCTGGTCCGGCTGACGCGGGTGAAGAGCCGCTACGTGGTCGCCGCCGCCGGGGTGTTCATGATCCTGATCGGGCTGGTGCCCAAGGCGGGCGCCGTGGTGGCGGCGGTCCCGCACCCGGTGCTGGGCGGCGCGGCGCTGGCGATGTTCGCGACGGTCGCCGTGGTCGGCATCCAGACCCTGGCCCGGGTGGACTTCCACGACCACCGCAACGTCGTGATCATCGGGTCCAGCCTGGGTCTCGCCGTGTTCGTCACCGTCGAGCCCGATGTCGCGCAGGCCCTGCCCGCGTGGGCGCAGATCCTGTTCGGGTCCGGGATCACCGTGGGCAGCCTGACCGCGATCGTGCTCAACGTGGTGTTCCACCACGTCGGCGGAGGCCGGGGCCCGGCGGTCGCCGGCCCGCCCGGGGACACCGTCCGGCTCGCCGAGGTCAACACGATGGACCGGGAGACGTTCGTGGCCACGTTCGGACGGCTGTTCCAGGGCCCGACCGGTGCGCTGGAGCGCGCCTACGACCGACGCCCGTTCGCCGACACCACCGCGCTGCGCTCGGCGTTCCAGGAGGCCCTGTTCTCCGGGTCGGAGGCCGAGCAGCGCGAGCTGATGGCCCACTACCCGGACCTGGGCGGGGACACCGTGGCCGAGGGCGACGCCGGGGAGGACTCGGAGCGCGACCAGGCCAGCGCCGGGCTGACCCGGCTCGCCGACACCGACCGCGAGGAGTTCGCCGGCCTGGCCGCGGCCTACCGGGCGCGGTTCGGCATCCCGCTGATCGTCTGCGTGCGCGACGCCCACGACCGGGCCGGCATCCTGCGCGACGGGACCCGGCGGCTGGACAACTCGTCGGCCCAGGAGCACGCCGCCGCCCTGATCGAGATCGCGAAGGTCGCGAACCACCGCTTCGCGGACCTGGTGGCCGAGGCCAACCCCATCCAGAGTGCGCGCCTGCGCGCGTTCGGCCGGTCCGAGGGGAACGGATGAGGATCGAGGAGTTCGACCGGATGCCCGACGACGACGCGCGCCGAACGCTGCACGGGGTCTGCGCCGCGCCCCGGTGGGCGGGGAAGGTCGCGGCCGGGCGCCCCTACGGGTCGGTCGCGGCCCTGCAGGACGCGGCCGGCGCGGCCCTGGACGTCGACGACCTCGGCCCCGCGATGGCCGGGCACCCGCGGATCGGGGACCGGTCCGCGACCGGGCGTTCCGGTGCCGAGCAGGCCGGTGTCGCCGGGTCCGGTGCCGAGGTCCGCGCCGCGCTGGAGGCCGGCAACGCCGCCTACGAGCGCCGGTTCGGCCACGTCTACCTCGTCTGCGCCGCCGGACGCGACGCGCAGGACCTGCTGGCCACGCTGCACGAGCGGCTCGGCCACGACCCGGCCACCGAGCGGGCCGTCGCCCTGCGGGAGCTGGCCGCGATCAACCGGCTGCGCCTGGCCGGGCTGGTGGAGGAGGACGCGTGACCCCGCCGACGTGCTGTGTCCCGCGGAGGCGGCGATGACCCCGCCGACGTGCTGTGTCCCGCGGAGGCGGCGATGACCCCGCCGACGTGCTGTGTCCCGCGGAGGCGGCGATGACCCCGCGGAGGCGGCGATGACACTGTCCACCCACGTGCTCGACGCCGTCGCCGGTCGTCCCGCGGCGGGCGTCGCGCTCACCCTGGAACACGGCGGCGTCGTGGTCGCCCGTGCCCGTACCGACGACGACGGCCGGGTCGCCGACATCGGCCCGCTCGGCACCGGCACGCACCGGATCACGTTCGACACCGGCGGCTACTTCGCCGCCACCGGGCAGCAGGGGTTCTACCCCGAGGTGAGCGTCGCGTTCACCGTCACCGACCCGTACGCGCACCACCACGTGCCGCTGCTGCTGTCCCCGTTCGCCTACTCGACCTACCGCGGGAGCTGAGACAAGTCATGGGCATCGTCCTGGGCGCCAACCAGTACGGGAAGGCGGAGAACCGTCTCGTCCGGATCCACCGGGCCACCGACCGGCACGAGATCCGCGACGTCACCGTCTCCACCGCGCTGCGCGGGGACTTCACCGACGCGCACCGCCGGGGGGACCAGTCGCAGGTGCTGCCGACCGACACCCAGAAGAACACCTGCTACGCCTTCGCCCGCGAGTACGGCCTGGACCAGATCGAGGACTTCGCGCTCGCGCTGGCCCGGCACTTCGTCGGCGACGTGGCTCCGGTGACCGGGGCGACGGTCGCGGTCGAGGAGCTGGGCTGGGAGCGGGCCGCGGTCGGTGATGCCGGGCACGACCACACCTGGGTCCGGACCGGGCCGGAGGTGCGCACCGCCGAGGTGCGGATCGACGGCGACGACGAGCGCGTCGTGTCCGGGCTGGCGGGCCTGGTGCTGCTCAAGTCGACCGGCTCGGAGTTCCGCGGCTTCCTGACCGACCCCTACACGACGTTGCGCCCGACGAACGAGCGGATCATGTCGACGTCGCTGGTGGCGCGCTGGGAGCACGCCGGGACGACCGGGGAGTGGGCCACGACGTTCGCGAGCGTGCGGCAGATCCTCGTCGAGCGGTTCGCGACGGTGCACTCGCTGGCCCTGCAGCAGACGCTGTGGGAGATGGGGCGCGCCGTGCTCGAGGCGCACCCCGACGTCACGACGGTCAGCCTGTCCGCGCCGAACAAGCACCACTTCCTGGTCGACCTGGAGCCGTTCGGGCTGGACAACCCGGGCGAGGTGTTCCACGCGGCCGACCGGCCCTACGGGCTGATCGAGGCCACCGTCACGCGCGACTGACTCCGGGTCCGCGCGCGGCCGGGAGTCAGCGGGAGCGCAGGGCCAGGTAGAGGTCGACCCGGTCCGGGAACCGGCCCATGCTGCGGCCGGTGAGCTCCTCGACCCGGCCGATCCGGTACCGCACGGTGTTGACGTGCAGGTGCATCTGCGCCGCGGTGCGGCTCCACGACCCGGCCTGGTCCAGGAACGCGACGAGCGTGTCGCACAGCCCCGCCCCGGTACGGGCGTCGTAGTCCAGGACGGGGCCGAGCACGTGCGTCGCGAACGCGCGCCGGACCTCGTCCGGGACGCTGGCCAGCAGCCCGACGTGCGAGGTCACCTCGCCCGCCCCGGCGACCGACACCGGGTCCGGGCGGGCCGCGGCGAGGTCGCGGGCGTGCGTGGCCTCGCGCAGCGACCCCGCCAGCGCGTCCGGGCCGGCCGGGCGGCCGGTGCCGACGTGCAGCCGCAGCGTCCCGAGCCCGGGGCCCAGGCGCCGGAGCGCGTCCAGCACCGGGGCCAGCGGCTCGCTCGGGTGTGCCGTCCCGGCGCCGGCACCCGAGGGGTCCGCGGCCGGGCCGGGCACGAGCGCGACCGCCGAGCCGTCGTGCACCCCGACCGCGGCGGGGCCGGCCAGCGCGACCGCGTCGATCAGGATCGACCGGGCCGTCTCGGCCGGGTCCGGGCCCCCGCTGAGCCGGGCGACCAGGACGGTCAGGCCGGAGTCCGGGTCGACACCGGCCTGCCGCAACCGGACCCGGGTCTCGGCCCGGTCGCCCTCGCCCGCGGCGATCCGGGCGACCGCGTCGTCGGCGATCCCGCGGGCGACCTGCATGCCCTCCCGCAGCCGGGCCCGGTCCAGCGCCGCGATCGCGGCCAGCTCCCCGACGGTGTCGGCGACCTCGGGGTCCCACTCGGTGACCGTGCCCTGCACCGCCACGAACCACGACGTCAGACGCGTGCTGCCGGGCCCGACCGGGAACACCGAGTGCCGCCCGGCCACCGCGGGCAGCCGCTCCGCGGTCAGGAACGTCGCGACGGCCAGGTCCCGCTCGGCGTCGGGCAGCGGTGGCCCGGCCAGGGCCCGGCCACCGGCGGAGAGCACCCGGCAGGTCAGGCCGGTCGCGGTCGAGACCTGCCCGGCCAGCTCGTCGAGCCCGACCCCGCCGGCCACCGCCGAGAGCAGCTGCCGCTGCCGGCCCAGGGTGTGCGCGAGCCGGTCCCCGCGGGCCGCGGTCAGCGCCCCGATCACGACCTCGGTCAGCGCGGCGAACGAGACGTCCTCGGGGACCGCGAGCAGGACCATGTCGTGCCGCACGCAGGCGGCGACGACGTCGGACGGGATCTCCCCGAACACGGCCTCCCCGGCGGCCAGCGCGGTCGCCCCGGCCGCGGCGACCGCGGCCACGAACCGCTCGGCGTCGCCGTCGGCACGGCGCCACACCAACCCGGTGATCACCAGCTCGCCGCCGCCCAGGTAGCGGCCCGGGTCGGTGAGGTCGGTGGTGTAGACCCAGCGCACCGCCGTCTCGAGCGCGCCGTCCCCGGCGTGCAGCACGCGCAGCCGGAGATCCGGTCGCGCCACGAGCTCGCGCAGCAGCATTGGAGGAACCTACAACCTACCGCGGCCGCGGCGGGGTCCGATTCGTCGCGACGGAGACTACTGGCCGGCACCGCAGGCCGATTCCATTGCGGCATGGACTTCCTGGCACCGACGACGTGGGCCGACGCCCTCGCCGCGAAGGCCGAGCACCCGGACGCGGTGCCGGTGGCCGGCGGCACCGACGTCATGGTCGAGCTGAACTTCGACCACCGACGCCCGGCCGCGCTGCTCGACCTCACCCGGATCGCGGAGCTGCGCGACTGGGAACGGGGCGACGGGCGGATCCGGCTCGGCGCCGGGGTCACCTACGCCCGCGTGATCGACGAGCTCGCCGCCGAGCTGCCCGGCCTGGCGATGGCCGCGCGCACGGTGGGCTCGCCGCAGATCCGCAACCGCGGCACGGTCGGGGGCAACCTCGGCGCCGCCTCACCGGCCGGGGACAGCCACCCGCCGCTGCTGGCCTGCGACGCCGTCGTCGAGCTGGCCTCGGTGCGCGGCACCCGTGAGGTTCCGGTGGCGGAGTTCTTCACCGGGGTCAAGCGCAACGCCTGCGCCCCGGACGAGCTGATCGCGGCCGTGTACGTGACCCGCGCCGGAGGCCCGCAGCAGTTCTGCAAGATCGGCACCCGCAACGCCATGGTCATCTCGGTGACGGCGTTCGGTCTGGCCCTGCACCCGCGGCGCCGCGCGGTCGGCGCGGGCATCGGGTCCGCGGCGCCGACGCCGCGCCGGGCCGAGGCCGCCACCGACTACCTGGCCGGGGAGCTGGACGCGGCCGGGCTCTGGGAGTCCCGCGGTGCGCTGCCCGAGGGGCTGGCCGTCGAGTTCGGCCGCCGGGTGCGCGAGGCCGCCGCCCCGATCGACGACGTGCGCGGCAGCGCCGCGTACCGCCTGCACGCGCTCTCGGTGATGGCGCGCCGCGCCGCCACCTGGGCCTGGGACGACTACCGGAGGGCCGCCTGAGATGCGGATCGAACTGACCGTCAACGGGACCGCCCGCGAGGCCGACGACGTGTGGGAGGGCGAGAGCCTGCTCTACGCCCTGCGTGAGCGGCTCGGCCTGCCGGGCTCGAAGAACGCCTGCGAGCAGGGTGAGTGCGGGTCGTGCACGGTCTACCTGGACGGGCTGCCGGTGTGTTCCTGCCTGGTCGCGGCCGGGCAGGCCGCCGGGCGCGAGGTGCACACGGTGGAGGGCCTGGCCGAGGGCGGGCATCTGCACCCGGTGCAGCAGGCCTTCGTCGACCGCGGTGCCGTGCAGTGCGGGTTCTGCACGCCCGGGCTGGTCGTCACCACGCACGACCTGCTCGAACGCAACCCCGCGCCCTCGGACCCGGAGATCCGGGAGGCGCTGGCCGGGAACCTGTGCCGCTGCACCGGATACGAGAAGATCATGGATGCGGTTCGGGCCGCGGCTGCGGGGTCGCAGTCGTGATCATCGAGGGCGCGCACGTCGTCACCGTCTCCGGCGAGGAGCACCCGGACGGGCACGTCGTCGTCGACGGGAACCGGATCACCGCCGTCGGTCGGGGGCCGGCCCCGCGGACCGGGGGAGAGACCGTCGTCGACGGGCGGGGATGCCTGCTCACCCCGGGCCTGGTCAACACCCACCACCACCTCTACCAGTGGGTCACCCGCGGCCTGGCGGTGGACTCCACGCTGTTCGAGTGGCTCAGGACGCTCTACCCGGTCTGGGCCGGCATCGACGAGCACGCGGTGCACACCGGCGCCACCGGCGCCCTGGCCCGGCTCGCGCTGACCGGGTGCACGACCAGCACCGACCACCACTACGTGTTCCCCCGCGAGGGCGGCGACCTGCTCGGCGCCGAGATCGCCGCGGCGTCGCAGGTGGGGCTGCGGTTCCACCCGACGCGGGGCTCGATGGACCTCGGGCGCCGTGACGGCGGCCTGCCGCCGGATCATGTCGTCGAGGACCGGGACGCGATCCTGGCCGCGTCGGCGGAGGCGGTACGGCGCTGGCACGACCCGTCGCCGGAGGCGATGGTGCGGATCGCCCTCGCGCCCTGCTCGCCGTTCTCGGTGACCGGGGACCTGATGCGCTCCTCCGCCGACCTGGCCCGCGAGCTCGGCGTGCGGCTGCACACCCACCTGGCCGAGACCTCCGACGAGGAGGACTTCTGCCGGGAGCGGTTCGGCTGCTCCCCGCTGGACTACGTCGAGGGACTGGGCTGGACGGGTGCGGACGTGTGGTTCGCCCACGCCGTGCACCTCGACGACGACGCCGTGAAGAAGATCGGCGCCACCGGCACCGGCGTCGCGCACTGCCCCAGCTCCAACGCCCGCCTCGGTGCGGGCATCGCGCGCACCCGGGACCTGCGTGACGCCGGCGCCGTCGTCGGGCTCGGGGTGGACGGCGCCGCCTCGAACGAGGCGTCGAGCCTGCTGGAGGAGGTGCGGCACTCGGTGCTGTTCGCCCGCGCCGTGGGCGGGCCCACGGCGCTGACCGTGCGGGACGCGCTGGAGCTGGCCACGCTCGGCGGGGCCGGGGTGCTGGGACGGGCCGGCGAGATCGGTTCGCTGGAGGTCGGCAAGCTCGCCGACCTGGCGCTGTGGCGCCTGGACGGGCTCGCGCACGCCGACGTCGCCGACCCGGTCGCCGCGCTCGTGCTCGGCTCCGCGCCCCCGCTGGAACTCCTGCTCGTGAACGGGCGCCCGGTCGTCGAGCGCGACCGGGTGCTGACCGTGGACACCGACGCCGTGGCGCGCGACTGCGCCGCCGTGCACCGCACCCTGCTGGAGAAGGCCTCATGACGACCACCACCGACAACCCGGCCACCACCACCGGCACCGGGGGCCGGGTCGGGGACAGCCCGCTGCGGTCGGACGGCCGCGCGAAGGTCACCGGCGAGTTCGCCTACTCCTCGGACCTGTGGCACTCCGACATGTGCTGGGGCGTGACGCTGCGCAGCCCGCACCCGCACGCCCGGATCCTCTCGATCGACACCACCGACGCGCTGTCGGTGCCGGGCGTGCACGCGGTGCTCACCGCCGACGACGTGCCCGGCCACAACCGGGTCGGGCTCGAGCACCTGGACCAGCCGTGTCTGGCCGAGGACGTCGTCCGGTTCCAGGGGGAGCCGGTCGCGCTGGTCGCGGCCGACCACCCGGAGACGGCGCGCCGGGCGGCGAAGCGGATCGTGGTGGACTACGAGGAGCTGCCCGCGGTGACCGACCCGCGGGCCGCCCTGGCCGACGACGCCCCGCGGGTGCACGCCGGGCGCGAGGGCGGGAACCTGGTCCGCGAGGTGCACATCAGGCGCGGCGGGCCGGCACCGGAGGCACCGGTCGTGGTCGCGCTGGACTTCGAGGTCGGGATGCAGGACCAGGCGTTCCTGGGGCCGGAGTCCGGCCTGGCGGTCCCGGACGGCGAGGGCGGGCTGGACCTCTACGTCGCCACCCAGTGGCTGCACGTGGACCAGCAGCAGGTCTGCCGGGTGCTCGGGCTGACCCCGGACGCCGCGCGGCTGCACCTGGCCGGGGTCGGCGGCGCGTTCGGCGGACGGGAGGACCTCTCGATCCACGTGCACGCCTGCCTGCTCGCGCTGCGCACGCAGCTGCCGGTGAAGATGAGCTACGCGCGCGACGAGTCGTTCTTCGGGCACGTGCACCGCCACCCCGCGTGGCTGCGCTACGAGTTCGGCGCGCAGACCGACGGCACGCTGCTCTACGGCCGGGCCGACATCCTGTTCGACGGCGGCGCGTACGCCTCGTCCACCGGCGCCGTCGTCGGCAACGGCGGGACCCTCGGGCTCGGCCCCTACAACGTCCCGAGCGTGCACGTCGACGCCCGCGGGGTCTACACGAACAACCCGCCGTGCGGTGCGATGCGCGGTTTCGGCTGCGTGCAGGCCGCGTTCGCGCACGAGGCCCTGATGGACGCCCTCGCCGACCGGGTCGGGGTCGACCGGGTCGAGCTGCGCGCCCGCAACGGGATGGCCGAGGGCGACCGCAACATCACCGGCCAGCTGATCGACTCCGCGGCCCCGGTCGCGGAGCTGATCGGCCGGGTCCGGGACATGCCGCTGCCCCCGCCGCGCGCCGCCGACGCCGACCTGCGCGACCTGCCCGGAGGGGTCGCCAACACCACCCACGGCGAGGGCGTCGTGCGCGGCGTCGGCTACGCGGTCACCTACAAGAACGTCGGGTTCTCCGAGGGGTTCGACGACTACTCGACCGCCCGGGTCCGGCTCGAGGTGATCGGCGGCGAGCCGGTCGCCACCGTCGCGACCGCCGCGGCCGAGGTCGGGCAGGGCCTGGTCACGGTCGAGGCGCAGATCTGCCGCACCGAGCTGGGCGTGGAACGGGTCGTGGTGGCGCCCAAGGACACCTCGGTCGGGTCCGGCGGCTCCACCTCGGCCTCGCGCCAGACCTACGTCACCGGGGGAGCGGTGCGCGCGGCCTGCGAGGCCGTCCGGGCGCGGGTGCTCGCCCGGGCGGCGGGCAGCGCCGGGTACGCGGGCCTCCGCCTGGACGGGGAGAAGATCGTGGGCGCGGACGGGCAGGTGGTCGCCGGGCTGGCCGAGCTGCTCGGCGCCGACGCCGTCGAGGAGACCGTGCAGTGGCGGCACCGCCCGACCGTCGAGATCGACCCGGAGACCGGGCAGGGCGACGCGCACGTGCAGTACGCGTTCTCCGCGCACCGCGCCGTCGTCGACGTCGACGTCGAGCTCGGCCTGGTCAAGGTCGTCGCCCTGGACACCGCGCAGGACGTCGGCCACGCGATCAACCCGGACGCCGTCCGCGGGCAGATCCAGGGCGGGTCGGTGCAGGGCATGGGCCTGGCGTTGATGGAGGAGGTGGTGGTCACCGAGGGCCGGGTGCGCAACCCGTCGTTCACCGACTACCTGATCCCGACGATCCTCGACACCCCGCCGATGCGGGTCGAGGTCCTGGAGTACCCGGACCCGCACGCGCCCTACGGCGTGCGCGGGGTGGGGGAGCCGCCGACGATCTCCAGCGGCCCCGCGGTGGCGGCGGCGATCCGGGCCGCGACCGGGCGGGACCTGCGCCGGGTCCCGGTGCGCCCGGAGCACATCACCGGCTGTCACTGACCGGCGCGGCTCCGGCGGGCGCGACGGTCACCGCGGCGACAGATGAGTTTCCGGCACGGGCGCGGTCTCCTCTGCAAGCAGCAGTCGACCTCGGGAGGCACACATGAGCGGCGTACGGGTACTGGTGGGCACGCGCAAGGGTGCGTTCGTCCTGACCGCGGACGGGGCGCGCACCGACTGGACGGTGGACGGCCCGCTGTTCCCGGGCTGGGAGATCTACCACGTCGCGGGCTCACCGGCCGATCCCGACCGGATCTACGTCTCGCAGTCGGGCGGATGGTTCGGCCAGCAGATCCAGCGCTCCGACGACGGCGGACGGCACTGGGAGGCGGTGGGCAACGAGTTCGCCTACGCGAGCGTGCCCGGCACCCACCAGTGGTACGACGGCACGCCGCACCCGTGGGAGTTCGCCCGGGTCTGGCACCTCGAACCGTCGGCGACCGACCCGGACACGGTGCTGGCCGGGGTGGAGGACGCGGCCCTGTTCCGCTCGGTGGACGGCGGGCAGAGCTGGTCGGAGCTGCCCGGGCTGCGCGAGCACGGGTCCGGCCCGCACTGGCAGCCCGGTGCCGGCGGGATGTGCCTGCACACGATCCTGCCCGACGCGGGCGACCCCGAGCGGATGCTGGTCGCGATCTCCGCGGCCGGGGTGTTCCGCACCGAGAACGGCGGCAAGTCCTGGCAGCCGGCCAACAAGGGCCTGGTCAGCGAGGGCATCCCGGACCCGGACGCCGAGGTCGGGCACTGCGTGCACAAGCTCGCGTCGCACCCGTCGCGGCCGGAGACGGTGTACATGCAGAAGCACTGGGACGTGATGCGCAGCGACGACCACGGCCGCCACTGGTACGACATCGGCGGCGACCTGCCCACCGACTTCGGCTTCGTCGTCGACGTGCACGCCCACGAGCCGGAGACGGTCTACCTGGTGCCGATCACCAGCGACGCCGAGCACTTCCCGCCCGAGGGCAGGCTGCGGGTGTTCCGCAGCCGCACCGGCGGGCACGAGTGGGAGCCGCTGAGCGCGGGCCTGCCCCAGCAGCACTGCTACGTCGACGTGCTGCGCGACGCGATGGCCGTCGACGGCCTCGACGAGTGCGGGGTCTACTTCGGCACGACCGGGGGCCAGGTCTACGCCTCGGCGGACGCCGGGGACAGCTGGGCGCCGATCGTGCGGGACCTGCCCGCCGTGCTGTCGGTGGAGGTGCAGACGCTGCCATGAACCCGACCCTCGGGACTGCCGGCGCGCCGGACGGCGCGACCGGCCCCACGACGATCAGGGCGACCCTGCCCACGCACCTGCGCCGGCTCGCCCGGGTGGAGGGCGAGCTGCGCATCGAGGTCACCGGCCCGGTCACGCTGGGCGCGGTGCTCGACGCGATGGAGGAACGCCACCCGGTGCTGCGGGGCACGATCCGGGACCACGCGACCGGGCTGCGCCGTCCGTACGTGCGGTTCTTCGCCTGCGAGCGGGACCTCTCGCACGAGCCGCCCGGCTCCGAGCTCCCACCGGCCGTGGCCCGCGGCGAGGAACCGCTGCTGGTGGTCGGGGCGATGGCCGGCGGTTGAGGACCGCGCACGCACCCCCGGTGGCGGCTATCCTCGGGAGATGACGGCCGGCCCGGCGGACGAGCGCCCGCTCAGCGAGGCCGAGTCGCGCGCGCTGCAGGAGATCGAGCTGCACGTGCGCGACGCCGACCCGGACTTCCCGCGCCGTCTCGGCTCGCAGCCGGGCCTTCGCCATCCCGCGCTGCGCGACGTCGGCCGACGGCCTCGCGCAGGGGAGGTCGCGGCGGTCGCCGCCGTCGCGTCGCTCTACGTGCTGGTGCTGCTGCACGTGCCCGAGCACCTGGTGCTGATCACGGTCGTGGTCACCCAGGTCCTGCTCGTGCCCGCGTGCTGCGTGTTCTGGGCCGTGCGCGGGGGGCGTGGGTAGGCCCGGCCGGGCCGCTCAGCCGACCGGTCGCTCGAACGTCACCAGGAGCCCGTCCACGCCGCCGGGCCCGATCCGGCCCTTCACGTCCGCGGCCGTGATCGCCTTGAGCTGCCAGCCGTCGCCCGCCGCGTCGTTGAGGACCTTCTCCAGCTTGCTGTCGGAGAGCTTGCCGCCCATGAGGCTCTCGCGGAGCTGGACCACCCTGTACTCGAACCGTTGCGCCATACCGTCCGAGAATGCCAGCACGGCGTCGGTCCGCGCCGTGCCCGGCGGCGCGGGCCGGGGCGGGCCGTCGTCGTCACCGGTCGATCCCGGCGCCGGGGTATTGTAGGATTGTTGAACGAATTCCGGTCCGGCGCTCGGAAAGGTGTCCCCGATGGCAGATCGTCGGACGTCGTGAGCCGGACGGTGCGCCCGTGCGGTGACCTCGGCCTGCTGGTCGAGGTGGAGGACACGAGCGCGGTGGCGCAGCTGCACGCCGCCCTGCGCGAGGAGGCGGCCCGCGGCCGGCTGGCCGGGGTGGTCGACCTGGTCCGCGGGGCCCGCACCGTGCTGGTACGGATGGCGCCGGGCGCCGACGTCCGCGCGGTGGCCGGGGTGGTCGGCGAGCTGGAGCCGACGGCGCAGGTGGCGTCGTCGCCGGGGCCCACCCTCGACATCCCCGTGGTCTACGACGGGGAGGACCTCGACGACGTCGCCGGGCACACCGGGCTCAGCGTGCCCGAGGTCGTCGCCGCCCACACCGGACAGGTCTGGACCGTCGCGTTCGCGGGTTTCGCCCCGGGCTTCGGCTACCTCGAGGGGGTCGACGACCGCCTCGTGGTGCCCCGCCGAGCCGACTCCCGGGTCAGCGTGCCGGCCGGGGCGGTCGCCCTCGCCGACCGGTTCAGCGGGGTCTACCCCCGCCCGTCCCCGGGCGGCTGGCAGCTGATCGGACGGACGGACGAACGCATGTGGGACCTCGACCGCGACCCCCCGGCGCTGCTGACCCCGGGCACGCGGGTCCGCTTCCACGAGGCCCGCTGATGCGGGCCGAGCTGGTGGTCGAGGCGACAGGCCCCCGGACCACCGTGCAGGACGCGGGGCGGCCGGGGTTCAGCGACCTCGGCGTGGGCGTCTCGGGTGCCGCCGACCGCGGCGCTGCCCGCCTGGGCAACCGCCTGGTCGGCAACCCCGAGGAGGCCGCCGTCCTGGAGACGACCCTGGGCGGCCTCGTGCTGCGGACCACCGCGCCGAGCACGGTCGCGGTCACCGGGGCGCCCGGCGAGCTGTTCGTCGAGGACACCCCGGTGGGCCATCACTGCCGGGTCCGGGTGCCCGCCGGGTCCCGCCTGCGGCTGGGCACGCCCCCGGTCGGCGTGCGCACCTACCTGGCGGTCCGCGGCTCGATCGCGGTCGACCCGGTCCTGGGGAGCCGCTCGACCGACATCCTGGCCGGTCTGGGGCCCGCGCCGCTGGCCGTCGGCGACATCCTGCCGGTCGGCCCGACTCCGGCGTGCGGCCCGGTCCCGGTCACCGACCTCGCCCCGGTCGCGTCCCCGCCCGCGGGCGACGTGACGGTGCGGGTCGTGCCCGGCCCGCGCCACGACTGGTTCACCGCCGAGGCGATGGAGGTGCTGCTGCGCACGCGCTGGACGGTGAGCCGCGACAGCAACCGGGTCGGGATGAGGCTCGACGGCCCGGCGATGCACCGCGCGCCCGCGTTCCGCGACGCCGAGCTGCCCAGCGAGGGGGTCGTGCGCGGCAGCCTGCAGATCGCCGCGTCCGGCCGCCCCACCGTGTTCCTCGCCGACCACCCGGTGACCGGCGGGTACCCGGTGGCCGCGGTCGTCCTCGACGCCGACACCGACCTCCTGGCCCAGGTGCGGGCGGGCCAGCACCTGCGGTTCCGCGCGGTCCGTGCCTGAGGCGATGATCGATCTCGCACCGCACGTCCCGGCCGGTTCGGGGCTCTGGTGGGGCCAGGCCGCCGCCGAGTCCGGGCCGCTGGTGGACGCGCTGCTCGACCAGGTCACCGGGATCGGCCCGTGCCGGGCGTTCTGCGGGCTCACCTGGAACCGGCGGGTCACCCGCGCGCTGCCGCAGGCCCTGTCCCTGACCTCCTACGGCGCGCTCGGTGACCTGCGCGCGCTCGCGCGCGCGGGCCGCCTCGACGTCGTCCCGGTGCACTACTCGGGCCTGCCACGGTTGTTCGCCGAGGGACTGCTGCCCCGCGACGTGGGGCTGCTGCAGGTCTCGCCACCCGGGCCCGACGGGCTGTGCTCGGTGGGCATCGGCGCCGACTACGTCGCCGACGCGCTGCACCACACCCCGACCCTGATCGCCGAGATCAACCACCGGATGCCGGTCACCCGGGGCACCCCCGGGATCGCGCCGGAACGCTTCGCGGCCACGATCGAGACCGACCGCCCGCTCGTCGCCGCACCCGAGCGCGAGCCGGACGCCGTCGACGAGGCGATCGCGGCCCACGTCGCGGGCCTGGTGTGCGACGGCGACACCGTGCAGATCGGCGTCGGGCCGCTCCCGGCCGCGATCCTGGACGGCCTGGCCGGGCACCGCGACCTGGGCTTCCACGCCGGGATGGCGACCGACGCGGTGCTGCGCCTGGTCGAGAACGGTGCGCTGACCGGCGCCCGCAAGGAGATCGACACCGGCGTCGTCGTCACCGGGACCGCGATCGGCAGCACGCAGCTCTACCAGGGACTGGACCGGATGCCGGTGGAGTTCCGCCCGGCCAGCTACACCCACAGCCCGCGGGTGCTCGCGCAGCTGCGCAGCCTGGTCTCGATCAACTCGGCGGTCGAGGTCGACCTGACCGGCCAGGTCGGCGCCGAGGTCCGGGGCGGACGCTACATCGGCGGCATCGGCGGGCAGGCCGACTTCTCCGGCGCGGCCGCCCGCACCGGGTCGCGGTCGATCATCGCGCTGCGCAGCCGCTCCGCCGACGGGTCCACGATCGTCGCCGCGCTGCGCGGTGCCGTGGTGACCACCGCGCGCGCCGACGTCGACGTCGTGGTCACCGAGTACGGGGTCGCGCACCTGCGCGGCGCCACCGCCGGCCAGGCGGCGCGGCGGCTCGTCGCGATCGCCGCCCCCGAGGCGCGTGAGGACCTCGCGCGCTCGCTGACCGGCTGAGACACCCGGCCGGACCCACCGGGGCGGCAGCGCCGATGTGACCGGGGAGACGATCGGGAACCGGATCACCGCGCCGGGAGTTCCTCCTGTCGTGGACCAGGTGAGCGTGCCGACGGGCCGGGTGGGGGCGGGCGTGGTCCTGCGCGTGGCGATCGTGGTCGCGGTGCTGCTCGCCCTCGTCCTGGTCGAGACGTCCTCGCGGTCGGGCGTGCTGTGGCGCCTGACCACGTTCACCTACCAGGTCAACGTGCTGGCGGCGGCGTTCTACGCCTGGTCGGTGTGTTCCGCGCGGGCCGAGACGCGACCCGGCCTGCGCGGAGCGGTGGTGCTCTACGTCGTGGTGGCGGGCCTGGTCTGGAACGTGTTCCTGACCGGGCAGAGCATGGGCTACACCCCGGCCAACGTCGTGCTGCACGTCGTGATGCCGGTGCTGGCCCTGACCGACTGGGTGCTGGTCGGGCGCAGCCAGGGCCTGGTCCGGTGGTGGCAGCCGATCGTCTGGCTGGCCTACCCGGTGGCCTACCTGGGCCTCGCGCTGGTCGTGCTGAACGAGGCCGGACGGCGGGCGCCCTACTACTTCCTGGACCCGGACTCGGTCGGTGCCGCCGGGGTGGCCGGCAACATCGGCCTGCTCGCGCTGGGCTTCGCCGGTCTCGGGTACGGGATCGCCGCCCTGGGCCGGGTGTCGGTGGCGGCGCGGCAGAGGGCGGACCTCCCGGTCGGATGAGGCTCCCGGACGGCACCGAGCCCCCGGGACGGGCCGCCCGGAGAGGGTGCGGGCCCGCCTGCGCACGCCCTACGCTGCGAGGATGGCACCCGCGCCGCGTCCGGCACGCGTCGAGGACGTGCACGCGTCGGCCCTCGGGATGCCGCACGTGCGGGTCGAGCACGGGAGCAGGGGCAATGCGGTGTACCAGGTCGGGGGCCGGTCGTTCGTCTTCTTCCGCACGCCGCGCCCCGACGCGGTCGACCCGGACACCGGTGAGCGCTACCCGGACGTGATCGTGTTCTGGGTGGAGTCCGAGGCCGACAAGCGCGCGCTCGTCGAGGACCCGGCGACCCCGTTCTTCACCACCCCGCACTTCGACGGCCACCCGTCGGTCCTGCTGCGGGCGAGCCGGCTGGGCGAGCTCGACCGCGAGGAACTGGCCGAGATCGTCCAGGACGCCTGGTTGGCGCAGGCGTCGCCGCGCCGCGGCGCGGCCTGGCTCGCGGAGCACCCGCCCGGCGGGTGACCGGCCACGGCCAGGCCGGTCGGCAGCGCACGGTGCGGGCGCGGACCGCCGCGGGCGGGCATTCTCGGGGGGAGACGGTCGCCCGGTGCGTCCGCCGCCGAGGAGGGTCACCATGGCGCAGGACCCGTTGCGGGACGCGTTCGGACCGCTGGAGCCACTGCTCGGGCGCCTGTTCGAGAGCCTGGGGGACCTGGACGGGTCGCTCGGCGGCGGCCCCGAGCGCCCGCCGGGCCGCCGCGGGACCCGGGGGCTGGACCGGTTCGGCCGCGACCTCACCGCGGACGCCGCAGCCGGGCGCCTGGACCCGGTGGTCGGGCGCGACGACGAGATCGACGCCGCCTGCGAGGTACTGGGCCGCCGGACCAAGAACAACCCGGTGCTGATCGGGGACCCCGGGGTGGGCAAGACCGCGATCGCCGAGGGCATCGCCGCGCGGGTCGCGGCCGGCGCGGTCCCCGCGGTCCTGCGTGGGGTGCGGGTGGTCGCGCTGGACCTGGCCGGGATGGTGGCGGGCACGAAGTACCGCGGTGAGTTCGAGGAGCGGCTCACCGCCGTCATCGACGAGGTGGTGGCCGCCGAGGGGCGGATCGTGGTGTTCGTCGACGAGCTGCACCTGGTCGTCGGCGCCGGGGGCGGCGCCGAGGGCGGCGCGATGGACGCCGGCTCGATCCTGAAGCCGGCCCTGGCCCGCGGCGCGCTGCGGCTGGTCGGGGCGACCACGACCGAGGACTACCGCCGCTACATCGAGAAGGACCCCGCGCTGGAACGGCGGTTCGAGCCGGTGGTCGTGCCGGAGCCGACCGAGGCGCAGACCGTGGCCGTCCTGCGCGGGCTGCGGAGCCGGTACGAGAGCTACCACGGCGTCACGCTGACCGACGGCGCGCTCGACGCCGCCGTCGCGCTGTCGGCCCGCTACGTCCCGGACCGGTTCCTGCCGGACAAGGCGATCGATCTGGTCGACCGGGCCGCGGCCCGCGCCGGGATGCGCACGGCCACCGGGGACGCCGCGGCCGGGGCGAC
This sequence comes from uncultured Pseudonocardia sp., assembly GCA_966211265.1. Classification (GTDB taxonomy): domain Bacteria; phylum Actinomycetota; class Actinomycetes; order Mycobacteriales; family Pseudonocardiaceae; genus Pseudonocardia. The sequence continues at coordinate 19,925 of CBIHNM010000018.1, forward strand.
CGCGCGGCAGGTCGAGGAGCTGCGCCGGGCCCGCGAGGTCGCCGTGGACTCCGAGGACTTCGAACGCGCCTCGCTGCTGACCCGGGAGCTGGAACGGCTGCGCGCCGACGGCGCGGTGCCGGACCGGCGCCCGGAGATCACCGCCGACGACATCGCGGAGATCGTGTCCCGGCGCACCGGCATCCCGGTCGCGCGGCTGGGCGGCGACGAGCGGGAGCGGCTGCTGGCGCTGGAGGAGCACCTGCACCGCCGCGTCGTCGGGCAGCACGAGGCCGTCGAGGCGGTCGCCGACGCGGTCCGTGCGGGGCGCGCCGGGCTCGGGCACCCGGGCCGCCCGGTCGGGTCGTTCCTGTTCCTGGGCCCGAGCGGGGTCGGCAAGACCGAGCTGGCCCGCGCCCTGGCCGAGGTGCTGTTCGGCTCCCCGGACCGCCTGGTCCGCCTCGACATGAGCGAGTACGCCGACCGCTCGTCGGTGGCCCGGCTGGTCGGCGCCCCGCCCGGTTACCTCGGCCACGACGACGCCGGGCAGCTCACCGAGGCCGTCCGCCGGACCCCGTACTGCGTGCTGCTGCTCGACGAGATCGAGAAGGCGCACACCGAGGTCACCTCCGCCCTGCTGGGAGTCCTCGACGCGGGCCGGCTCACCGACGCGCGCGGGCGCGTCGTCGACTTCCGGCACACCATCGTGATCATGACAAGCAACATCGGCTCGACGCAGCTGCTCGCCGCGGCGGCGGCCGGTACGCCGCTGGAGGAGCTGCGGGAGCCGCTGACGGGGCTGGCGCGCACCCGCTTCCGGCCCGAGTTCGTGAACCGGATCGACGAGATCGCGCTGTTCGCTCCGCTCTCGGCACCGCAGCTGCGCCGGATCACCGCGATGATGCTCGAGGAGACCGCCGCACGCCTGCGCGACCAGGGCGTCACGCTGCACGCCGAGCCGGACGCGGTCGAGCTGCTCGCCCGGCGCGGGCACCGGCCCGAGCACGGCGCCCGCCCGCTGCGCCGCACGATCGGTCGCGAGGTGGAGCGCGCGCTGTCGCGGCTGCTGCTGTCGGGCGAGCTGGCGCCCGGCGGGACGGTCCGGCTCGCGGTGGCCGGCGACGAGCTGGACCTGCGCGTGCAGCGATGACCCGCCCGTCGGCGCCGGCCCTCGCGCGGGTCAGGGACGCAGGTGCGCCGTCGCCCCGTCCTCGGCCCGGCGCCAGATCTCGATCGCCATCGGGACCTCCGACGCCCGGCACGGGCGTCCGGTCTCGGAGCTGATCGGCTCGGGCTCGCGGGTCACGTCGTCCCCGTCGAGGACGGACGGGCGGCCGCGACCGCGGTGGTGATCGCGTCGGCGATGTCGGCGACCGCCTCGCGGGCGACGTCGAGGTGGTTGTGCAGGCGCAGGAACCCGTGCGTGACGCCCGGGTAGCGCTTCGCGACGACGTCGACCCCGGCCGCGCGCAGCCGCTCGGCGTAGGCCTCGCCCTCGGAGCGCAGCACGTCGTACTCGGCGGTGACGACGGCGGTCGGCGGCAGCCCGGCGAGGTCGCCCGCGCGCAGCGGGGAGATGTCGGGCCCCAGGTGCTCCCGGGCGGGTGCGTAGTGGTCGAAGAACCAGGCCATGTCCCGGGCGCCCAGGCCGAGGCCCTCGGCGCAGTCGCGGTAGCTCTCGGTGTCCCGGGCGCCGTCGGTGACGGGGTAGACCAGTACCTGCAGCTCCGGGGTGACCCGCCCGCGCAGCCGCCGGGCGGCGACGGTCGCGAGGTTGGCGCCCGCGCTGTCCCCGGCCACGACCAGCGGCAACCCACCCAGCTCGGGGTCGGTGCGCACCCACGTCAGGACGTCCTCGGTGTCCTCCAGCCCGGCCGGGAACCGGTGTTCCGGAGCGAGGCGGTACTCGGGCAGCAGCACCGCGCACCGGGCGCGGTGGGCGAGCTCGCGGCCGAGCGTGTCGTAGTCGTCGACGGCCCCGACCACCCAGCCGCCGCCGTGCAGGTAGACCACGAGCCCGGTGACCCCACCGGGCGGGACGTGCAGGCGCGCGCCCAGCGACCCGGCCCGGGTCGGCACGGTGACCTCACGGGTCCGCGCCATCCGCGGCCCCGGCCCGATCGCGGCGCGCCCGGCCAGCACCAGCGCGCGGGCGTCGTCCGGGGTGCCGTCGGACAGGGCCGGCGCTGCGGCCTGCCGCTGGGTCTCCAGCATGGTCGCGACGAACGGGTGCAGCGCCATCTGCGGTCCCCCCCCTCCGGCCCCTGCCCGGGCGGCGGTCTGCCCGTCGCACCGGGCACCGGCCACGGCGGCGAAGCTAACAGAGCCGTGCGCCCGGCGCCGTGCGCGAGCGCCGCCGCCCGGTCCGCGACCGAGGGCTCAGAGCGCGGCCCCGTCGGCGGCGGCCGCCGGGCGGTCCGTGCCCGTGCCCGTGCCGAGGATCCGGCGGCGCAGGGCCTGCCGGTCGCCCGCCGCGGGCACGGTGGTGTCGACGAACTCGCGCAGCAGGGCGGCGAAGCGCAGCGGCTGCTCGGTGTGCGGGAAGTGGCCCGCCTGGTCGAAGATCTCCAGGCGGCTGCCGGGCAGGCGCTCGTGCGCGGCCTCGGTGTGCTCGACCGGGATGACCCGGTCCCGTCCGCCGCCGACGAGCAGGACCGGCACCTCGTTGAGCAGGTGCAGCCGCTGCGCGCCGTCGAGGCGCTGGCCCGACGGCTCGAGCGCGCCGCGGACGGTCTGCACGAACGCGCTGCGGGTGCCGCGGTCGCGGAAGGACTCCCACGCGGTGTAGACGCCGTCGAGGTCCGACCCGGGCACGTTGCCGACGGCGTGCGCGACGCGGTGCACGGTCCGCCGCATCCAGCGCGGGGTCAGCGACGACGCGGAGCGCAGCACCCACTCGGTGCCGGGCAGGCTGGCCGCGCGCAGGGCGAGGGTCAGGTCGTGCCCGAGACCGCCGCTGGAGACCAGGACGAGCCGCTCGGTGAACTCGGGGAACTGGTGGGCGAACTGCATCGCGACGCCCCCGCCGAACGAGTGGCCCACCACGGTGACCCGGTCCACGTCGAGGGCGACGAGCAGGTCCCGCAGCCCGGTCGCGAAGCCGCCGAGCGAGTAGTCGCCGCTGTGCGGGGCGTCGCTGTGCCCGTGGCCGAGCAGGTCGGGGGCCAGGACGTGCATGTGCCGGCCGAGCGGGGCGAGCACCGGCGCCCAGGTGGCGGAACCGGCGGCCAGCCCGTGCACCAGCAGGACGGCTCGACGGTGACCACGCCCGGCCTCCCGGTAGCTCACCCGGTGGCCGTGCAGCGTGATCCCGTTCTCCGCAGGCGACTCACCCGCCATCCGACACCTCCACGATCGCGTGGCGCACCTCGTCGGGCGTCTGGAACCTCCACGCTACCCGCGGACCGGGTCGCGCCCCTGGGCGGTGTGGTGGGCGCCTCGGCCGTGGGTGCGGCCGGGAGCCGGTGATGCTGTGATGGTGGCGTGACCGACATCGAGCGTGCACTGGTCGTCGCCGCGCACCCGGACGACATCGACTTCTCCTCCGCAGGAACGATCGCGACCTGGACCGACGCGGGCGTGTCGGTCTCCTACTGCATCGTGACCGACGGCGACGCCGGCGGCTTCGACGAGGACGTCCCGCGTTCGGAGATCCCGGCGATCCGGCAGGGCGAGCAGCGCAAGGCCGGGGCGGTGCTCGGGGTGACCGACATCGACTTCCTCGGCTATCCGGACGGCCGGCTCACGGTGACCCTGGAGCTGCGTCGCGACATCTCGCGGGTGATCCGGCGGGTACGCCCGGACCGGATCGTGGTGCCCTCGCCGTTCCGGGACCTGCGCAGCCTCTACGGCAGCCATCCCGACCACACCGCGACCGGCGAGGCCGCGATGTGCGCGATCTACCCCGACGCCCGCAACCCCTACGCGCACCCGGAGCTCGCGGACGCCGGGTTCGCCGCGCACACGGTGTCCCAGACGTGGGTGACCAGCGCGAACGAGACCGCCGACCACTACGTCGACATCACCGACACGTTCGACCGCAAGATCGCCGCCCTGCGCGAGCACGTGAGCCAGACCGAGCACATGACCGACCTCGAGGGCATGCTCGGGCGGTGGTCCGGCGCGCAGGCCAAGGCCGCCGGGTTCGAACCCGGCCGCCTCGCCGAGGGCTATCTCGTGCTCGACACCCGCTGAGCGCCGCGCGGGCGGCTACTCCGAGGTGTAGGAGTACCCGCCGGGCAGGTCGACGGTCTTCTTGCGGGTCCGGCTGTTCCAGCTGATCCCGAACAGCTTCACCGTCCAGGAGACGGTCTTGCCCCGCTCGGAGCGGGAGACGTTGCGCCAGATCGGCAGCGGCCCCATCCTGCGGCGGCCCCGGTAGTTCAGTCCCATGTGTCCTCCTCGCGCGTCGGGTACTCGGAGGGTCCTACCCGATCCGGGCGCCCGCGACTCGTCGGCATGCTCACACCGCCCGTGTCGCGATCGCCGTCCCGATCGTCGGTCACCACGTGGCCGCGCACCCGGTGACCGTCCCGGGCGCGGACCTAGTAGCCGCCCCCGCCGCCGCCGATCTGCTCCTCGACCTGCTGCTGGTACTGCTGCTGGCACTGCAGGCTCCGGGCCTGGTCCCCGGCCGCCTGCTGGAGGCACTGCACCAGGTCGCTGCCACCGCTGTTGGCGAAGAAGGTCGCCCCCACGGCGACGATGGCGATCGAGAGGATCAGACCGAGCAGGCCGGTGACGATGCCGGCGATCGCGACGCCCTTGTTGGTCGCGACGCCCTTGCCCACCCGGCGCATGCCGATGATCCCGAGGATCAGTGCGAGCAGGCCGAGCGGGATGCCGAGGATGACCCCGATCAGGGTGACCGCGGCCAGGATGGAGACGATGCCCAGTACCAGTGCGGCGATGCCGAGGCCGTTCTTCGGCGCGACCGGCGCGGCGCCGTACCCCGCCGGGCCCGGCGGGTATCCCTGCTGCGCGTGGCCCGGCTGCTGTGCGTACCCCTCCTGCGGGTAGCCCTGCTGGTCCGGGTCGCCCCGCCCGGCGCCCGGCCCGCCCTGCGGGTGGCCCTGAGCGGGGTCGTGGCCCGGCTGGTTCGGCTGGGAGCCCGGGTACGGGGGCTCTCCGGAGGGTGTACTCACCTGGGATCCTTCCAGCGCACGTCCCCGTGGGGCCGGGCGATCCCGCCCGGTGCGCGCATGATGTCGGCTCCGCACGGATTCGTCCAGCGTGCTCACGCCGCAGCCCACGATGGTGTCCGGTCAGGACCTGGTCGGGGGCCGGCCCGGCGGGTCCGGCCGGCCGGAGCGGCGCCGGGTCGCGGGCGGTGGCGGGCGCAGCCGCCGGGCGAGGTCGTCCTCGGCGCGCCGGGCGGCGGTGGCCGGGACCCGGGCGGCGATGCCGTCGACCAGGACGTCGAGGGTGAAGGTCAGCCGTGCGTCGTCGCCGGAGGTCCGGCCGGGGCCGTGGTCGCGGGCCACCCCGGTCACGGCGGACACGACGAGCCGGGAGGCCGTGTCGGCGCCGTCGCCGTCGAGCCCGGCCGCGGCGGCGGTGCCGGCCAGGGCTTCGGTGAGGGCGCGGGTGCAGGGGCCGTCGGGGCGGGCGAGGTCGAGCAGGCGGGCGCCGTCGCGCCGGGCGAGGAGGCCGTCGTGCAGCCGCGTGGCGAGCACCCGCAGGCGGTCCGGCCAGGCGGGCGGCAGCGGCGCGCGGTCGCAGCCCTCGAGCAGGGCGTCGGCCATCAGGGACAGCAGCGCGGGCTTGCCGGTGGCGTGCCAGTAGACGGTGTTGAGCTGTACCCCCAGGCGGGTGGCGACCCGCCGCATCGTGAGGGCGTCCAGGCCGGACGCGTCGAGCTCGTCGAGGGCCGCGGCGACGACGCGGCCGGCGGTCATGCCGGTACCCTGCGACACCTCGTCCCCCGTTCCGTTGATCGCGGATCAAGGGTAACCCACGGCACCGTTGAACGGAGTTCAACGACGGCGGGCGCGACGCCCGGTGCCGGCCGGGTGGGGGAGTCCTGGCGGTGGGTGTCGTCGGGGCCGGTGGACGAGGCCGCGGTGCTGGTTCGGGCCCCGGACTTCGACCTGGCGCGGGCGGTGACCTCGCGCCGGTCGGCGGGCCGGCTGCGGGGCCGGACCGAGCGCGGCGACGTGGAGCCCTGCCCGGAGGCGGCCGTGGTACCGGTGGGGTGCCCGAGATCGATCTCTCGGAGTTCTGAGCCGGGACCGGATACGGTCGGCCCCATGGTTCTGCGGGCCCGCGAGATCATGACCGAACGCGTCGTCACGATCTGGGAGGACGCACCGCTGTCGCGGGCCGAGCAGCGGATGGCCGAGTTCCGCTACAGCGCGCTGCCCGTCGTCGACCGGGCGTTCCGGCTGGTCGGCATCGTGAGCCTGGTCGACCTGCTACGTCACCGCGACGACCCGGACGCCGCCACCGTCGCCGACGTGATGACCCGCGACGTGCTGCACATGGCGCCGACGGCCAATGTCGCGGTCCTCGCGCACCGGCTGCGCGCCTACGGCGAGCTGCGGGTGATGCCGATCGTGGACCGCGGCGTGCTGGTCGGTGTCGTGACCCGCAGCGACCTGCTGCGCCGCCGCACCGCCGGCAGCCGGGTCCTGCGGTCGGTCCGCCGCGCGGTCCGGTCCGATCGGCCGGCGATCGACATGGCCGCGGCCGCCCCGCGCGGGGCCGGGCGGATCGGGGGCCGGGACCCGGCGACGCTGCGGGTGCGCGACGTGATGACCGCCGACGACCTGGTGACCGTCGGCCCGGCCACCCCGGTCGACCGGGCCGCCGAGGTGATCCTGACGTTCCGCTTCACCGCGGTCCCGGTCGTCGACATC
>CBIHNM010000019.1:0-26369 GCA_966211265.1 uncultured Pseudonocardia sp.
AGCCCACCGGCGCCGCCGGGCCGCGCGGCACGGGGCTCGGGCGTGCGGGTCCCGCGACCGGGCACCGCACGGGCCCGGAGAGCGGCGCCGCTGCGGCCGCGGCGCCGTGGTCGAGGTCGTGCGCCGCCGTCACGGATGTCCTACGGGGTCACTCGGCCGGGGCCAGGAGCGGGGCGGGGTCCGTCTCACCCGCTGCGGCCCGGTGCCCGGTCGGCTGTGGTGTCGGGCAGGACCGTGAACAGCAGGTCCCGGACGGGGCGCCCCTCCTCGACCGCGCGGGCCTCGAACTTGGTCATCGGACGCCAGTCCGGGCGGCGGGAGAAGCCGCTGCCCGGCGGGCTCTCGTCCTGCAGCGCGAGCGCGGGCACACCGGCGCAGACCGCACGCATCTCCTCGGCGTAGTCGGACCAGTCCGTGGCCAGGTGCAGGGTCCCGCCGGGTCGGATCCGGGACGCGGCCAGCGCCACGAAATCCGGCTGCACCAGCCGTCGCTTGTGGTGGCGCCGCTTGGGCCACGGGTCCGGGAAGTACACCCGGACGCCGTCCAGCGACCCCGGTGCGACCGCGCGCTCCAGCAGGTCGACGGCGTCGCCGCGGAGCAGGCGCTGGTTGCTCAGGCCCGCGTCGGCGATCCGCATCAGCAGCTGTGCCAGCCCGGGCTCGAAGACCTCGACCGCGACGTGGTCGAGGTCCGGCTCGGCCGCGGCCAGCGCGGCGGTCGTCTCGCCCATCCCGGAGCCGATCTCCAGCAGCACCGGAGCCGTTCGCCCGAACCCGGCGTGCGGGTCCCACGGCCCGCCGCCGGCCAGCACCTCGTCCACGTCGCGGCCGTACTCGGGCCACCACGCGTCCCAGGCGTGCTGCTGCCCCGGGGTCAGGCGGTTGCGCTGGTGGACGAAGCTGCGGATCCGGGAGCCCGGCGGGCGCGGGTCCCGGCGGTCGTCCGGCCCGCCGGGTCCGGTGCCGTCGGTGGGTGTCGCGGCCGCGGCGTCGCGCGTCTCAGGCACCGGTGCGGGGGGCGCCGGCGGCCGGCAGCCGCACGTGCGCGGTGGCACCGGGCAGCCGGCCGCGCAGGTAGCCCGCCGCGGTGACGGCGAAACACGCCGCGATCGCGGCCGCGGAGGCCGGGTTCTTGTCCCGCAGCTCGCGCACGACACCGCCGGGCAGCACCTTGAGCGTGTAGCTGCTCTCGGTGGACAGCGAGTCCCCGGTACCGACGACCTTGGACACCGCGGCCTTGGACAGCCCCTCGGCCCAGCCACGGCGCAGCAGGTAGGCCCACTCGACGCGGTCGGCGGACACCCGGTGGTCGACCGCGGCCCGCGGCTCGAAGATGATCTTGGGGCTGCGGCCGTCGGCGGTGTAGGCCTGCCGGGCGCGGATGCAGAGCTCGGTCTCCTCGCAGCCCAGCGGGTTCTTCCCGATCCGCCCCATGTCCTCGGCGAACCCGCCGACGCGCTTGAACACCTCGGCGCGCAGGGACATGTTGCAGCCCATCAGGTTGCGCACCTCGGCGCGCTCGGTGGGCTGGCCGGTGTAGGTGCAGCCCACGACCCAGTCCAGCTCGCCGGTGGCGTTCGGGTCGCGCGGCGCGGCACCCGGCAGCGTCGCCGGACGGCGGGTGGGCCAGCGCGGGTGCGCCACGCCCCCGACCCCGATCACCGACGGGTCGGCGTAGGGAGCCAGCAGCGCGCCCAGCCACCCCGGGCGGGCCGAGGCGTCGTCGTCGAGGAAGACCACGACCTCACCGGTCGCCTCGGCGACGGCGGTGTTGCGGGCCCCGGACAGGCCCTGGGCGAAGCGGTTCGGGATCACCCGCACCCCGTGCGGGGAGAACTCCTGGCCGGCTCGGACCAGCAACGCGTCGTTGTGGTCGACGACCACGATCGTCTCGGTGGCCGGCACGTCCTGCGCGGCCACCGAGGCGACGGCGTCGACGATGTCGTCCCACCGCTTCTCGGTGTAGACGCAGACGACGACGCTCGCCGTCACCGTGGCCCCGCGACCGTCCGCGGAACCGTTGCGACCTTCGACGCCGGGGGGTACAGCGTTCACCGACCACTCACTCCTCGTGCACGGATGTCTCCGGCCCCGGGAGAGACCCGTGACCGGCAGGGGCCGGTCACGCTCAGCGTGCGTAGCCGGGGCCCTTGCGCCGGCGCTCGGCACGCCGGTGTTCTGCGGCCAGGGTACGCAGCACCCGGGTGCCGTCTGCGAACGTCCGCAGGTTGGTCTCACCGAACATGCGCTCGCGCTCGACCGACGGCACCTCGGTGATCTTCAGACCGGCGGCGGCGACCCGGCAGTTGAGCACCGTCTCGATCTCGAAGCCGTCGCCCCAGATCATCGAGCCGTCCTCGGGCTGCGGGATCGCCGGGTCCGGGAGCTCGAGCTGCGGGACGAGGTCGGCCCAGAAGGCGTTGTACCCGTAGCAGAGGTCGGTGTAGGAGGTGCCGAACAGGCGGTTCGCCACGCCGTTGAGCCCGGCGTTGCCGGTCTTGCGCAGCAGCGTGATGTCGTCGCTGCCGCCACCCTTGCGGAACCGGCTGCCCTTGGCGAAGTCGGCGCCGGAGACCAGCGCGGACACGAACGCCGGGATCTCGTTCGGGTCGGCCGACCCGTCGGCGTCGAACATGACGATCACGTCGCCGGTGGCCGCGGTGAACCCGCAGGCCATGGCGTTGCCCTTGCCCTTGCGGGTCTGGGTGATCACCCGGGCCCAGGGCAGCGTGCGGCGAGCGGCGGCGACGGTGTTGTCGGTGGAGTTGCCGTCCACCACGATCACCTCGTGCACGGCGGGCCGGACGGCGGCGATCGCCGGGAGCACGATCTCCAGGTTCCGGGCCTCGTTGCGGGTCGGCACGATCACCGACACCGCGGGGTTCGGGGTGCGCCGAGGAGCCGGGCGTGGTCGGGGCCGGCGGAAGCCCTCGGGGGCCTCCGTCTCCGTCGAAGGGGTCGTCCGGTGTCCGGACGGGCCCGGGAAGGGCGTCTGTGCCACACCGGTGCCGGTCTGCTGGCCCGGTCGCGCTGGCGCGTCCGAGTCAGGCGAAACGGCCGGGCGGGCGGGCGTAACGGCGCTCACACTTCCTCCATACAAGTCCGCTCTGATAAGACCAACGACGGAGTCACGGTCTGGTTGCGGTTCATGCCGGGTCTTTGCGGGACCCGTACCTAGAGACGCGCGGACGGGGGTGGGGTTGCCCCGCCCACGGGATCGGTGCCGACGGTCACGCCCGACGGTGTCCCCCCGTAGTCCTACGCATCCGCCGACCGGCCGGGCGTGGCGACACTCCCCCCATGACGACCTCTGCCGATGAGCGGGACGCCCGGGACGCCACGTCCGCGCCGGACGCCCGCCTCTCCGAGCTCGACGACCGGATCGCCGCGCTGGAGGCGGTGGTCGGGATCCGCCGGTCCGCCCACCGCCGTGCCTACGACCGCGCCGTCGCCGGGCTGCCGCAGCCCCGCGCGGTGCCCGACCCGGGTGTGGTCGGTGGGCTGGTGTCGCGCTCCGAGCCGGTGACCGGCCCGGTCCGGGCGGCGCTGTCCGCTCGCACCCCGGTCCCCCTGATCGCGGACTGGTCCCGGCTGCCGGTCTGGGCCGGGGCGGTGGTCACCGTCGGTGGCGTGGTGATGCTGCTGGCGCTCGCCGCGACGTCCGGCTGGCTCTCGCCCCTGGTCCGGGTCGGCTGCGGTGCGGTGCTCGGTGCGGCGCTGGTGGGCGCCGGCGCCCGGGTGGCCCGCCGGCCCGCGCCCGGGACGGCCTCGGCCGCGCTGGCCGGCACCGGCATCCTGGCGCGGTTCTGCAGCCTGGCCGCGGCCACGGCCCTGTACCCGCTGCTGCCGGTGCCGGCGGGGCTGGTCGGCTGCCTGGCCGTGGCGGCCGGCGGGACGGCGCTCGCGGACCGGTGGCGGAGCCTGCCGCTGGCACTCGGGGTGCTTCTCGCCGCGGAGCTCACGCTGCCGGTCGTCGGCGACGGGCCGGGAGCGCTCGGCCTGGGTCTGGCGCTGGTGCTGCAGGCCGCCGTCGGCGCGTCGGCGCTGCGCCGGGCCGACCGGGAGCGCTGGGCGGTGCTGAACCCGGTCGCCGCGCTGGCGACGGCCGTGCACGGCCTGTTGGCCGTCGTCGTCGGGCTGATCACGCCCGGCACCGCCGACGACGTGGCGGTCCTCGCCGTGACGGCGGTGGCGCTGGCACTCGGGACGGGTGTCGCGGCACTGGCGGCGCTGCGTCCGCCGCCGGTCCCGCCGGTGCTGACCCTGCTGCTGGCGCCGCTGCCGCTGCTCGTCTCGGCGGCGGTCCTCGGTGGCGGCACCGGGGCGGCGGCCTGCCTCACGGCCGGGATCGCGCTGGCCGCCGTGGCCGCCGGCCGGGCGCTCTACCGGGGGATCCGCCTCGGCGCCGCGGCCGCGACGGCGGTGTTGCTGATGACCGCGACGGCGCTGGTGCTCGACGGCGGGTCGCTGGTCCTCGCCCTGCTCGTCGAGACGCTGGCGCTGGCGACTGTCGCGGCGGTGCTCCGGACGGGTGCGGTCCTGACGGCCGCGATCGGGTTCGCGGTGCCCGGTGTGGTGATGTGCGTCGCCGTCCTCGCCGGACCGGCCGCGCTGCTCGGTCCGACCGCCCGCGGCGGTGGGGTCCTCGCACCGCTCGGTGCCGCGCTGCTGGTGCTGGTGGCGGCCGGGACGGCGGTCGCCGCACGGCGGTGCGGGTGGCCCGGCCCGGACCGGCGCGGGCCCGCGGCGTGGCTGCCGGTGGTGCTGACCGGGCTCTACGGCGCGTCGTGGCTGGTGGTGACCGGCACCCAGCTCGTGCTGCCCGGCCCGGCCGGGTTCCTGACCGGGCACGTGCTGGTCACGGTGGGGGTCACGGTGCTGGGCCTGGTCACGCTGGGCCGGGGGGTCACCCGGCCCTCGGTGGCCGGGGCCGGGTTCGTGCTCCTCGGCGCGGCACTGGCCAAGCTGGTCCTGTTCGACCTCCCGGCCCTGGACGGACTCGGCCGGGTCGCGGCCTTCATCGGCGCCGGGCTGCTGCTGCTCGTGGTGGGCGGTCGGTACGCGCGCCGGATGTCCGCGACGGCCGGGGCGTGACCGCCGTGGTCGCCGCGCCGCAGGCAGGCCCCCGGCCGGACCGGGCACGGAACGCGGCCTCGGCGCGGCGGCGGGAACTGGCCGCGACCCGCGACCGGCTCGGCGGCGGGCACCACGCCGAGCTGCGCGCGGCACTCGGGCTGGCCCGCCTGAGCTGCTCGGCCGGGCTCGCCGCGGACCTGGCGGACCTCACCCGCCGCGCGGGGGAGCGGTTGGACACCTGCGGCCGCGCCGGCCGGGCGGAGCTGCCGTCGTGGCTGGCCGGGGAGCTCGACGAGGTCCGGCGACGGTCGGCGGAGCGCTTCGAGGCCACGGCCGGCCCGGCCGTGCGACGGGTCGCGGCCCGCCTGCGCCCGGGCGCCCCGCCGATGCCGCTACCCGGGACCACCGGTCTCGCACGGAGCGCGACCGCGCCGGTGGCCCCGGGCGCCGTGTCCACCGTCGCGACCGGCCCACGCCTGCTCGCCGGCCTCGCCGGCCTGCCCGTGCTCGGGGCCGGTGGCCTCGGTGGGGCGACGGCGCTCACCACCGCCGGCGTCGTGCTCGTGCTGGCCGCGCTGGCGCACACGCGGTCCGTCGCCGCGGCGCGGGCGCGGCTGGCGGCCGCCACCGCGCGGGCACTGGCCGCCGCGGGTGCCGATGCCGAGCGCGAGCTCGCGTTCCGGCTGATCGAGGTGGAGCGCGCCGTCGGCGCGGTCCTGGACCGGGCGGTCGCCGACCGGCGGGCCCGGGTCGAGCGCGAGACCGCGGAGCTGCGCGATGCGTCCGGCTGACCGGGCCGGATGGCTCCCGGACGGCCCCGACACCTCCGACACGTCCGCGGTCGGCGCCCTGCCCGGGCGGGTGCCCGTCGGCCGCACCGACATCGACGCGGACGGCGACGGCGCACCGGACACCGTCCTCGTGTCCTCCGGTGACGTGCTCTGCCTGTTCACCGATCTGGACGGGGACATGCTGGCCGACCAGCGGTTCCGGCTGGACACCGCCTCCGGGGAGCCGGCGGCCGACGACCCGGACCACATCGTGTCGGACGACGACCCGTGGTGGGCCGCGCTCGGTGACCTGCTGGGTGCCGCGCTCAGGTGGTGACGGCCCGGGGCCGGCGGCTCACTCGCCCGACGGGGGCGAGGCCCTGCCCTCCCCGGCGTCGCCGCGGCGGATCCGTCCGCGGGCACGTCCGTGGCGCTGCTCGGCCAGGCTCTCGTCGATCGCGTCGGACAGCGCCGCCTGGCGCCGCCGCTCGCGCACCCGCAGCAGCACGAGCATCGAGATGCCGTAGGCGATGCCGACGATCAGCAGCACCACACCGATCTTGAACACGATCGTCTGCAGCGTCGGCGTGCCGCTGGGGATGTCGGCGATCGAGATCATCGCCAGCACGGCGAGCGTGAGCAGGTGGAACAGCAGGACCAGCAGCCGGTTCAGCGACCGCGCGGTGTCCTTGTTCTGGAAGACCTCCTCCAGGAACGGTTCGCCGCTGCGATAGAGAATCTGCCCCACAGCGACGGTGATCAGGATCCCGACGATGATCAAGGCGATGTATCCGCCGGTACCGACCACGCGGCTGCCTCCCCTGTTTGCCGACCTGGCGGACCCTACCGGGTGTGATCGGTCGGTGCCGCCCCGCGAACGGGCGTTTCGTCCGGTGCGGCCCGAACCGGATCAGGCCGCGGTGGTGAGCAGGGAGCGGAGCTTGGCCCGCAGCTCCTCCACCGACACGTCCCCGGTGAGCGGGGCACCGGTGAGGGTGCGCAGGTAGAGCCCGTCGCCGACGAGCTGGACCAGCCAGGCCAGCACCGGATCGGTGATCTCCTCGCGCAGGGCGGCGAGCCCGTCGGCGTCGACCGAGGCCAGGACCTCGCGCGCGGTGATGCCGCTGGCGTCGGCGATCCGCAGCGTGGCCAGGTAGGTGCGGGTCAGCCCGGCCGGCGAGACGGCGCCGGGCACCGACGTCCGCAGGTAGTAGGCGACCGGCCCGTCCGGGTCGGTGCGCATCAGCTCGGCGTCGCGCGCGCTGCGCTCGCGGAGCCGCTCCAGCAGGCCTCCGACCAGCGCATCCTTGGACCCGAAGTGGTAGAGCAGCCCGCCCTTGGACACCTCGGCCGCGGCGGCCACCGCGTCCAGGGTCGCGCCGGAGGGCCCCTGCTCGAGCAGGAGCGACTCGTACGCGTCGAGCACGCGGTCGCGGGCACCGGCCATGGACCGAGTCTAGGGGTGGGGCCTCTCACGCCCGGGATGCGTGGCCGCCGATGACCGGTTGACTGTACCGTCTGGACGGTATAAATCTGTACCGGCTGGACGGTGCATGACCGTCGTCGTCCCGTTGCGAACGCGAGAGAACCCCGATGTCCCTGTCCCGTCCCCGCGCGGTCCCGGCCCCCGGGCCGAGCGGCCTGCGCGCCTGGCTCGCGCTGGCCGTGCTGACCCTGCCCACGCTGCTCGTCTCGATCGACAACACGGTGCTGGGCGTCGCGTTGCCGGCGATCAGCACCTCGTTGCGCCCGGACGCGACGACGCTGCTCTGGGTCGTCGACGTCTACCCGCTGGTGCTGGCCGGGCTCCTGGTCACGATGGGGACCCTGGGCGACCGGATCGGGCGCCGCCGGCTGCTGCTGATCGGCGTGGCCGGGTTCGGCCTGGTCTCGCTCGGTGCGGCCTACGCCGCCGACGCCACCCAGCTCGTCGCGGCCCGGGCGCTGCTCGGGTTCTTCGGCGCGATGTTGATGCCCTCGACGCTGGCCCTGCTCCGCTCGGTGTTCACCGACCGGGCCCGTCGCCGGACCGCGCTGGCCGTGTGGGCCACCGGGTTCGCCGCCGGCGCGGCGCTCGGGCCGATCGTCGGCGGGGTGTTGCTGGAGCACTTCTGGTGGGGCTCGGTGTTCGTGGCGAACGTGCCGGTGATGGTGCTCCTGCTGGTCGCCGGACGGGTGTTGCTGCCCGAGTCGCGGATGGCCGGGGCCGACCGGCTCGACCTGGTCGGCGCCCTGCTCTCGCTGCTGACGATGGCACCACTGGTGCTCGCGGTGAAGCTCGTCGGATCCGACGGCGTCACACCGGCGGCCGGGTCGTCGCTGCTGGCCGGGCTCGTCGCCGGGTACGCCTTCGTCGCCCGCGCCCGCACGCAGGTCCGTACCGGACGGCGTCCGCTGATCGACATCGAGCTGTTCGCCACCCCGGTCCTGCGCTACAGCGCGCTGGCCAACGCCACGACGATGTTCGGCCTGACCGGGCTGCTGTTCTTCTCCGCGCAGTACCTGCAGCTCGTGCTCGGGCGCTCGCCGTTGCAGGCCGGGTTGCTGCTGCTGCCGGGGTTCGTCGCGACCGTGCTGGCCGGGCTCGCCGCGGCGCGGCTGGCCCGGCGGGTGCCGCTGCACCTGCTGGTCGCGATCGGGCTGACGCTCGTGCTGGCCGGCTATCTCGCCTGCCTCTGGCTGCGGGTGGACTCCGCGGTGGCGCTGCCGGTCCTCGCCGCGGTGCTGATCGGGACCGGGATCGGGCTCTCCGAGACCGTCACCAACGACGCGATCCTGGCCGCGGCGCCGCCGGAGCGCGCCGGAGCCGCGTCCGCGGTGTCCGAGACCGCCTACGAGGTCGGCGCGGTGTTCGGCACCGCGGTGCTCGGCGGGGTGCTGAGCGCGGTCTACCGCAGCGCGGTCGCGCTGCCGGACGGGGTTCCGCCCGGTGCGCGGGAGACCCTCGGGGGCGCCGTGGACGCCGCGTCCGGGCTCCCCGGCGAGCCGGCGGCGGCGGTGCTGGCCTCGGCCCGGGACGCGTTCACGCTCGGGGTCGACGTCGCCGCCGGGACCGGTGCCGCGGTCCTGGCCGCGGTGCTCGTCGTGGCCGGCCTGGGCCTGCGTCGCGCCCACCGCGGCCCCGACCGCCGACCGGCCGCACCCCCGGCCCGGTGCGGTGGCACGAACGGAGCCCTCGTCCGGGCCGGCTCCCCGGGTCGTCGACAGGAGAGCGCCGTCGGTCGCTGAGGGTGACTTCTCGTCATCTGAGCGTCATCTGGCCGGGCGACCGTCCGACCACCGGACGGGGCGCGCCCGGCGACCCGGCGGCGCGTCGGCGGGTGATCGGCACGTCCGGGGGTCGCCCGTGTAGTTCACTGTGCGACGTCCGATGAGATCGGCTGCCGGAAGGATCGCGCCCGGCTGAGGTGTCAGGAGCAGACGTGCCCCACGAGATGGTCAGCGCGTACACACTGGTGATCGGCGAGGACGAGGACTCCCCGTCGGTCACGGTGCACACCACGGCCGACGACGCCTGGTCGGCCCTGGACCGCGAGATCCGCGCCCGGTGCGGCATGCGGGCCCGCCCGCGGCGAGCGGTGGATTCCGACGGCGCGTCCCGGCTCGCCGACGCCTGGCGGGCGGCGGACCCCGAGAGCCGCTACTGGCAGGTCACGGCCCACCGGTTGCCGATCATGGTTCCGGAACTGGCCCGATCCCGTGCCGGCACCGCGCGCTGAGCAGACGCTCTTAGGTCTTTGCAGATCTGAATGAGGTCCCCGAAGGTCATTGACGGTTCATTCTTCAGTTCGCGGAAGGCACCGTCCGGCCGTCGTGAGCGGGCATTGGCCTCAGAGGTGCCAGTAATGTCGGACACTGTGCACCGCTCGTGCGACGACCGGGCGTTGCGACGGGGTATCCGTGGCCCGTCCGACGCCCTGTCCGACCTGGTTCTGAATCGATCTACATGATCGGTGTTGTGAGTGAATTGACAGTCCGTCCGGTGGGACGAGCCGGATTCCGCCGGTAACCTCGGGTCCCATCTTTCCCGTCACTTCCCGCACTCCGGTGCGGGTCGACGAACCATTCCCGGGGGCGGGCCGGGGCCGGCGAGGAGACAGGACGACATGACTGCAGCGACCGTTCCGGGGACCGACCACGCACCGACCACCAACCAGGGCGTGGTGTCCTGGGTGCAGGAGATCGCTGAGCTGGCCACCCCGGATCGCGTCGTGTGGTGCGACGGGTCCGACGAGGAGTGGACGCGGCTCACCGACCAGCTGGTCGAGCAGGGCACGATCACCCGGCTGGACCCGGCGAAGAAGCCCAACTCCTTCTACGCCGCCTCCGACGCCGGTGACGTGGCCCGGGTCGAGGAGCGGACGTTCATCTGCACCGAGACCGAGCGCGGCGCCGGGCCGACCAACAACTGGGTCGCCCCGGCCGAGATGAAGCAGACGATGACCGAGCTCTACCGCGGCAGCATGCGCGGCCGGACGCTCTACGTCGTGCCGTTCTGCATGGGTCCGACCGACGCCGAGGACCCGATGCTCGGCGTGGAGATCACCGACTCGGAGTACGTCGTGATCTCGATGAAGATCATGACCCGGATGGGCTCGAACGTCCTGCCCCTGCTCGACGCCGCCGGCGACCGCTGGGTCAAGGCCCTGCACTCGATCGGCGCCCCGCTGGAGCCGGGCCAGGCCGACGTGCCGTGGCCGCACAACGAGAACAAGTACATCAGCCACTTCCCGGAGACCCGCGAGATCTGGAGCTACGGCTCGGGCTACGGCGGCAACGCGCTGCTCGGCAAGAAGTGCTACGCGCTGCGGATCGCCTCGGCCATCGCCCACGACGAGGGCTGGCTCGCCGAGCACATGCTGATCCTCAAGCTGATCAGCCCGGAGGAGAAGGCCTACTACGTCGCCGCGGCGTTCCCGTCGGCCTGCGGCAAGACCAACCTCGCGATGCTGCAGCCGACCATCCCGGGCTGGCGTGCCGAGACCGTCGGCGACGACATCGCCTGGATGCGCTTCGGCAAGGACGGTCGGCTCTACGCGGTCAACCCCGAGTTCGGCTTCTTCGGCGTCGCGCCGGGCACGAACTGGAACACCAACCCGAACGCGATGCGCACGATCGAGCAGGGCAACAGCCTGTTCACCAACGTCGCGCTGACCGACGACGGCGACGTCTGGTGGGAGGGCCTGGAGGGCGAGCCGGAACACCTCACGTCCTGGAAGGGCGAGGACTGGACCCCGGACGCCGACATCCAGGCCGCACACCCCAACTCCCGCTACACCACCCCGATCTCGCAGTGCCCGGTGGTGGCCCCGGAGTGGCAGGACCCGAACGGCGTGCCGATCTCGGCGATCCTGTTCGGCGGTCGCCGCAAGACCACGGTCCCGCTGGTCACCGAGGCCCGCAGCTGGCAGCACGGCACGTTCATGGGCGCGACGATGTCCTCGGAGAAGACCGCGGCCGCGACCGGCGGTCTCGGCCAGGTCCGGCGCGACCCGATGGCCATGCTGCCGTTCCTGGGCTACAACGTGGGCGACTACTTCGCGCACTGGGTCAACGTGGGCAAGGGCGCGGACGCGGACAAGCTGCCCAAGATCTTCTACGTGAACTGGTTCCGCAAGGGCGAGCAGGGCCAGATGCTGTGGCCGGGCTTCGGTGAGAACAGCCGCGTCCTCAAGTGGTGCATCGAGCGGATGGAGGGCAAGGCCGCCGCGGTCGACACCCCGATCGGCTACGTCCCCACCCCGGACCAGATGGACCTCGAGGGCCTGGACGCGAACTCCGACGACGTCGCCGCCGCGCTGAACGTCGACGTCGAGGAGTGGAAGGCCGAGATCCCGCTGATCGAGGAGTGGTTCGACAAGATCGGCGACAACCTGCCGACCTCGATCCGCGACGAGTTCGAGGCCCTCAAGCAGCGGCTCGGCGCCTGACCGACCCCGCTCGATCGCGAGGCGGACCCCGTCCATCATGGGCGGGGGCCGCGTCGCGTCGTGACGAAGACGTTGCGCGCGAGGCGCAGACATCGTCCGGCCGTCGATCTACGATGCGTCGTGGCTTTGCCCTGTCCGGGTGACCGCCACAACGGTGAGCAGATCGTCGAGACCGGGAGATGCGTGATGGCCGAGCAGAAGGTCGACGGCGAGGGGCTGCGGTTCAGCCCGTGGAACCTGCTGTTGCTGGTGCCGTTCCTGATGCTGGTGGTGCCGTGGTTCAACCACGACGAGCCGCGGGTGTTCGGGATCCCGTTCTTCTACTGGTCGCAGTTCCTGTTCGTGCCGCTCGGCGTCGTCTGCGTCTCGCTGGTCTACGTGTTCACCCGTGACCGGGCACCCGCGGCGCCCGGCGGCGCCTCCGACGTGGACGACCTGGACGAGGGGACGGCGCGGCGATGATCCAGTGGGTGGAGCTCGGCGTCTTCACGGCGTTGTTCCTGCTCGTCACCGTGCTGGGGTTCCTGGCCTCCCGGTGGCAGTCCAGCGGCAACGCCATCGACCATCTCGACGAGTGGGGTCTGGGCGGGCGCCGGTTCGGTTCCTGGATCACCTGGTTCCTGCTCGGCGGTGACCTCTACACCGCCTACACCTTCGTCGCCGTCCCGGCGTTGCTGTTCGGGGCCGGCGCGCTCGGCTTCTACGCGCTGCCCTACACGGTGATCCTCTACCCGCTGGTGTTCCTGCCGGTGCTGCGGCTCTGGTCGGTCTCGCGGGTGCACGGCTACGTCACCCCGGCCGACTTCGTGCGCGGGCGGTACGGCAGCCCGGTGCTCGCGCTGCTGGTGGCGATCACCGGGATCGTCGCCACGATGCCCTACATCGCCCTGCAGCTGGTCGGCCTCGAGGCGGTGCTGCGCACGATGGGCCTCAACGAGACCGGCTTCCTCGGACACCTGCCGCTGCTGATCGCCTTCGTGATCCTGGCCGTCTACACCTACCAGTCCGGCCTGCGGGCCCCGGCGCTGATCGCGTTCGTCAAGGACATCCTGATCTACGTCGTGATCCTCGCCGCGGTGATCTACCTGCCGGCCAAGCTGGGCGGCTGGGGCTCGATCTTCGACAGCGCGCAGGAGAAGCTGGCCCAGCCGACCGCGACCAGCGCCGGCAAGCCCGCCGGGTCGATCCTGCTCACGGCGAACAACCAGCTGCAGTACGTCACGCTGGCCCTGGGCTCGGCGCTGGCGCTGTTCCTCTACCCGCACTCGCTGACCAGCGTGCTGGCCTCGCGGGGGCGCAACGTGCTCAAGCGGAACATGATGGCGCTGCCGGCCTACTCGCTGCTGCTGGGGCTGCTCGCGCTGCTCGGGTACGCCGCGATCGCGGCCGGCGCGAAGCCGATCACGAACAACGCCACCGGTCGCCCGGACACCAACACGATCATCCCGGTGCTGTTCGACAACGAGTTCGGCTCGGTCTTCGCCGGCATCGCGTTCGCCGCGATCGGGATCGGCGCCCTGGTCCCGGCCGCGATCATGTCGATCGCCGCGGCGAACCTGTGGACGCGCAACATCTACAAGGAGTACCTGCACCGCTCGGCCAGCCCGGCCGAGGAGGCGCGGCAGGCGCGGATCGCCTCGCTGGTGGTCAAGTTCGGCGCGGTGGCGTTCATCCTGTTCATCGACCCGCAGTTCTCCATCGACCTGCAGCTGATCGGCGGCGTGATCATCCTGCAGACGCTGCCGGCGGTGGCGATCGCGCTCTACACCCGCTGGCTGCACCGGTGGGCGCTGGTCGCGGGGTGGGTGGCCGGCATGGGCTACGGGCTCTACCTGCTCTACCTGATCCCGAACGCGGCGTCGAAGAAGCAGCACTTCGGCGGCTCGGCACTGACCCTGGACAAGCTGACGCTGTTCGGCTGGAACCCGTTCGCCGGCTCCACCGTGCAGATCTACGTCGGGTTCGTGGCGCTGGTGCTCAACCTCGTCGTCGCGGTCGTGGTGACGATGGTGCTGCGCGCGATGTCGGTCGGCGCCGGCCCGGATGCCACGTCACCGGCCGACTACCACGCGGACGAGGACTCGGAGCGGGTGCGACCGGTGGCCGACTCCCCGATCGAGCAGGCGACCGGACGACCGCAGACACCGTGATCGGAGAAGTACACCCGATCGGACGTGTGGCGTATGCGCCGTCACCCGGGCGATCGGCCCGAGGTGCCGCTGGGCGAGTGACGTCGGTTGCAGGTTCTCGCAGATCGTGGGGTTCCCGGGCGGGGCAGGTAGCCTCGACCCCGGGACTCACGTTCCGGTGCGCCGGGGTCAGGATCGTCCCCACGGTGCTCCGATCGGACGCGGTATCGTCACGATGTGTGACGATGTGTGGATCGACGACGGACCGCGGCGCCCCCGCGACGGAACACCGGACGATCTCCGGCGATACACGCCGTGAACGTCGTCCCGTGTATGACGGCGCAGCGGAGGTGTGACGAAGGTGCTCGATGTACGGGTGTCCGAGGGTCTGGATCAGGAGTCGCTCGTCGCGTTCACCGACCGGCTCGCCGCGACCGGACGGGCCGGTGCGGCCCTGCGTGCGGCGCGCACACGCATCGCCGAGGACGTGCGGGCCGGACGGACCCCCGCCGGCCTGCGCCGCCTCGCACTGTCGCTGAACACGCCGTTGCCCCCGCGTCCCCGCCGCTCCGACGACGACCCCGAGACGCTGGCCTCGGTCGTCGCCGAGGAGGGGCTGGTGGTCCTGTCCGGGACCGCCGACGACGAACTCGTCGAGGCGCTGGCGGCACTGGTCGGACGCGGCATGCGGGTCGTGGTCACCGCGACCGACCCGGCCGTCCCGCGCGCGCTGCGTGGTCGGCTGCCGGCGGGCCTGGCCGCGCACGCCGTCGAGACCCTGCCCACGCTCGACGCGGCGGACCTGCGCCGCCTGCGCCGCCTGCTCGCCACCTCGACCCCCGAGCGCCGGCTCCGCGGGCGCCAGGAGATCCCCGGCGCCCACGTCCTGCCGGCCGCCGAGGACATCGCAGGCTGCTGTGCCCGGGCCGCGCGCACGGTCGAGGGCGCGGACGCCGAGGAGGCCCGCATCCTGCCGTCGCTGCTGCGCGACCTCGACGCCGACCGTCGTGCCGCGGTCACCGGGGTCGGGCGGTGCGTGGGCCGCACCGTGGCCGGGCTGAACGCCTCCCCGCACGTCGGCTGGTTGCGACCGGCGGTCTACCAGCTGGTGCACAACGTGCACCGCGCCGAGTACGAGCAGCTGCAGAGCCTGGTGGCCCAGCAGCGTGACGGCCTCGAGCGCCTCTCCGCCGGGCCCGAGGTCACCGAGAACGGGCCGGTCCCGGACGGTGCCGCCGCGGTCGTGCGCGAGTACCTCTTCTTCCTCGACGGGGGCGGCCGCAGCCGTACCTACTTCCGGCCGCCCGCGCAGCGCGAGGCGCAGCCGGTGCTGAGCCGTTTCCTGGTCGGCGGCGCCGCGCCGCAGTCGGCCGGCGACGTCGCGGCCGTGGCGGCCCACCTGGACCTCGCCGGGCGTCGCCGTGAGATCGACCGGCTCTGCGAGGTGCTCGCCGTCCCGGCGCCGGAGGGCCCGGAGGGTCTGCGCGACCTGTCCGAGGCTCTCGAGGTCGGGGCCGCCGCGGCCCGCTCGGTCGGGGCGCTGCGCCACGACGTGCTGTTCCTGCACCAGGGGTCACCGGTCGCGGTGCCGGATCTGACCGCGGCCGAGCGGGTGGCCCGCGCGATCGTCGACTACGACGAGCACGGCGACCCCGCCGAGGCCGCCGACGAGCTGGGCCGGCTGGCCGACGAGCTCGGCGCGGTCGTCCCGGCCGGGGCGATGTCGCCGGAGCACGAACGCGCGGTCGCGTCGCTGCGCGCGCACGACGCGGACGCCTACGCCGAGGCGCTGCAGGAGCTGGAGGTGGCCCGTCGCGACGCCGCCGACCAGAGCACCTGTGACGAGCTGCTGGCGCGCCTGCGCACCGACGCGCCCGCGCTGGCCGACGCGTGGGCGGCGGCCAGCGGGGCCCGCGGAGCCGGATACGGGCTGGTGTGCCTCACCGGGTCGGACGCGCTGCTGTCCGGGCTGCCGGCCGGGGACAGCGCCGATCTGGTGGTCGTGCTGGGCGCGGGCGCGCTGTCGGCGGACGCGCTGCTGCTCACCGCCGTCGCGCCGCGGATGGTCGCGGTCGTCGGCGAGGAGGGCCGGGCCACGTCGGGGACGACCCTGCTCGAGGTGCTCAACCAGGCCTCGGCGCGCTTCCTGCGCGGCCGGTCCGGGCGCGTCCAGGAGACCGCACCCGACGACGTGGCCGCGGTCGCGATCCCGGCCCAGAACAGCGCGCGCGGCGAGAACTGACACCGGCGGGCCCCCTCGGGGGCCGGCCCGGGGTCGGCTCAGCCGGGGCCGACCGAGCGGATGGCGCCCTCGATCCGCTGCAGCAGGACGAACGGGTCGTCGGCGGAGGGTTCCTGGCGTTCCCACCGCGCCTCGGGTTCGCGCCCGGGCAGGAACAGCGTCCAGCGCCCGGGCTCGGGGGTGTCCACCCGCAGCTGCGCCAGCGCCGTCGACGACCATGCCGCTCCCAGCTCGGGGAACGTCGGCGGGCGCCGGTCCAGGATCGTGATGGTCGAGCCGGTCGTGGTGTAGCCGATCCGGCGCCGGCCCTGCTCGTGATCCCCGACCAGGTCCGAGCACCAGGTCGCAAGCCGGGTCCGGACCTCTTCGGGAACGCTCATGGGCCGATATGGTCCACGATCGCGACACGTCCGGGAAGAGCGGGACCGACTAATGTCGACGACCATGGCTGAGCAGCACGAGGTGAGCCGGTTCGGGCACGTCGAGGCGGCGGACCTGCCGCCCGACCTCGCCGAGCGGATCGGTGCGATCGCCGAGAAGTCGGGCTTCGTCCCGAACGTCTTCCGGGCACTGGGCAGGCGTCCGCGCGAGCTCCGGGCGTTCCTGGACTACCACGACGCGTTGATGGACTCGAACGACGGGCTGAGCAAGGCCGAGCGCGAGCTGGTCGTGGTGGCGACCTCCGGGGCGAACCACTGCACCTACTGCGTGGTGGCGCACGGGGCGATCCTGCGGGTCCGGGCGAAGGACCCGGAG
The DNA here is from genome assembly GCA_966211265.1 of uncultured Pseudonocardia sp. Lineage (GTDB taxonomy): Bacteria > Actinomycetota > Actinomycetes > Mycobacteriales > Pseudonocardiaceae > Pseudonocardia. The sequence continues at coordinate 16,904 of CBIHNM010000019.1, forward strand.
ATCGCGGACGCGGTGGCGACCAACCCCTACGGGGCGGCGCTGTCCCCGCGGGAGCGGGCGATCGTGGACCTGGCACTGCTGATCGCCACCGACTCGGCGTCGCTGACCGAGGCCGAGCTGGACGACGCGCGCATCGCGGGCCTGTCCGAGGACGAGATCTGGGACATCGGGGCGATCACCGCGCTGTTCGCGATGTCCAACCGCCTGGCCCACCTGACGGCGCTGCGCCCGAACCCGGAGTTCTACCTGATGGGCCGGCTGCCCCGCTGACCCGCCGCCCCGGCCGGACCGTGCCGGCGCGGCCGTGACGCGGCGCTCGCGCACGGTCGCACCCCGATCCGGTGGCCGACCGGCCGGGAACTCGCTGCTGGGGCCCGCACGTTGAAATAGTGTGGGTCACACAGACCCGGGCGCGGACCACCGACGATCCGTGCCGGCACCACGACGGAGGACGACCGATGGCCCTGTTCCGCAGAATCACCGCGCTGGCCGGTGCCGCCGAGGCGGCCCGCCGCTACGCACGCAACCACCCCGACCAGGCCGGGAGCGTCCTGGACAAGGCGGCCCAGTTCGTGGACAAGCAGACCAAGGGCAAGTACACGAACCAGATCTCGGGTGCCGCCCGCAAGGCCAAGGACGTGGCCGGGATCCCGCAGCCGGGCTACGGCTACGGCGCGCCCGGCACCACGCCTCCCGCGCCGGGACGCCCGGCGGCCGGCAACCCGCCGTCGGCCACCGGCAACGGCTCGGGCACCTACGGCACGACCGAGGGCTACCCGCCGCCGCAGCCGGGCCCGGCCGGCCAGCAGCCCCCGCGGTACTGACCCGCCCCGCACCTTCTCCCGCCCACGAGCGGCACTCCCGTCGTACAGGTTGCGACGGAGGTGCCGCTCGTCTGCGTGCGGGCCCGGCTCGCCCGGGGCGGGGTGGCGTGGGGCGGTTCTCGTTCGTTGGGTGCGGGGGCGAGTCGTGCCAGGATCGGGGGTGACGCGCACCGCCGTCCCGGGTCGCCGCACCCACCCGTGCGGACCCCGGCCGGACGACCCGCCGCCACCGCGGCCGGGTCGGGCCAGGAGGAGTCGCCGTGGAGGAACCGCAGGCATGGGTACCGACCGACCCGAGGTCGCGGCCCAGCCCGACCCAGGTCGTCGCCGGGCTGAAGGGCATCGACGAGGGCGGGCCGGAGCTGGTCCAGATGTTGTCCCCGGAGGGCGAGCGCACCGGTGACCACCGGTTCGACGCCTACACCGGTGACGTCGGTGTGGAGGAACTGAAGGCGCTCTACCGGGACATGGTGCTGGTCCGCCGTGCCGACCGGGAGGGCAACGCGCTGCAGCGCCAGGGCGAGCTCGGGATCTGGGTCCCGCTGCTCGGCCAGGAGGCCGCCCAGGTCGGATCCGGGCGGGCGCTGCGCCGCCAGGACATGGCCGTCCCCAGCTACCGCGAGCACGGCGTCGCCTGGTGCCGCGGCATCGACCCGACCGAGCTGCTCGGCATCTTCCGCGGCACCGACCACGGTGCGTGGGACTCCGCGGCCACCGGCTTCCACCCGTACACGATCGTCATCGGCAACCAGTGCCTGAACGCGGCGGGCTACGCGATGGGCCAGCGGTTCGAGTCCCGGGTGGGCGACCCGGAGACCGGCGAGGCCACCATCTGCTACTTCGGCGACGGCGCCACCAGCCAGGGCGACGTGCACGAGGGTTTCGTCTGGGCCGCGGCCTACGACGCGCCGCTGGTGTTCTTCTGCCAGAACAACCAGTGGGCGATCTCGGTGCCGCTGTCGCGCCAGACCCGGGTGCCGCTCTACCAGCGGGCCCGCGGCTACGGCTTCCCCGGTGTCCGGGTCGACGGCAACGACGTGCTGGCCTGCCTGGCCGTGACCCGGTGGGCACTCGAGGAGTGCCGCACCGGCAACGGCCCGGTGCTGGTGGAGGCGTTCACCTACCGGATGGACGCGCACACCACCTCCGACGACCCCACCCGCTACCGGCTGGCCGACGAGCTGGAGCTGTGGAAGCTCAAGGACCCGATCGAGCGGGTCCGGGTGCACCTGGTGCGCTCCCACGACGTCGGGCAGGAGTTCTTCGACGGCGTCGAGACCGAGTCCGAGGCGCTGGCGGTGCGGCTGCGCGAGTACTGCCGCGCGATGCCCGACCCCGGCCCGGAACGGATCTTCTCCCAGGTCTACGCGGACCCGTCGCCGCGGGTCGAGGCGCAGCGCGAGGAGTACCTGGCCTACCACGCCTCCTTCGTCGACGGGCAGGCGAGCTGATGGCCACCCTGACCATGGCCAAGGCCCTCAACGACGGCCTGCGCGCGGCGATGGAGCGCGACCCCAAGGTGCTGGTCATGGGCGAGGACGTGGGCCGGCTCGGCGGCGTCTTCCGGATCACCGACGGCCTGCAGAAGGACTTCGGTGAGCAGCGGGTGCTGGACACGCCGCTGTCCGAGTCCGGGATCATCGGTGCCGCGGTCGGTCTGGCCGTGCGCGGCTTCCGGCCGGTCTGCGAGATCCAGTTCGACGGGTTCGTCTTCCCCGGCTACGACCAGATCGTGTCCCAGCTGGCCAAGCTGCGCTACCGCTCGCAGGGCCGGGTGCCGATGCCGGTCGTGGTACGGATCCCGTTCGGCGGCGGGATCGGCGCCGTCGAGCACCACAGCGAGTCCCCGGAGTCGCTGTTCGCGCACGTCGCCGGCCTGAAGGTGGTGGCCTGCGCGAACGCGGGCGACGCGCACACGATGATCCGGCAGGCGATCCTCTCGGACGACCCGGTGATCTTCTTCGAGCCCAAGCGCCGGTACTGGGACAAGGGCGAGGTGGACACCGACCTGACCGCCGCGCCACCGTTGCACTCCGCGCGGGTCGTGCGGCCCGGGTCGTCGATCACGGTCGCGACCTACGGGCCGATGGTGAAGACCTGCTGCGACGCCGCCACCGCCGCCGTCTCCGACGGCCACGACATCGAGGTGATCGACCTGCGCACGCTGTCCCCACTCGACCTCGGCCCCGTCGCCGACTCGGTGCGCCGCACCGGGCGGCTGGTCGTGGTCTCCGAGGCACCCGGCGAGTCGTCGGTGTCGTCGGAGGTCGCGGCGCGGGTGCAGCAGGAGTGCTTCTTCTCGCTGGAGGCCCCGGTGCTGCGGGTGACCGGATTCGACACCCCCTATCCGCCGTCCCGGCTGGAGGACGACTTCCTGCCGGACCTGGACCGCGTGCTCGACGCCGTCGACCGCTCGATGGCGTGGTGACCGGCCGTGCGTGAGATGTTCCGGCTGCCGGACGTGGGCGAGGGGCTGACCGAGGCCGAGATCGTCGGCTGGCGGGTCGGTCCCGGTGACACGGTGACCGTCAACCAGGTCCTGGTGGAGATCGAGACCGCGAAGGCGGCCGTCGAGCTGCCCTCGCCGTACGCCGGGACGGTCGGCGAGCTGCTGGCCGAGGCCGGGCAGACGGTGCAGGTCGGCACGCCGATCATCGCGATCGAGACGGCCGCGACCCCCGGCCCGTCCGCCGCGACCCCCGGCCCGTCCGCCGCGACCCCCGGCCCGTCCGCCGCCGCGCCCGGCACGGACGCGGACGAGGAGCCGCCGCAGGACGGGGCCAAGATCGGCGAGGCGGGCCGGGACGGCCGGATCGCGACGCTGGTCGGGTACGGCCCGCGCCAGGGCACCGCGACCCGGCGCCCCCGCCACGGTGGGTCGCCGGGCGTCGCGTCGCCGCCACCGCGGGACGAGCCGGAGCCCCCGGCCGCCGACCCGCCCCCGGCGCCCGCAGCCGGGGCCCGGGACCGGACGGTGCCGCTCGCCCCGCCGCCGGTACGCAAGCTGGCCCGCGAGCTGGGCGTCGACCTGAACACGGTGGTCGCCTCGGGCCCGCACGGCCGGATCGTGCGCGCCGACGTCGAGGCCGCCGCGGCGTCCCCGGCCGGTACCGCACCGCCCGGTGGGCCGGTGCCCGCCGGGTCGACCGGCGAGGCCCGCGCCGCCCGGCCCGCGTCCACCGGCGGCACCCGGCGGGAGCCGATCCGCGGGGTCCGCAAGGCGACCGCGGCCGCGGTGGTGTCCAGCGCGTTCACCGCGCCGCACGTCACCGAGTTCCTGTCCGTCGACGTCACCGAGACGATGGAGCTGCGCGCGCGGATGCGTGCCCGGCCCGACTTCGACGGGGTGAAGCTGACCCCGCTGGCGTTCGTGGCCAAGGCCGTCTGCCTGGCCGCGGCCCGTACCCCGGAGATCAACGCGACCTGGGACGAGGAGGCCGGCGAGATCGTCTTCCACGACCGGGTGCAGCTCGGGATCGCCGCCGCGACCCCGCGCGGGCTGATCGTGCCCAAGGTGCGTGACGCCGACCTGCTCGGCCTGCGTGCGATGGCGACCGCGCTGGAGACGCTCACCGGGACCGCGCGCAGCGGGCGGACGCCGCCCGCGGACCTGGTCGGGGGCACGTTCACGATCACCAACGTCGGCGTGTTCGGCGTGGACACCGGCACGCCGATCATCAACCCGGGCGAGGCCGCGATCCTGGCGCTCGGCGCGATCAAACCCACACCGTGGGTGGTCGACGGCGAACTGGCCGTGCGAACGGTCTGCCGGCTGGCGCTCTCGTTCGACCACCGGCTCGTCGACGGCGAGCAGGGTTCGCGGTTCCTGGCCGACGTCGGCGCGTTGCTGGAGGACCCGGGTGTCGCCTTCACCTGGTAGCGGCGCGCCGCCTGCGGGGTCGCGCGTGGCGGCCGGGCGGTGCCTCGGGCGGTGGGCCGGGATCGAATCCGGACACCCGTGCGTTGAAGGGATATGCGGATCGTCCTGCTCTACGTCCTGATCGAGGTCGTCGCCCTCGTCGCGCTCGCCTCGTGGATCGGTCTCGGCCCGACGTTGCTGGTGCTGCTGGCCGGGTCGGTGCTGGGCCTGCTGCTCGCCCGCCGGGAGGGGCTGCGCGCGGCGCAGGCGCTGGCCACGACCGTGCAACGCGGCCGTCTGGCGCACGCCGAGGCCACCGACGGGCTGCTCGTCGCGCTCGGCGGGGTGCTGCTGTTCGTCCCGGGACCGGTCACCGACGTGCTCGGGCTCGCGCTGGTCTTCCCGCCGACCCGGGCGCTGGCCCGGCGCAGGCTGGTCGCCGCCGCCGAACGTGCCGCGCCGGACCTGCGCACGGCGCGGATCCGTCAGGGCGTGACGATCGTGGAGGGCGACACCGTCGCCGAGCCCGGCCCGTCGTCGCGGTCCGCGGTGCGCGGTGGGCCGGTCGTCGACGGCGAGGTCGTCGACGGGGACGAGCGCCGCGGCTGATCCGGCACCGGGCCGCGCCGCTCCTCGTCGGGGCCGGTCACCGGGTGGCGGCGCGCGCTCCGTTCAGCAGCGCGCGCAGACCGTCCAGGCGCCGCCGCCGCCGGGCCGCCGGGCGCATCCGCAGCGTCGAGTGATGGTGGGAGGTGGACACACGGTGACGTCCGCGTCGGTGGATCACGTCGGTCCTCCTTCGATCCGTACCCCGGTCTTGCTGCTCCGAACGAGTGTCGCCGCCCGCGTCGGAGCAGGCCAGCGCTGGGAGATCGGTCCACCGCATCGTGATGACATGCGTGTGTTTCTGGGCCGTCGGGGTCACGCGCGGTAGGAGTCCTTCACGGTCGGGCGTCTCCCGGGCCGGGTGTACGGACCGGTCGAGGACCCGTCGGCGACCACCGACGGTGGCGACCTGTCGCGCCGAGGCCGACCACCCGGTCCTCGACGGGGACGGCTCCCGGGCCGGTTCGTCAGGTGCGCAGCAGCGACCAGGTCGTCGTGCACCGGGCGACGACCCGCACGGGTTCGGGCTCCAGGCCGAGATGCTGGACGTCCGGCTCGCCACCGGGAGCACCCATCGCGCGCATCGCCGTCGGGTGCGGCGCGGCCGCGGCGTCGGTCAGGCGGCGCAGCGCACCCAGCCGCATCCCGAGCGCGTCGGCGTAGCCCTCGGCCCGCTCCCGGGCGTCGGCCACGGCGAGGTGCTGGGCCGTCCGCGCGGCCGGTGACGGGTCGCCCAGAGCCCACTGCGGGCCGTCCACCCGGGCCGGTTCGGTGCCCAGCACCGCGGCGAGCACCCGCTCCAGCACGGCCGGATCCGTGATCGTCAGAGCGATCCGCTCGCCGGCGCGACAGCCGCGTTCGCGCCTGCCCTTCCACTCGGTGCGGACCCAGAGCCGCCTGCTCCGCACGACGAGTCCGGGGCCGGTCAGGATGTCGGCGGCCGCCGCGACCCGCGCTCCCAGCCCGGCGACGGCCGCCGCCCGGTCCGGTCCCACCGCCTCGTAGGACAGGTCCAGGTCGGCGCGGTCGGCGAGCTGGTCGTGGTGACCCTCGCCCTCGGTCACGATCTCGGGTTCGTCCGGCACCGTCGCAGCCAAGCAGAGATCGGCCGCCGCGCGCCGGGGCTGGTCCGCCCGGGTGGAACTCCCCGACACGCCGAGGGCTCTATCGCGATGTCTAAGGATCACACGAGAGCGCCCGATACCGTCCGATCCATGGATCCGGTGCGCAACCCGTTCGCCCCCGGCGCAGGTCAGCGTCCGCCCGAGCTGGCCGGACGGGACCGGGAGGTGGACGCGTTCGAGATCGTCCTCGAACGCGTCGCCCGCGGACGCCCGGAGCGCAGCCTCGTGCTGACCGGGCTGCGGGGGGTCGGCAAGACGGTGTTGCTCGGCGAGCTGCGCTCGATGGCCATGCACGCCGGATGGGGCGCCGGGAAGATCGAGGCGCGGCCGGACGCGGACCTGCGCCGTCCGCTGTCGGCGGCGCTGCACCGCGCGATCCGGGACCTGGCCCTGCGGCACCGCGCCCCCGAACGCGTCGACGAGGTGCTCGGCGTGCTCAAGGCGTTCGCGCTGCGTTCGGCGCCGGACGGGGCGAAGCTGCGCGAGCGCTGGCAGCCCGGCATCGACGTCCCGGTGCGCAACGGGCGTGCCGACTCCGGCGACATCGAGATCGACCTGGTCGAGCTGTTCACCGAGGTCGCGTCGCTGGCCGCGGACGTCGGTTCCGGTATCGCGCTGCTGATCGACGAGATGCAGGACCTGCGCCCGGACGACGTGTCCGCGTTGTGCGCGGCATGCCACGAGCTGTCCCAGTCGCGCGCGCCGCTGGTCGTGGTCGGTGCCGGGCTGCCGCACCTGCCCGCGGTCCTCTCGGCGTCGAAGTCGTACTCGGAGCGGCTGTTCGCCTACTCCCGGATCGACCGGCTCGACCGCTCCGACGCCGACTTCGCGCTGCTCGCACCGGCCGAGCGCGAGGACGCCACGTTCGACCAGGACGCGCTCGACGTCCTCTACGAACGCTCCGGCGGCTACCCGTACTTCATACAGGCCTACGGGAAGGCGGCCTGGGACGCGGCGCCGACCAACCCGATCGGAGCCACCGACGTCGCGATGGCCGCGCCCGAGGCCGAGGCCGAACTGGCGGTCGGGTTCTTCGGGTCCCGCTTCGAGCGGGCCACCCCGGCCGAGCGCGAGTACCTGCGGGCGATGGCGGAGCTGACCGACGGCCGGGACGAGCCGGTGGTGACCGCGGGCGTCGCCGAGCACCTGGAGCGCAAGGCCTCGTCGCTCTCGCCCGCGCGGGACAGCCTCCTGAAGAAGGGCCTGGTGTTCTCCGCCCAGCGTGGCCAGATCGCGTTCACCGTTCCGCACTTCGGCCGGTACCTGCTGACCCACGCCTGAGCAGGATGCTCCGAACGGGTGAACATCGCGAATATCGCGGTCCGCGCTAACACCGGGGACGCGGTGAACGACACCCAGGTGAGCCCCGTGACACGACCCGACCCCCGACCTGGTCGTGCCACGGGGCTTTCCCACGTTCGGGCAGTCCCCGGGCGCCTCGTGGCGGGCGGTGCCCACGTCGTAGCATCTGCCCGGTGCCGGACCCCAAACTGCAGATCCAGATGCTGCACGATCGCGTCATGATCAAGATGTTGGACGGGGACGGCGAACGGCGTAGCTCGGCGGGCATCGTGATCCCGGCAACCGCGCAGGTCGCCAAACGTCTGGTCTGGGGGGAGGTCGTCGGGGTGGGTCAACATGCCCGCACGGTGAAGCACGGCGACCGCGTCCTCCTGGCGCCGGACGACCAGTACGAGGTCGAGGTCCAGGGGTCGGCGTACCTGGTGATGCGTGAGCGAGATCTGCACGCGGTCGCCTCGGAACGCCCCGACCACGGAACCGGGCTCTACCTCTAGCTCGCCGGATCCCGGCGATGTTGACTGCTGTGTCGAAAGGAAGTCCGACGTCATGCCCGAGCGGCAGCCCTCATCCGGTGAGGCGATCGAGCAGCAGGTGACCCCACCCGGGACGCCGGACGACGGCGCCGGCGAGGCTGCGCCGCGGGACGGCGCGGCCCCCGACGGTGCCGGGCGGAGCACGGCGCCGGGTGAGTCGACCTCCGCGGCGTCCGCGCCGTCCGGGGGCACGACGTCCGCTCCGGCCGGGCCCGGAGCCCGGCCGTCCCCCGCCCCCCGCCCCCCGCTGGGCTCCGGCACGAACGGCGCGACGGCGTCGGGCCCGGAGGGCCCCGCCTCGACGACCGCCACCGACCGCACGCCCGCAGACGGTGACGAGCAGGCCACCTCCGGTGTCGGCTCGCCGGCCGCCGCGTCGAGCACCGGTTCCCCGGCCGCGGCTCCGGCCCCGACGTCCGATGCCGGGTCGCCGCCGCCGCCGTCCGCGGACGCGCACGACGGGGCGGTGCCGAGCCCGACCGCACCCGGCCGGGATCCCGGCCCGCAGGCCGGACCCGAGCTGTTCAGCTCACCGGCCGAGTCTGCCGCCCCGACGACCGCTGGCCCGACGACCGCTGCCCCGACCGGAGCCGCCCCGGCGGCGCCTGAGCCGAAGGCCTCCGGCTCAACGGCCCCGGCCGCCTCCGCGCCCGGTGCTCCGGCCGCGGGCGCCGCGGGCCGGGACGGGCAGAGCCCGACCACGTCGGAGGCATCCCCGGCCGGCCCGGCCACGCCCGGTGCGCAGCCCGCCGCGGCCGCCGGTGCGCAGAACGGGTCCGGTCAGTACGCCGGGCCGCGGGACCAGGTCAGGGGGCCGAACCCGGGGCCGCAGCAGCAGAGCCCCGCCCAGCAGACGCCGGCCCAGCAGACGCCGGCCCAGCAGAGCCCCGCCCAGCAGGGCCCCCGACCGCAGCCGGGTCCGGCCGGCCAGAAGCCGCCGGGTCAGAACCCGGCCGGTCAGAACGCCGGTGCCCCGAACCGCGCCACCCCGGCGGCCGCCGGGGTACCGGCCGGTACGCGGCCCACCGGCGCGCCGCCCGGCAACGGAGCCGGCAACGGCCCGAGCACCGGCGGCGCCGAGCTGTTCGGATCCTGGGACGACGAGAGCACGCGGGTCATGCCCCGGGTACCGAACGCCGAGGCCTCCACCCAGCGGATGCGTGCCATGGGCCCGCCCGGCGGCCCCGGTTTCCCCGGAGCCGGAGCCGGAGCCGGAGC
>CBIHNM010000020.1:0-25860 GCA_966211265.1 uncultured Pseudonocardia sp.
TGTCGGCCACCCCGCCGGGGGGGACCCGGGGCGCCCGCCCCCGCACGTGGGGGCGAGCGGCCACGACCGGGCTCGCCCCGCCGGACCCGACGAGCACCTGTGACTCGGCGGTCCGGGCGAAGCCGCCGACCAGCAGGGCCGCACCGGCCCGGTGCGCGCGCAGCACCAGCACGTCGCGCACGTGCGGGTAGGGGGCGCGCGGCTCGGTGTGCGAGTCGTCCCCGTCGTCCCCCACGGCCAGGAGCCCCAGGTCCGACAGCGGCGCGAACGCCGCGGACCGGGTGCCGACGACGACCCGCACCGCGCCGCGGCGCACCGCGAGCCAGCGCCGGTAGCGCTCGGCCGGGCCGAGCGCGGCCGACAGGGCGATTACGCCGTCGGCGCCCAGGAGCAGGGCGCACGCCGCCTCCAGCCGTTCCACGTCGCGCTGGTCGGGCACCACGAGCAGGGCACCGCGCCCGGCGGCCGCGGTCTGCGCGGCGGCCTCGGCCAGGCGCGCGGCCCAGTCCTCCCCCGGCAGCGCCTGCCAGACCGCGTGCGCCGCCCGGCCGCCGGCGAGCGCGTCCAGGAACGCCTCGCCCCGCGGGTAGGCGGCCCAGCCGGACCGGTCGGGGGCGACCTCCTCCGCCACCGCCGGGCGCTCCCGCGGCTTCTCGGCCTCGACCCGGGCGTGCCGGGGCGGGACGGCCAGGCGCAGCACGTCGGCCAGCACCCCCGCGTAGCGGTCGGCCACCGCCCGGCACAGCTGCTCGACCTCGGGGGTCAGCACCGGCTCGGCGGAGACGACCTTGTCCACCCACGCCAGCTTCCCGGTGTGGGCGGAGTCCTCGCCCCGGGCCAGCAGGTAGCCGTCGACGAGCCGGCCCGCGAAGCGGACCCGGACCCGGACGCCGGGCACGGCGCGGTCGTCGAGGTGATCGGGCACCCGGTAGTCGAACGGGCGGTCCAGGTGCGCCAGCCCCATGTCCACCGCGACCCGCGCGACCGGCAGCGCGGCCGCCGGGCGCCACTCGCCACGGGTCCGGCTCGCCGGTGGTGTGCTCACGCCCCGGGGTCTACCAGACCGGCCGGGGCCGGCCCGCGGCAGCGGGCACCGGGCGGCGGACCCGGCCGGCGCCGGGGGCCGTACCGGTGGCATCGGGATCGTGGGCACGGGTCGGAGGATGCCGCCGGGCACCGACAGTCCTCCCGCGCGCGGGAGGGGGCCCGGACACACCCGTGGCCGGGCCCGGGGAGTCCGGGCCCGGCCACGGGGCGGTGACGGGTCAGCTACCGGCGACCGACTTCAGCGCGTCCGCGCGGGAGGTGTCCTCCCACGGCAGGTCGACGTCGGTGCGGCCGAAGTGGCCGTACGCGGCGGTCGGCGCGTAGATCGGGCGCAGCAGCTTCAGGTCGCGGATGATCGCGGCCGGACGCAGGTCGAAGACCTCCTCGATCGCGGCCTGGATCTTGGCCGGGTCCACGTTCTCGGTGCCGAAGGTCTCCACGAACAGCCCGACCGGGGCGGCCTTGCCGATCGCGTAGGCGACCTGGACCTCGATCCGCTGGGCCAGGCCCGCGGCGACGGCGTTCTTGGCCACCCAGCGCATCGCGTACGCCGCGGAGCGGTCCACCTTCGACGGGTCCTTGCCGGAGAACGCGCCGCCACCGTGGCGGGCCATGCCGCCGTAGGTGTCGACGATGATCTTGCGACCGGTCAGGCCGGCGTCGCCCATCGGGCCGCCCAGCACGAAGCGACCGGTCGGGTTGACCAGCAGCTTGGGCTGCGAGGCGTCCCAGCCCAGCGCCTCCACCTCGGGGGTGACGACGTGCTGGAGGATGTCCGGGGTCAGCATCCCGTCCAGGTCGACGTCCGAGGCGTGCTGGCTGGACACCACCACGGTGTCCAGGCGGGCCGGCTTCTCACCGTCGTACTCGATGGTGACCTGGGTCTTACCGTCGGCGCGCAGGTAGGGCAGCGTGCCGTTCTTGCGGACCTCGGTCAGGCGACGGGCCAGCCGGTGCGACAGGGCGATCGGCAGCGGCATGAGCTCCGGGGTGTCCATGCACGCGTAGCCGAACATCAGGCCCTGGTCGCCGGCGCCCTGCTTGGCGATCTCGTCCTCGGCGGACTCGACGCGCTTCTCGTAGGCGGTGTCCACGCCCTGCGCGATGTCCGGTGACTGCGCACCGATGGCGATGTTGACGCCACAGGTGGTCCCGTCGAACCCCTTGGACGACGAGTCGTACCCGATCTCCAGGATCCGGTCCCGGACGATCTTCACCAGGTCGGGCTTGGCCGTCGTGGTGACCTCACCGGCGACGTGCACCTGGCCGGTCGTGACCATCGTCTCGACCGCGACACGGCTGCTCGGATCCTGCTCGAGCAACGCGTCGAGGATCGAGTCGCTGATCGCGTCGCACATCTTGTCGGGATGACCTTCGGTCACCGACTCGCTGGTGAACAATCGTCGGCTCGTGTTCGACACGTGCTGTACTCCATCCGATCGACTTGTCGCGGCCACACGACCGCGCTCGTCCGGCCAGAGCCATGATCGCTCCGGCCTCTGGGCGTCCACCCTAGTCCAGTAAAGCCCGTCCTCCGATGTCCTGCATCACGCAACAGCGATACGGACAGTGATTTCACCCCGTCCGGCAGCCACACTGAGTCGCTTGATGGGGTGATTGACCGGTGGATCACGAATCCCTGAGCTGCAGGCTCGTTGGGCCGAGCATCACCCCCGCACCCGAGCGGACGGTGAATCCACTCCCGCTGATCCACGCCCTCGGGCACGGAGGTTTTCCCACGATGAAGGCGCACAACACGCCCGGACGGCGGACCGCCGCCATCGCCGGGGCGCTCGCGATCGCCGGCGTCTCGGCCACCGCACTGATCGCCGGCACGGCATCCGCCACCGGCACCGGCACCTGCACCTCGAGCGTGAACGTGCGCTCGGAGCCGACGGCCTCCGCGCCCATCGTGGGCGTCTGCGAGCAGGGCGAGACCACCTCGGTCGGTGAGAAGCGCAACGGCTTCGTCAAGCTCGACGAGTTCGGCGGCTGGGCCAGCGCCCAGTACGTGAAGACCAGCTCCGAGGAGTCCAGCACCCCCAACCGCGCCGAGAACGACGAGGGCGACTTCTTCTCCTCCTCGCCCCGCAGCTCCGAGTCCCCGCGGTCCTCGGAGGCGCCCACCACCAGCAGCCCGCGCGCGGGGACCAACCCGGAGCGGTCCGGGACCAGCACCGCCCCGCGCAGCAGCGACTCCTCGCCGAGCACCACGGCCTCGCCGCGTCCGTCGGGCTCGGCCCCGGACAGCAGCTCGGACCTCGACGACTGAGACGCCCGCACGACCGGCACCGCACACCGCACGACACCACCGCCGGGGGGGGCGCCCCGCCGGCCCCGGGCCCGCCCCCCCCGCGGGGGCGGTACCGGTGAGGACCCGGGCCCCGCCCCGCGGTCGTGTCGTGCCACGCCGCTACAGGCGTTCGGCGACCGCGTCCCAGACCCGGGACGCGAGCAGCGCCTTGGAACCTTCCGGGATCTCGGACTCCCCGCCGTCGGCGCCGAGCAGCCAGCCCGCGTTCTCGCCGACCTCGAACGCCTTGCCGTCCCCGACGGCGTTCACCACGAGCAGGTCGCACCCCTTGCGCCGGAGCTTGGCCCGGCCGTGGTGCAGCACGTCGCCGGAGGCGTCCCCGGTCTCCGCGGCGAACCCGACCACGACCTGGCCGGGGCGCCGCTCCCGGACCAGCCCGGCCAGGATGTCCGGGTTCTGCACCAGCCGCAGCGGCTCCGGCTCGGCGTCCCCGCGCTTGATCTTGTCCGTGGCCAGGTCGGACGGCCGGAAGTCGGCCACCGCGGCGGCCATCACGATCGCGTCGGCGTCCTGTCCGGCGTCGGCCACGGCGGCCTGCAGCTGGGCGGCCGAACCGGCCCGCACCACCTCGACCGCGGCCGGGTCGGGGAGGTCCGCGGTGTGCGCGGCGACGAGGGTGACCCGCGCGCCCCGCTGGGCCGCCACCCGCGCGAGCGCGTAGCCCTGACGCCCGGAGGACCGGTTGCCCAGGAAGCGGACCGGGTCCAGCGCCTCCCGCGTCCCGCCGGCCGAGACGACCACGTGGCGTCCGGCCAGATCGCGCGGCACCGCGTCGCCGCGTTCGAGCAGCAACCGGGCGAAGTCGGCGATCTCGGAGGGATCGGGCAGGCGGCCCGGCCCGGTGTCGGCGCCGGTCAGACGGCCCGAGGCGGGTTCGAGCACGACCGTCCCGCGGGAGCGCAGCAGCGCCACGTTGTCCCGGGTGGCGGGGTGCTCCCACATCTCGGTGTGCATCGCCGGCGCCAGCAGGACCGGACATCGCGCGGTCAGCAGCGCGGCGGTCAGCAGGTCGTCCGAACGGCCGTGGGCCACCCGCGCCATCAGGTCCGCGGTGGCCGGTGCGACGACGACGAGGTCGGCCTCCTGCCCGAGCCGCACGTGCGGCACGGACGCGACGTCGGCGAACACCCCGGTGGCCACCGGCTGCCCGGACAGGGCCTCGAACGTGGCGGCACCGACGAAGTTCAGCGCCGACTCGGTCGGGACCACCCGCACCGAGTGACCCGACTCGGTGAGCCGGCGCAGCAGCTCGGCACTCTTGTAGGCGGCGATACCGCCGGAGACACCGAGCAGGACCCTGGGCCTGCGTTCGGCGAGCTCAGGGTCCTTCACGGGCATCGGTGCTACTGCTCGCCCTCGGTGTGCTCGAGCATGCCGGCCTGGATCTCCCGCATGGCGATCGAGAGCGGCTTCTCCCGCGGGCCCGGCTCGACCAGCGGCCCGACGTACTCCAGCAGGCCCTCGCCGAGCTGGGAGTAGTAGTCGTTGATCTGGCGCGCCCGCTTGGCCGCGTAGATGACCAGCGCGTACTTCGAGCTCACCTGGCTCAGGAGGTCGTCGATCGGAGGGTTGGTGATGCCCTCGGGGGTGGTGGAGAGGCCGCTCGTCGGCGTGCTCACTGGTGGAACTCCTGACGCGGTGATCGGAACTGCGGTGCCGGGGCCGTGAGGTCCCGGCGAGGGGCTGTGCCACAGCGGTCTGCGGACACGGGGTCTGCGGTCACGGGGAGGGACTGGACACCCGCGGGCCGGTGTCACGAGAAGGGTCGGCCGACCCCGTCCCGCCACGGTCGACCGCCAACTCTACCAACCTGTCCACCGCGTCCTGCAGCACGTCGTTGACCACGACCACGTCGAACTCGTGCTGGGCGGCCAGCTCCTCCTGCGCGGTCAGCAGCCGGCGCTCCCGCTGCGCGGGCGACTCGGTGCCCCGGTCGGTCAGCCGGCGCTCCAGCTCCGCGATCGAGGGCGGCGCGATGAAGACCGTCAGGGCCTCCGGGAGCGCGGCCTTGACCGCGCGGGCGCCCTGCAGGTCCACCTCGACGAGCACCGGGCTCCCCTCGCGCAGCGCCCGCTCGACCGGCTCTCGCAGCGTCCCCGAGCGCTGCAGGCCACCGTGCACCTCGGCCCACTCGAGCAGGTCACCGGCCGCGATCAACGCGTCGAAGCCGGCCCCGTCCACGAAGTGGTAGTCCCGCCCGGCGACCTCGCCCTCCCGCGGCGCGCGGGTGGTCGCCGAGACGCTGAACACCAGGTCCGGCACGGCGGCCCGGAGCCCGGCGACCAGATGACTCTTACCCACCCCGGACGGACCGGCCAGCACGAGCAGCCGGCCGGGAGGACGCGAGGGGGTTCCGGACACGGGCCGCGCTCAGCCCGAGAACTCGGCGAGCAGGGCCTTGCGCTGGCGCTCGCCGAGACCGCGCAGGCGGCGGCTGGGCGCGATCTCGAGGCGCTCCATCAGCGAGGCGGCGCGGACCTTGCCGACACCGGGCATCGCCTCGAGCAGCGCCGAGACCTTCATCTTGCCCAGCACCTCGTCGGAGTCGGACTGGGTCAGCACCTCGCTCAGCGTCGTGCCGCCACGCTTGAGACGGTCCTTGAGCTCGGCCCGGGCCCGCCGGGCGGCCGCGGCCTTCTCCAACGCAGCAGCGCGCTGTTCCTCGGTCAGCTGGGGAAGGGCCACGGTTCTCCTCCGATGTGTGCGGTGTCTTCTCGACGCGGGTGATGCTCGGGCCCGCGGGTGGCGACCCGACGCCGGGCACGTCCCCCGGCTCCGTGAGCGAACGTACCCACGACCTCCCGGGCGGCGCCAATGGGGGTCCCACCACCGGGTTTGCCGAACGTTGAGTGATCATGGCCACGCCGCGGCATCCCGGGGCCGGGCCGCCCCCGGGCACGCCGATCGGTCCCGTCGCCGCGCCGGGCGCGTCGCGGGCGGGCGCGTAGGCACGCCGGGGGCCGCCGCCGCGGTCCGGGGAGCCGCCCGGCGCCGGCCGCCGACCTCGCGGCGCCTGCGCTCAGTGCCGGTCCCGGTTCGCCGCGGCGATCTCGTCGCCGAGCGCCAGCGCCGCCCCCCGCAGCGCCACCGGGTCCGGGCCCGCCGCGAGCACCGACCGGGCCGCCGCGGGCAGCACGGTGCCGTGCACGGCCCGGAACCGGGTCGCGATGTCGTCCGGTGCCGCGCCCTGCGCGCCCAGCCCGGGCACCAGCACCGGGCCGTTCAGCGCGGAGAGGTCGAGCCCGTGCTCGGCCGTCGCGCCGACGACGACCCCGACCCCACCCGACGGACGGGCGCCGGCGTTCGCCACGGCCGCGGCGTCGACCATCGCCTGGGCCACGGTGCCCGTCGCGTCGCCCTGCCCGGTGCGGGCCAGCTGCACCTGCGCGCCCTCCGGGTTCGACGTCCGGGCGAGCACGAACACCCCCCGCCCGGCCTCGGAGGCGGCGCTCAGGGCCGGCGCCAGCGAGCCGAAGCCCAGGTAGGGCGAGAGCGTGACGGCGTCCGCGCCCAGCGGCGCACCCACCCGCAGGTAGGCGTCGGCGTAGCCGTCCATGGTCGAGCCGATGTCGCCGCGCTTGACGTCGAGCACGCTGAGCGTGCCGGTCCCGGCGAGACCGGCCAGCAGCCGTTCCAGCACCGCGATCCCGCGCGAGCCGTGCCGTTCGAACAGCGCCGACTGCGGCTTGACCGAGCAGACCCGCCCGGCCAGCGCGGACAGGCAGGTGTCGGTGAAGCGGGCCAGACCGTCCGGGTCGTCGCCCAGGCCCCAGGCCGCGAGCAGCGACGGGTGCGGGTCGATCCCGACGCACAGCGGGCCGTGACGGTCGACCGCCTCGCCCAGCCGGGTGCCGAAGCCCGTGCGCGCTCCTGCACCGGCCTCGCCGCCGGGCCCCGCCGGCCCGGACGCCCGGTCCTCCGGGCGGTACCCGCCCGCGGACACCGTCACGACGTCACGTCCGGGACGGGCACCGCCGCGGCGGTCGGCGCCGTGCCGCCCGGCGCCCCCGAGGTGCCGCCCGTGTCGGCGGCCGCCCGCTGCTCGCGCAGCGCGGCGTGCGCCTGCTGCAGCGACCGCACCCCCAGGCCCCCGGAGATCAGCGCCTCGATGCCCTGCACCGCGGCCGCGGCGCCCTGCACGGTGGTGATGCAGGGGACCCCGCGGGAGACCGCGGCGGCGCGGATCTCGTAGCCGTCCACCCGCGGCCCGGGGTTGCCGACCGGGGTGTTCAGGATCAGGTCGACCTCGCCGGCCACGATCGCGTCCACGATGGTCGGCGCGTCGGCGGTGGAGCCCTCGCTGTGCTTGCGCGCCACCGTGACCTCGATCCCGTTGCGGCGCAGCACCTCCGCCGTACCCTCGGTGGCCAGGATCTGGAACCCGATGTCGGCAAGGCGGCGCACCGGGAACATCATCGCGCGCTTGTCCCGGTCGGCGATCGAGACGAACACCGTCCCGGAGGTCGGCAGCGAGCCGTAGGCCGCGGCCTGCGCCTTCGCGAACGCCGGGCCGAACGCGCGGTCGAAGCCCATCACCTCGCCGGTGGACTTCATCTCCGGGCCGAGCAGCGGGTCGACGCCGAGACCGTCCTTGGTGCGGAACCGGTTGAACGGCAGCACCGCCTCCTTGACCGCGACCGGGGCGTCGCGACCCGGGTCCCCGCCGTCCCCGGTGGCCGGGAGCAGGCCCTCGGTGCGCAGCTGCGCGATCGTGGCGCCCAGCATGATCCGGGCCGCGGCCTTGGCCAGCGGCACCGAGGTCGCCTTGGACACGAACGGCACCGTCCGGCTGGCACGCGGGTTGGCCTCGATCACGTAGAGCGTGTCGCCGTGCAGCGCGTACTGCACGTTGAGCAGCCCGCGCACCCCGACGCCGTGCGCGATCGCCTCGGTGGACCGGCGCACCTGCTCGATCACGCTGCGCCCGAGCGTGATCGGCGGCAACGTGCACGACGAGTCGCCGGAGTGCACACCGGCCTCCTCGATGTGCTCCATCACGCCGCCGAGGAAGACGTCGTCGCCGTCGCACAGGGCGTCCACGTCGATCTCGATCGAGTCGTCGAGGAACTTGTCGACCATGACCGGCCGGTCCTGGCTGACGGTCGTCGCGCGGGCGATGTAGCCGGCCAGCGTCTCGTCGTCGTAGACGATCTCCATGCCGCGCCCGCCGAGCACGTAGGAGGGCCGCACCAGGACCGGGTAGCCGATCCGCGCGGCGATCTCGCGGGCCTCGGAGAACGAGGTGGCCATCCCGAACGCCGGTGCGGGGAGCCCGGCCCGGGCCAGCACCTCGCCGAACGCGCCGCGGTCCTCGGCCAGGTCGATCGCGGCCGCGCTCGTCCCGACCACCGGCACGCCGGCCGCGGTGAGCCGCTGCGCCAGCCCCAGCGGGGTCTGCCCGCCGAGCTGCACGATCACCCCGACGACCGTGCCGGAGGCCTGCTCGGCGTGCACCACCTCGAGCACGTCCTCGAACGTGAGCGGCTCGAAGTAGAGGCGGTCCGCGGTGTCGTAGTCGGTGGACACCGTCTCCGGGTTGCAGTTGACCATGACGGTCTCGAACCCGGCCGAGCGCAGCGCCATCACCGCGTGCACGCACGAGTAGTCGAACTCGATGCCCTGCCCGATCCGGTTCGGCCCCGACCCCAGGATCAGCACCTTGGGCTTCTCGGTCTGCGGGGCGATCTCGGACTCCGCGCCCGGATCGGTCTCGTAGGCGCTGTAGTGGTAGGGCGTGCGCGCCGCGAACTCCGCGGCGCAGGTGTCGACGGTCTTGTAGACCGGCCGGATGCCCAGCCGGTGGCGCAGCGCGCGCACGCCGTCCTCGCCGGCGAACTCCGGGCGGACCACGGCCAGCTGCCGGTCCGAGAGCCCGTGCCGCTTGGCCCGGCGCAACAGGTCCGCGTCCAGCACCGGGGCGGCCTCGAGCTCGGTGCGCAGCTCGCCGAGCAGCGCGATCTGGTCGACGAACCACGGGTCCACCCCGGAGGCCTTCGCCACGTCGTCGACGCTCGCCCCGCCGCGCAGCGCCCGCTCGATGTCGTAGATCCGCCCGTCCACCGGCGTCGCGACGTCCGGCTCGGTGTCGGGGTCGGGACGGGTCCAGAACCCGGCCAGGCTGCGCTCCATCGAGCGCATGGCCTTGCCGAGCGCCTCCGGGAACGAGCGGCCCAGGGCCATCGCCTCGCCGACCGACTTCATCGTGGTGGTCAGTGCCGGATCCGCGCCGGGGAACTTCTCGAACGCGAACCGCGGGATCTTCACCACCACGTAGTCCAGCGTCGGCTCGAACGCGGCCGGGGTCTCGCCGGTGATGTCGTTGCGGATCTCGTCGAGGGTGTACCCGACGGCCAGCCGGGCCGCGATCTTCGCGATCGGGAAGCCGGTGGCCTTGGACGCCAGCGCGGAGGACCGCGACACCCGCGGGTTCATCTCGATCACGACCAGGCGCCCGGTCTCCGGGTGGATCGCGAACTGGATGTTGCAGCCGCCGGTGTCCACGCCGACCGCGCGCAGCACGTCGATGCCGACGTCGCGCATGTGCTGGTACTCGCGGTCGGTCAGGGTCATGGCCGGGGCGACGGTGATCGAGTCACCGGTGTGCACGCCCATCGGGTCCAGGTTCTCGATCGAGCAGACGACGACCACGTTGTCGTGGTGGTCGCGCATCAGCTCGAGCTCGTACTCCTTCCAGCCCAGCACCGACTCCTCGATCAGCACCTCGGTCACCGGCGACGCCGCCAGGCCCTGGCCGGCCAGGCGCTCCAGCTCGGCGTCGTCGTGCGCCAGGCCGGAGCCGAGCCCGCCCATCGTGAACGAGGGCCGGATGACCACCGGCAGCCCGAGCTCGCCGACCGCGGCGCGCACCTCGGCCATCGAGTGGCAGACCGCCGAGCGCGGGACGTCGCCGCCGATGGAGGTGACGATGTCCTTGAACTTGAGCCGGTCCTCGCCCTTCTGGATGGCCTCGACGTCGGCGCCGATCAGCTCGACGCCGTAGCGCTCCAGGACCCCGTTGTCGTGCAGGGCGATCGCGGTGTTCAGCGCGGTCTGCCCGCCCAGGGTGGCGAGGATGGCGGTGACCGGCGTGCCGTTGTCGCGCTCGGCGGCGATCACCTTCTCCACGAACTCCGGGGTGATCGGCTCGACGTAGGTGGCGTCGGCGAACTCCGGGTCGGTCATGATCGTCGCCGGGTTGGAGTTGACCAGCGAGACCCGGATGCCCTCGGCCTGCAGCACCCGGCAGGCCTGGGTCCCGGAGTAGTCGAACTCGCACGCCTGGCCGATGACGATCGGCCCGGAGCCGATCACCATCACGTGCGAGATGTCGTCGCGGCGGGGCATCAGCGGTCCTCCTGCCGGGGCCGGGTGGTGGTGTCGTCGTGCTCGTCGCCCGGTCGCGGTGGCGGCTGCTCGGCGGTCGGGGGCGGCGGTGTCGCGGCCGACGGGAGGTCGGCGTCGTCCGGGCGGCGCCGGACCAGGGAGTCCTCGACGTCGGAGAACGGCGCGGTCAGCGGGTCCGGCCCGGCCGCCGGGGGGTCGACGACCGGGAACGGCCCGGTGGGCGCCTCGGCGTCGGCGTCGGGCTCGCGGTCGGCCGCGGAGGGGCCGTCGCCGGCGGCCGGCCCGGAGGGCGCGGGGCCGGCCGCGCCCGGGTCCACCGTGGGCACGGGCAACCCGGCCGCCCCGCCGTAGCCGACCGGGTGCTCGGCCATCAGCGTGACGAAGCGGTCGAACAGGTCCGCGGCGTCGTGCGGCCCGGCCGCGGCCTCCGGGTGGTACTGCACGCTGAACGCGGGGAAGTCCAGGCCCGCCAGCCCCTCGACGCAGCCGTCGTTGGGGCAGGTGTGGGTGATCTGTGCGTTCCCGTAGGGCGTCGTGAACCGCTCGCCCGCCTCGCCCTGCACGGCGAAGCCGTGGTTCTGCGAGGTGATCGCGACCCGCCCGGTGGCGTGCTCGATCACCGGGATGTTGATGCCGCGGTGGCCGTAGCGCAGCTTGTAGGTGCCCCGGCCCAGCGCCCGGCCCAGGATCTGGTTGCCGAAGCAGATCCCGAACAGCGGGATCCGGCGTTCGAGCACCTGCCTGGTCAGCGCGACCGGCCCGTCCGCGGTGGCCGGGTCCCCGGGGCCGTTGGCCAGGAAGAACCCGTCCGGGCGCAGCTCGTCGATCGCCTCGATCGCGGTGTCGGCGGGCAGCACGTGCACCTCGACGCCGCGCGCGGCCAGCATCCGCGGGGTGTTGAACTTGATCCCGACGTCCAGCGCGGCGACGACGAAGCGCCGCTCCCCCACCGCCGGCACGACGTAGGGCTCCGGGGTGGTGACGGCGCCGTAGAGGTCCGCGCCCTCCATCGGCGGGCTCCGGCGCACCCGCTCGAGCAGCACCTCGTCGGTGTCCAGGGACGGTCCGGAGAACAGCCCGGCCCGCATCGCGCCGCGCTCGCGCAGGTGCCGCACCGCGGCCCGGGTGTCGATGCCGGCGACCCCGACCACGCCCTGGGTGGCCAGCGCGTCGGCCAGCGACCCGGTGGAGCGCCAGTTCGACGCCCGCCGCGACGGGTCGCGCACGACGTAGCCGGCGACCTGGATCCGGGCGGACTCGTCGTCCTCGCCGTTCCATCCGGTGTTGCCGATCTGCGGCGCGGTCTGCAGCACGATCTGGCGGTGGTAGGACGGGTCGGTCAGCGTCTCCTGGTAGCCGGTCATGCCGGTGGTGAACACCGCCTCGCCGAGGGACTCCCCGACCGCCCCGAAGGACTCGCCGCGGAAGATCCGTCCGTCCTCGAGGACGAGGAGCGCCGTGTTCTCGCCGTGGCGCGGGCTGCGCCCGCCGCCGGCCCCCGCGCCCGCGGAGCGCGCCGTCGTTGCTGCGCCGGTCATGCCTGCACCTTCCCGTCCCGTGCCGTGATCCGGCCACGCAGAACCGTCGCGGTCACCACTGCGGGCAGCCGCATTCCCTCGTACGGCGTGTTCGCCGCCCTGCTCGCCAGTGCCGCGCCGCGCACCGTCCACTGCGCGTCCGGGTCGACGAGGGCGAACGTCGCCGGCTCGCCCTCGGCGATCGGGCGGCCCTGGTCGGGCAGCCCGCCGATCTCGGCGGGGCGCTCGGAGAGCACCCGCGCCACGCCGTGCCAGTCCAGCAGGCCCGGCTCGACCATCGTCTCCACCAGCACCGACAGCGCCGTCTGCAGCCCGAGCATCCCCGGCTTCGCCACGGCCCACTCGGTGTCCTTGTACTGCGCGGCGTGCGGGGCGTGGTCGGTGGCCACGACGTCGATCACGCCTTCGGCCAGCGCCTCGCGCATCGCGCGGGTGTCCTCCGCGGTGCGCAGCGGCGGGTTCACCTTGTTCACCGGGTCGTAGCCGGTCAGGCGCCCGTCGGTGAGCAGCAGGTGGTGCGGGGTGACCTCGGCGCTGACCCGGACCCCGGCCGCCTTCGCGGTGCGCAGCACCTCGATCGTGCGGGCCGAGGAGATGTGGCAGACGTGCAGCGCGGCACCGGCGTCGCGGGCCAGCGCGCAGTCCCGGGCCACGATCGTCTCCTCGGCGCTGGCCGGCCAGCCCGCCAGCCCCAGCCGTGCGGCGACGGCGCCCTCGTGCGCCTGCGCGCCACCGGTGAGCCGGTGGTCCTCGGCGTGCTGGGCGATGACCACGTTCAGCGCGGACGCGTACTCCAGCGCGCGGCGCATGATCAGCGGGTCGTGCACGCAGCGCCCGTCGTCGGAGAACATCCGGACCTGCGCCCGGGAGCCGGCCATCGTGCCCATCTCGGCGAGGCGCTCCCCGCCCAGGCCGACGGTGACGGCCCCGACCGGGTGCACGTCGACGAGCCCGATCTCCTCGCCGCGCCGGCGCACGTGCTCCACGACGACGTCGGAGTCGGCCACCGGGTCGGTGTTGGGCATCGCGAACACCGCGGTGAACCCGCCGAGTGCCGCGGCGTGGCTGCCGGTCTCGATCGTCTCGGACTCCTCGCCGCCGGGCTCGCGCAGGTGCACGTGCAGGTCGACGAGGCCGGGCAGCAGCACCGCACCGCCGGCGTCGAGGCACTCGGCGTCCTCGGGCGCGGTCAGGCCGGTCCCGATCGAGGCGACGACCCCGTCGGTGACCAGCACGTCGACCGGGTCCTCGCCGTACGGGCGCGCGTTGGTGATCAGAAGGCTGCTCATTCGGGTGCTCCCGCGAGAAGGTGGTAGAGGACGGCCATCCGCACGTGCACGCCGTTGCGCACCTGGGCCAGGACCGCGGAGCTGGGCCCGTCGGCGACCGCGGGCGCGATCTCCATGCCGCGCACCATCGGGCCGGGGTGCAGCACCGGCGCGCCGTCGGGCAGCAGGGCGGCGCGGCTCTCGGACAGGCCGTAGCCGACCGCGTACTCGCGCGCCGACGGGAAGAACCCGCCGTGCATCCGCTCGGCCTGCACCCGCAGCATCATCACCGCGTCCAGCGCGGGCAGTTCGGCGTCGAGCTCGTGGCTGACCCGGCACGGCCACTGGTCCACCCCGACCGGCAGCAGCGTGGGCGGCGCGACCAGCACCACCTCGGCGCCCAGGGTGGCCAGCAGCAGCACGTTGGACCGGGCGACCCGGCTGTGCAGCACGTCGCCGACGATGCCGATCCGCCGCCCGGCGATCCGGCCGAGGCGCTCACGCAGGGTGGCCGCGTCGAGCAGGGCCTGCGTCGGGTGCTCGTGCGTGCCGTCGCCGGCGTTGACGATGCTGGTGTGGGTGCCGGTGGCCTTCTCGTCGTGGTCCATCCACCCGGCCAGCCGGTGCGCGGCGCCGGAGGCCGGGTGCCGCACCACCACGCAGTCGGCGCCCATCGAGGACAGTGTCAGTGCGGTGTCGCGCAAGGACTCCCCCTTGGACACCGAGGAGCCGGACGCGCTGACGTTGACGGTGTCGGCGCTCATCCACTTGCCGGCGACCTCGAACGAGACCCGGGTCCGGGTGGAGTTCTCGTAGAACATCGTGATCACGGTGCGGCCGCGCAGCGTGGGGAGCTTGCGCACCTCGCGGCCGAGCAGCGCCTGGCGCAGCCGGTCGGAGGTGTCGAGCAGGGCGGTGGCCGCGGTGGCATCCAGGTCGGCGACCGAGAGCAGGTGCCTCACGCCTCTCCCTCCGGTTCGGTGGCGGCCGTCGATCCGGGGCCGGACCCGGGGTCGGCCGGACCGGGCGGGTTCGCGGCCAGCCCGATGGCGACGCCGTCGCGGCCGTCGGACTCGGTCAGCAGCACCAGGATCTGCTCGGTGCGCGCGGTCGGGACGTTCTTGCCGACGTAGTCGGCGCGGATCGGGAGCTCGCGGTGGCCGCGGTCGACCAGCACCGCGAGCTGCACGGCACGGGGCCGGCCCTGATCACGCAGGGCGTCCAGCGCGGCGCGGGTGGTGCGGCCCGACATCAGGACGTCGTCGACGAGCACGATCAGCTTGTCGTCGACCCCGCCCTCGGGCATCGCGGTGTCCTCCAGCGCCCGCGCGGGGCCCCGCCGCAGGTCGTCGCGGTAGAGGGTGGCGTCCACCGAACCCACGGCCGGGCTGGCGCCGGTGAACTCGGTGATCGCCGCGGCCAGGCGGTGCGCGAGGTGCACCCCGCGGGTCGGGACGCCGACCAGCACGAGGTCCTCGGCCGACTCCGGCGAGAACGCGGTCTTCTCGATGATCTGGTGCGCGATGCGCGCGATCGTGCGGGTGACGTCGGCGGCGCTGAGCAGCTCCCGGGTGGGGTCCTGCCCGCCGTCGACGTCCCCGCGGCGCAGGTTCGCCACGAGGTGCTCCTTCCCCGCCTCACCGGACGGGCTTTAAAGGACGGTGTGCCCGCCCAACCTAGCAACCCGATCGGTCGCGACCGGCCTCCGGAGGCGCCGACGCGACGAACGCCACGCTCCCCCTTGTCACCCTGGCGGTGTCACGGTCCGATCACGATGAGCCGCCGTCGCGGCGGGCGGCGCGAGTTCGCGATACCCCGGTTCCGCGCAGTACCGGCGTCACGGCCCGTCGCCCGCTCGGCTCTGGTCCGCCGGTCCTGCACCGTCTGCTACCGCTGTAGGGGGACGACGACTGACCCGAACGTGTGGGAATCAGCTCGTCAATGCCCTGGGAAGGGGGTCGCGCTTGACCACACCGGACAGGACCCGGAAGATTACTCTCCGTATCAATTGAGGAACGTGAGGGTGTGCGACGACGGGCTCGCCGCGCGGCGCCACCTCCTTCGACCCGGACGATCGCCGCATCGCGCGACTCGCCCCGTCCGGGCCGACACGAACGCCGAGCACCGGAATGAGGGGACCGCCAGATGGGCGACTACGCCAAGGCCCTCGGAGGAAAACTCCGGGCCATCCGACAGCAGCAGGGGCTGTCGCTGCACGGCGTCGAGCAGAAGTCGGGGGGGCGGTGGAAGGCCGTCGTCGTCGGCTCCTACGAACGAGGCGACCGCGCGGTGACCGTGCAGAAGCTGGCCGAGCTGGCCGACTTCTACGGGGTCCCGGTGGCCGAGCTGCTTCCCGAGGGGCGCATCCCCTCCGGTAGCGAGCCCGCCACGAAGATCGTGATCAACCTGGAGCGGCTGCAGCAGCTGCCCGCGGACAAGGTGGGCCCGCTGGCCCGCTACGCCGCGGCCATCCAGAGCCAGCGCGGCGACTACAACGGCAAGGTGCTCTCGATCCGCGCCGAGGACCTGCGCTCGCTGGCGATCATCTACGACATGTCCCCGGGCGAGCTCACCGAGCAGCTCATCGACTGGGGCGTCCTGCCGCAGGACGCACGTCCGGCGAACCGCGTCGAGTAGGGCGACGGCGGCCGGCGCGCCAGGGGAAGGACGCGACGGAGCCTCCGCCCGGACACACCGCGTCCCGGACACCCACGGTGTCCGGGACATTCACGCGCCCCGTGCCTGGCGATGGTCGCCGTGGCGACCGTCGCGACGCACGGGTCAGAGGGTGGCGCGCAGGTGCTCGGCGATGTCGGAGATCTGGCCGAGGACCCCGTTCACGTAGCGCGGGCTGTCGTCGGTGGACAGCGTGCGGGCCAGCTCGACGGCCTCGGTGATCGCCACCGGGTCGTCGATCTCGTCGACCCAGAGCAACTCGTAGACCCCGATCCGCAGCAGCGTGCGGTCCACGGCCGGCATCCGGTCGACCGTCCAGTCGCCCTCGGCGTGCTCGGTGATCAGCTGGTCGATCCGGCCCAGGTGCGCCGTCACGCCCTCGACCAGCAGCGCGGCGTAGTCCGAGACCGGCGGCGCGTCGTCGGTCTCGCGGCGCTGGGCCAGCACCTCGCCCGGGGCGTCCCCGCGGGCCTCGGACTCGAACAGGATGTCCAGTGCGCGCTTACGTGCCTTCGTCCGTGCGCGCACGTCAGACGCGGCCGAGGTACCGGCCGTCGCGCGTGTCCACCTTGACCTTGGTACCGGTCTCGAGGAACAGCGGGACCTGGATCTCGGCGCCGGTCTCCAGCGTGGCCGGCTTCGTGCCGCCGGTCGAGCGGTCGCCCTGCACGCCCGGGTCGGTGTGCGAGATGACCAGCTCCACCGAGGTCGGCAGCTCGACGAACAGCGGCGCGTCCTCGTGGAACGAGATCTGCGCGACCTGGTTCTCCAGCAGGTAGTTCGCCGAGTCGCCGACCGTCTTCTCCGGGATCGGGAGCTGGTCGAACGTGTCGCCGTCCATGAACACGAAGTCGTTGCCGTCGCGGTAGAGGAAGGTCATGTCGCGACGGTCCACGGTCGCGGTCTCGACCTTGCTGCCCGCGTTGAACGTCTTGTCGACGACCTTGCCGGTCATCACGTTCTTCAGGGTGGTGCGCACGAAGGCACCGCCCTTACCCGGCTTGACGTGCTGGAACGCCGTGACCGACCACAGCTGGCCGTCCAGGTTCAGCACCAGGCCGTTCTTCAGGTCGTTGGTCGAAGCCACGTGCGCGTTCTCCTGCTCGGGTCGGGATGGTGCGTGCCTACGTCGTGGTCGGTCCCGATCCGCGGGTGGCCGATCCCGGCGAGGACGGCTCCGGTCGCGGTCGGACCGGGTGCGCCGCCGCTACGAGCGGTGCGCACGGGTCCGTCCAGCGTACCGGTGCGGTCTCCGGGCCCGACGTGAGCCCGTCCGCGCTGCCGGGATCACCCACCGGCCCCGGTGCCGTCCGCCCGGGTCGCGGCCGCGCGGCGGTTCCGGTCGGCGAGTGCGGAGAACGCCGCCTTGGGCTCCCACGCCATGTCCGGGTAGGTCTCGCCCAGGCGGTCCTCCCATACGGCCACGATGCCGGCGGCGGCCATGTCCAGGTCCGCGCGCGGCTCCGCCCGGTGCGGCAGGTGGTAGTTCGCGAACGTGTAGACGAACGCCGCGTCGACGCCCTCCCGGTCGAACACGTCCCACTGCTCGCACAGGTAGGCCGCCTGCTCGGACTCGTCGCGGACGTAGTCGCCGTCGAGCCGCACGACCCGGCCGCCCTCGCTCTCGACGATGTCGCCGCCGCGCCCGCCCTTGCGCGCAGCGCCGACGTGCGTCGTGCAGCCGAACTCGGTGATCGCGACCGGCTTGCCGTGCGCGGCCAGGGCACGGATCCCGGCCCGGAACTCCTCGTCGGTCTCGGTGGAGCGGTAACCGGCGTCGGTCGAGACGATGTCGAACGGGGCCCAGTCGACCCGCTCGAACGGCAGCGACGCGTAGCTGACGGCTCCCGCGAACCGCTCCCGGGCCGACCTCACGGCGCGGGCGAGCACGGCGTCGAGCCGCTGCGGGAGCGTGGCCATGCTGTCGCGCACCCGGGGCGCGCCCGGGTCCCGCAGCAGTGCGGCGCGGTCGAGGAACGTCGCGCCGGGCAGGAGCCCCGCGACGAACAGGCTCAGCTCGGACCCGACGAGGAACACGACGTCGGCGCCGCCGCGGCGCAGTCGTTCCGCACGGTCGGCACAGTCCGCGACCAGCGCGAGCATCTCGGCGACCGTGAGGTCGCAGACGAACGGGCAGAACCACACCTGCAGCCCGGCCGCCGCGGCGGCCTCGGCCGCGGTCTCGAGGCGATCCGGGTCCCCACCGGTGATCCGCACGGCCGTGCAGTGCAGGTCCTCGCGGATGATGCGCATCTCGCGCGCCACCACGGCGGGATCGAAACGCTCGTGGGTGCTGATCCCACGGTGGACGAAACCCGCGTCGTAGTTGATCCCGTTCACCCTCATCGGCCGTCCTCCGCCTCGCCGCACTTACGGTACTCCATGTACCGTATCTGGGACGGTAGGCTGCTCGGACGCGATCGGCAACGGTACGTCGCGTCACCACCGATAGGGAGGGACATGGCCGGCGACGACCCCGCGGCCGCCCGGACGCGACGCCGCGGACCGGCCCTGGAGCGCGCGATCCTGCGTGCCGCCGCCGACGAGCTCACCGCGTCCGGCTACCCCGGCCTGACCATGGACCGGGTGGCCGAGCGGGCCGGCACGAACAAGAACGCGATCTACCGGCGGTGGCCGAACCGCACCGCACTCGGCATCGAGGCCTATCGCCTGCTGGCCACGTCCGTGGACCCGCCCGACACCGGCGACCTGCGCGAGGACGCGCTGGAGCTGCTGCGCCGGGCGAACCGGCACTGGAGCTCGCCGCTGGGCGGCATCCTGCGCGACCTGCTCGCCGCCGTCGGCGGTGCCCCGGAGCTGCTCGACCGGCTCCGGGGGGAGCCCCGCGACGACGGTGCCGCGCAGTGGCTGACCGTCCTGGGACGGGCCGTCGCCCGTGGGGAAGTGCGACCCGAGGCCCTGCACCCGCGGGTCGCCACGGTGGCGATCGTTCTGGTGCGCAACGAGTTCGTCATGCGCGGCGCACCGGTCGTCCCGGACGACGTGCTGGTCGAGATCCTCGACGAGGTGTACCTGCCCCTGGTCCGGGCCCGCGCCTAGACCTCGACGAGCTCCCGGGTGGCCGTGGTCAGCGACTCGGCCCCGTCCTCCCGCACGACCAGGGTGTCCTCGATCCGGACGCCGCCGCGGCCGGGCAGGTAGACACCCGGCTCGATCGTGAGGACGTGACCGGCCGCGATCGTCCCGGTGCCCGTCGCCGAGAGCCAGGGCGGCTCGTGGATCTGCAGCCCGACGCCGTGGCCCAGCCCGTGCACGAACTGCGCGCCGAACCCGGCTGCGGCGACCACGTCCCGGGCGGCGGCGTCCACCGCGGGGACCTCGGCGCCGGGGCCCAGTGCCTCGCGCCCGGCCCGTTGCGCGGCCCCGACCAGGTCGTGCAGCTCGCGCTGCCACCCGGCGGCCGGACCGAGGACGAACATCCGGGTCATGTCCGAGTGGTAGCCCTCGACCAGCGCCCCGAAATCGATCTTCACGAGGTCGCCGCGCCGCAGCTCGGTACGGGTCGGCCGGTGGTGCGGGATCGCCGAGTGCGCCCCGGTCGCGAGGATCGTCTCGAACGCCGGGCCGCTCGCCCCGAGCCGCCGCATCCGGGTCTCCAGCTCCAGCGCCGCCTCGAGCTCGGTGCGCCCCGGCACGAGGACGCCGTCGGCGACCAGGCCGGCCAGCGCCGCGTCGGCCACCGCGCACGCGGACCGCACGGCCTCGACCTCCGCCGCGTCCTTGACCGCCCGCAGCCGGGCGACCAGCCCGGGGGCGGCGCGCAGGTGCCGTCCGGGGGCGGCCGCGACGAGTGCGGCGTGGGCGTCCACGCTCAGGTGGTCGGACTCGTAGCCCAGCACGGTGCCGGGCGCCACCGAGCGCGCCGCCGCCGTCGCACAGGCGCGCGCGATCACCGTGCGGACGTCGCCGACCTCGGCCGCGGCCTGGGTGGTGTAGCGGCCGTCGGTGCAGAACACGTCGTCGTCCGGGCCCGCCGCGCCGACGACGAGCGCGGCGTTGGACCCGGTGAAACCGCTGAGGTAACCGACGCCGACCAGGTCGGTGAGCAGGATCGCGTCGAGTCCCTCGGCGCGCAGGGCGACGCGCAGCGCGTCGCGCCGCTCGGGTGCAGCCATGGCCGGGAGCCTAGGGTGTCCGGCATGAGTGAGGGCCTGTACTTCCGCCAGCTGCTGTCCGGTCAGGACTTCGCCGTCGGCGACCCGGTGGCCACCCAGATGGTCAACTTCTCGTACCTGATCGGTGACCGCGCCACCGGTGAGGCCGTCGTGGTGGATCCCGCCTACTCCCCGGAGGACCTGCTGGCCACCCTGGACGCGGACGGCATGCGCCTGACCGGCGTGCTGGCCACCCACCACCACCCCGACCACATCGGCGGCTCGATGATGGGCTTCGACCTGGTGGGGCTCGCCGAGCTGCTCGGGCGCAACCCGGTGCCGGTGCACGTGCAACGCGACGAGTCGGACTGGGTCACCCGGACCACCGGCCTGTCCGCCACCGACCTCACCCCGCACGACCACGACGACGTCGTGCAGGTCGGCGCGATCGCGATCCGGCTGCTGCACACCCCCGGGCACACACCGGGCAGCCAGTGCTTCCTGCTCGAGGGGCCCGAGGGCCCGCGCCTGGTCGCCGGGGACACGCTGTTCCTGCAGGGCTGCGGGCGCACCGACTTCCCCGGCGGCGACGTCGACGCGATCTACCGCAGCCTGCAGCACCTGGCCGGGCTGCCCGGCAACCCGACCGTCTACCCGGGGCACCGCTACTCCGACGCCCCCAGCGCCCCGCTGCAGGACGTCCAGCGCACCAACATGGTCTACCGCGCCACCTCGGCCGAGCAGTTCCGCGCCGCGTTCGGCAACTGAGCCCGGGCCGCACGGGGGCGGTACCGGGGTCAGCGGGACGCGGTGAGCACCGAGTAGGCGTGTTCGAGCAGCTCCGGTGACGGGCCCTCCAGGCGGCCGGGCCGGGCCAGGCCGTCGAGCACGACGAAGCGCAGCATCCCGGCCCGGGACTTCTTGTCCCCCTTCATCGTCTCCACCAGCTCGGGCAGCGCTCCGGGGACGTAGGTCACCGGCAGGCCCACCGCCTCGAGCACGGTGCGGTGCCGGTCGGCGGTCGCGTCGTCGAGCCGTCCCGCGGCCCGGGCGAGCTCGGCGGCGAACACCAGGCCGACCGACACGGCGCTGCCGTGGCGCCACCGGTAGTCCTCGCGGCGCTCCACCGCGTGCCCGAGCGTGTGGCCGTAGTTGAGGATCTCCCGCAGGTGCGACTCGCGCAGGTCCGCGCCGACGACGTCGGCCTTGACCCGGATCGAGCGACGCACCAGCTCGGCCAGGACCGTCCCGCCCGGGTCCAGCGCGGCGACCGGGTCGGGCTCGACCAGGTCCAGGATCACCGGGTCGGCGATGAACCCGGCCTTGAGCACCTCGGCGGAGCCGGCGACGAGCTCGGCCTCGGGCAGGGTGCGCAGCGTGTCCAGGTCCACCAGGACCGCGGCGGGCTCGTGGAACGCCCCGACCAGGTTCTTCCCGGCCGCGGTGTTGATGCCGGTCTTGCCGCCCACCGCGGCGTCGACCATGGCCAGCAGCGTGGTGGGCACGTGCACCACCGCCACCCCGCGCATCCAGGTGGCGGCGACGAACCCCGCCAGGTCGGTGACCGCTCCCCCGCCGAGACCGACCACGACGTCGGCGCGGGTGAGCCCGGCGTCGGCGCACGCCTGCCAGCACCGCGCGAGGCTGTCCAGGGACTTGCCGTCCTCGGCGTCGGCGACCTCGATGCGGTGCGCGGCCACCCCGGCCGCGGCGAGCTCCTCACGCGCGGCCTCCGCGCGGGCGGACAGCGTCGGCGGGTGCACCACCAGCGCCGAGCGCGCACCGAGCCCGGTCACGGTCTCCGGCAGCCGGGCGGCGGCGCCGTGACCCACCCACACCGGGTAGGGGCGCTCCGCGGCGACCTCGATCCGGCTGGTCCCCTCCGGGCCGGGCGCGTCGCGGTCGGTGCCGGTGGCCGGGGCGCTCACGAGTCCTCCCCCCGCTCCGGGGCGCCGACGCCGGGGGTCGGCAACGGCGCGTCGTCGCGGGTGGTGGGCCGGTCCAGAGGGTCGGGCGCGTCCGGCGAGGCGGACGGTTCGGCAACCGGCGGCCCCCCGAGCGCGGCCAGCGCCGCGGCGACGACCTGGTTGGGGCTGCGGCGCGAGGTGTCCACCTGCACGGTGGCGACCTCGCGGTAGAGCGCGGCGCGGGCCTCGAGCAGCGCGCGGAACGTGGCGCGCGGGTTGACCCCGGCCAGCAGCGGGCGGGCGGTGGACATCCCGGTGCGGCGCATCCCGTCGGACAGGTTGACATCGAGGGCCAGCACCCGGTGCCCGCGCAGCAGCTCGCGGGTCTGCGGCGCCAGCACGGCGCCGCCGCCCAGGGCGAGCACCCCGTGCCCCGCGCGCAGCGCCTCGGCGACGACCTCGCACTCCAGGGCGCGGAACGCGTCCTCGCCGTCGGTGGTGAACATGTCGGCGATCGGGCGCCCGATCCGCTCGACGATGATCGCGTCGGTGTCGGCGAAACCCAGCTCCAGGCGGCGCGCCAGCAGCTTGCCGATCGTCGACTTCCCGGACCCGGGCGGGCCGACCACGACGACGGACGGACGGCCCTCGGTGTCCGGGCCCGTACCGGCGGCGCTCATCGCGGGCCCCCGGCCCCGGCCGAGGCCTCGAGGTAGCCCGCGAGGTTGCGCCGGGTCTCGGCGATCGAGTCGCCGCCGAACTTCTCCAGGGCCGCCTGGGCCAGCACCAGCGCCGTCACCGACTCCACGACCACCCCGGCCCGGGGCACCGCGCACGCGTCCGAGCGCTGGTGGATGGCCACGGCCTCCTCACCGGTGGCGGTGTCGACCGTGCGCAGCGCACGGGGCACGGTCGAGATCGGCTTCATCGCGACCCGGACCCGGACCGGCTCGCCGTTGGTCATGCCGCCCTCGATCCCCCCGGCGCGGTTGGACAGCCGCTCGACCGGGATCCCGCCGCCCGCGGACGGCCCACCGGCGGGGATCATCTCGTCGTGCGCGACGCTGCCGCGCCGGTGCGCGGTGCGGAAGCCGTCGCCGATCTCGACGCCCTTCATCGCCTGCACGCCCATCAGCGCGCCGGCCAGGCGGGCGTCGAGGCGCCGGTCGGCCTGGACGTAGGACCCGACCCCGACCGGCATCCCGTAGGCGATCACCTCGATCACCCCGCCGAGGGTGTCGCCGTCGTCGTGCGCGGCGTCGATCTCGGCCGTCATCGCGGCGGAGGCCTGCTCGGAGAACGCGCGGACCGGGCTCGCGTCCACCCGGTCGGAGTCCCCGGGCCCGGGCAGCGGGCCGTCGTCGGGGGCGTCGACCGCGCCGATCGCGACCACGTGCGAGACGATCTCGACGCCGAAGGCCTGCCGCAGGAACGCCTTGGCCACCGTCCCGAGCACGACCCGCGACGCCGTCTCCCGGGCGCTGGCCCGCTCCAGGACCGGCCGGGCGTCGTCGAAGCCGTACTTGGTCATGCCGGCCAGGTCCGCGTGCCCGGGCCGCGGACGGGTGAGCGGGGCGTTGCGGGCGCGGGTGGCGATCAGCTCCTCCTCGACCGGGTCGGCCGCCATCACCGTCTCCCACTTGGGCCACTCGGTGTTCCCGATCCGCACCGCGAACGGGCCGCCCTGGGTGATCCCGTGCCGCAGGCCACCGATCACCTCGAGCTCGTCGGCCTCGAACGACATCCGCGGGCTCCGGCCGTGGCCGAGCTTGCGTCGCGCGAGCTCGGCGCCGAGCTCCTTCGTGGTGATCTCGACACCGGCGACCATGCCCTCCAGCACGGCCACCAGCGCAGGACCGTGGGACTCCCCGGCGGTGATCCATCGCAGCACGGCGTCCATCCTCTCACCCGACCCCGGCGACGCCCGCCGAACCCGCGGTGACCAGGACCACCGCCCACGCCGAGGCCAGCATCGACGGGCCGTGCGGCAGCCGGGTCCACCGGTCGCACCGTCCGGCCAGCATCCCACCGACCGCGAGCAGGCCGGTCAGCAGCAGCGCGAGCACCGCACCGGCGGGCAGCGCCGCCCAGGACGGCCCGGCCAGGGCCGCACCCACCGGGGCCGCCAGCTTCACGTCGCCCGCCCCCATCGCCGACGGCGCGATCAGGTGCACGGCCGCGTGCGCCGCGGCGAGCAGCACCGCGCCCGCGGCGCCGCGCAGCACCGCCTCGGCGCCCACCGGCACGAGCAGGGCCAGCACGCACGGCAGTGCGGGCAGGGTCAGGACGTCGGGCAGCCGGTGCCGGCGCAGGTCCACCGCCGACCCGGCCACCCCGAGCCAGCCCAGCCCGAGCAGCAGCGGCAGCAGGGCGCCCGGGACCGCCCCCACCGACCACCCCAGTACCGGCACCGACCACACCGGCGCCGAGGCCAGCTCACACCACGGCGCCGGTACGTCGGCCCCGCGCCGCAGCCGGGCCAGCCACCGCCGGGTCAGCCCACCGGCGACGGCACCGACGGTGGCGGCCACCACGACGGCCACCACGGTCGGCGGGAGCGGCGGCGCCGTGCCCGGCGACGCCAGGGCGGGCGACAGCGCGGCGAGGGGTCGTTGCACGGGCCGATCCTGGCGCCGATCGCCTCGCCGTGACGGGACGGTCCCGGACCCGTGGATGCGCGGGCCGGGTTGTGCACGGACCCGCGGCGAACGGCGGCATCGGACCGCGCCGCGTCGGTGCGGGCGTGTAGTGCGGCCGTCCGGCCCTGTTCCCGGGTCCGCCCGGCGGCAGGCGGGCTGGCCCGACCGGCCGTGCCTCCGCGCGTCGTGGCACCGCCGCCGCGGCGTGGCGGCAGCATGGCCGGAGTGCCCCGCAGCCCTCGCCCCGGCGGCCCCCTCGCGGGCCGGCCCGCCCCCGTCGTCGTCCGCGCCGAGGTCGACCACGGCACGGCCGAGCTGATCGCCGACCCGGACCGCCCGCAGGCCTGGACACTGCTGCTCGACGGCACCGCCCAGTCGCACGTGGACCTGGCCGACCCCGAACACCTGGAGTTCGAGTACGTCCGGCGGATCGCGCACGTGGTGGACCTGCTCGGCGAACCGGCCCGCCCACTGCGCGCGCTGCACCTGGGCGGCGGGGCCTGGACGCTGGCCCGCTACCTGGCCGCGACCCGGCCCGGATCCACCCAGACCGTCGTGGAGCTCGACGGCGCGCTGGCCGAGCTGGTCGCCCACCGGCTGCCCGGCCCCGGCCCCGAGGACGGGCTCGACGTGGTCACCGGCGACGCCCGGGCAACGCTGTCGACGCTGCCGACCGGTGCGTTCGACCTGGTGGTGACGGACGTGTTCGCCGGTGCGCGGACCCCCGCCCAGGTCACCACGGTGGAGTTCACGACCCAGGTCGTCCGGGTGCTCGCACCGGGCGGGGTCTCCGTCGCCAACCTCGGTGACGGCGCGCCCTGGCCGTTCCTGCCCGGCCAGATCGCGACCGCGGCCGCGGTGTTCACCGGGCTCGCCCTCGTCGCCGCCCCGGACGTCCTGCGCGGGCGACGCTTCGGCAACCTGGTGCTCGTGGGCCGCTGCGGCCCCGACCCGGACGGCGAGATGATCCCGGCACTGGTCCGCCGGGCCGCGGGCGACCCGTTCCCGGCCC
>CBIHNM010000021.1:0-25728 GCA_966211265.1 uncultured Pseudonocardia sp.
CGTCTCGCCCTTGACGAACCAGGCGATCCCGAACGCCACGATCGCGGCCGACTCCAGCCAGAACAGCACGTGCAGCGCGCCGGCGACCTCGTCCGGCACGAACGCGGCGGTCAGCGGGGCCAGCGCGAGGCAGGCGAGGATCACGACACCGCAGGTCCGGTAGACCGCGTTGCGCGCCGACTTCCGCGCGGTCGGGGCGCCGCCGTCGCGGGTGAACAGGACGAGGCAGAACCCCGCGAGCGAGGCGAAGAACGTCACGGCGAACGCCAGGTGCAGCCAGCCGACGACGGTCTGGGCCGCCACCGCCGCGCCGTCCGGGCGCGTCGGGAACAGGGCGACCCCGACCGCCGACACGCCGGCCAGGTTGCCCAGCCAGTCGTCGGGACGCTCGTAGCGGTAGCAGAACAGGAACACCCCGACCGCGCACAGGCTGCCGACCAGCACGTCGCGCATCCCGGTGTAGTAGTAGCTGCTGATCGAGGACCGCAGCCCCTCGCCGGTGAGCAGCAGGTTCCCGGTCGCGAGGACGACCGGCAGCGCGATGCCGATCACCCCGATGCCGCGGCGCAGGCCGATGTAGGACAGCACCGCACCGCGCGCGCTGCCGCCGGATGTCGGGACCATGCCGGGCCGCCTCTCGGGAACGGGTCGAGTCGTGATCATCGCACCGCCCGCGGGCACGGGGTGCCACGGACGGAGTATCGAACTTGTGTTCGACAGCCGTTACCGTGGGGGGGTGGCGGTCGACCTGAGCTGGCAGTCCTCGTTGTTCGACACCGCGCCGGAGGCCGGCCGCGGGCCCGGCGGGTTCGAGGGACTGTGCCGGCACGAGCTCGCCCACGGCGCCTGGGTCGAGGTCGTACCGGGCTGGTGCCGCGGTGCCGATGAGCTGTTCGTCCGGCTCCTGGAGACCACGCCGTGGCGCGGGCACGAGCTGTGGATGTACGACCGGACGGTGCCCGAGCCGCGCGTCACCCATCGCTGGCGGGTCGACGCCGAGGACCCCGCCGACCGACCGGAGCCGCTGCTGGCGCAGATGGCGACGACGCTGGGCGAGCGCTACGGCGTCGCGTTCACCCAGGTCGGTGCGAACCTCTACCGCGACGGCGCGGACAGCGTGGCCTGGCACGGGGACCGGGTCGCCCGGCAGCTGCCGAGCGCGGTCGTGGCACTGGTCTCGCTCGGCGCGACCCGACCGTTGCGGCTGCGCCCGAGCGGTGGGGGTGCGTCGGTGTCGTTCCCGCTCGCGTCCGGGGACCTGCTGGTGATGGGCGGATCGTGTCAGCGCACCTGGCAGCACAGCGTGCCCAAGGTCCGCGGGAGCGGGCCGCGGATCAGCGTGCAGTTCCGCCACGCCTACCCCGCGGGCGACGACCTGCGGCGCCGCGAGATCGCGGGCACGCTGCCTCGGCGGCGCTGACCGCATAGTCTGCGCCGATGCAGCGCAAGATCGGCGTGATGGGCGGGACGTTCGATCCGATCCACCACGGCCACCTGGTCGCGGCCTCCGAGGTCGCCGACCGGTTCGCCCTGGACGAGGTCGTGTTCGTGCCGACCGGTCAGCCGTGGCAGAAGACCACACGCGTCGTCAGCGCGGCCGAGGACCGCTACCTGATGACCGTGGTGGCCACGGCGTCGAACCCGCGGTTCTCCGTGAGCCGGGTCGACGTCGACCGCGACGGCCCGACCTACACCGCCGACACCCTCGCCGACCTGCACGCCGCGATGCCCGAGGACCAGCTGTTCTTCATCACCGGCGCCGACGCGCTGCAGCAGATCCTGTCCTGGCGCAAGATCGACGAGCTGTTCCGCTACGCGCACTTCGTCGGCGTCACCCGGCCCGGCTACGAGCTCGGCGACGAGCACCTGCCCGACGGGTCCGTCACGCTCGTCGAGGTGCCGGCGTTGTCGATCTCGTCGAGCGACTGCCGCGAGCGGGTCACGGCAGGGCGCCCGGTCTGGTACCTCGTGCCCGACGGTGTCGTGCAGTACATCTCCAAGCGCAGTCTGTACGTGAATCCGGATCGTTGACCTGGGCGTAGGTTCAACGTGATCATCGGCGAGCCGTGCCCCAGGGCGAGCTGCACCGTCTCTTGACCGACGCCCCGTTGTGGATCAGCAGGGTCGCGAAGTGGTGCCGGAGCCCGTGCAGCCCGAAGCCCTGGAAGAAACGGGCACGGCGGGCGGCCCAGCGCCACACCGGCCTATCGCCGGTTCCCCGGCCCGCACCATCGGCACCCGGCTCACCGGACTCCCGTCGTGTCGCCACGTTATCGACTTCTACTTGTCGGTGCCGTCGCTTGCCGCCAGGACCTGGGCTGCCGATGCCCGCGCGACGTCGGCAGCTGTCGGATCGTGTTCGAGAAGTGCGGTGGTGATGGCACCTTCCATGAGCTGGACGATCTGACGCGCGACGAACTGTGGGTCGGTGAGTCCGCACTCGGCCAGTAGCTCGGCGACCCATTCGCGGGTGCTGATCTTGTGCTCCAGGACTGCGGCGTGGGCGGGATGCTGCGGATCGGCAAGCTCCACGGTGGCGTTGACGAACGCGCAACCCCGGAAACTCGGCGTGGCGAACCAGTCCCGGAGCGAGTCGAAGATTCCCAGCACCCGTTCGGTCGCGGAGCTGCCCGCGGCGAGCCCACCATGTAGACGGTCGCGGTAGCGGGCATCGACGAAGCGCAGGCAGGCGACAATGAGGTCGTCCTTGGTGGGAAAGTGCTTGTAGAGCGTCATTTTTGCGACGCCGATCTCGTCGATGAGGGTGTCCACCCCGAGCCCGGTGCCGCGCTCGTAGAACAGCCTCGACGCCTCTTTGACGATCAGATCTCGCTTATTCGGGCGTACTCGGCGGTCCACTGTATCCACCTTCGTTCCCTGCTCGAAGACCGCCAGGCATGCGGTTCTCGCGCCTCAGCGTCTCACACCCGACCGGCCGGGTATACCGACTTGTATGGGCAGACAGGTCCGTCTACGGTGACCGTCACACACAGCTGAGGGGTGGGCACGTGGGGTACGACGTGGAGGGCAAGCACGGCGATCGTCGGGGCCTGGCCGCGCGTCGCCAGCGAGCTGCGATCGCCGTTGTCCAGGTGCTGGGTCTCACGGTGTGGTTCTCGGTCTCTGCGGTCGTGCCGAGCCTGCGTCAGGACTGGGGTATCAGCACGGTCGGCGCGGTGTGGCTGACCGGTGCCACCCAGGTCGGCTTCGTCATCGGCGCGGTCGGGTCCGCGACGCTGAACCTCGCCGACCGGGTCGCTGCCCACACTTTGCTGGCGGTGAGCGCGGCCTCGGCGGCGGTGTGCACGGTCGTCCTGGCCCTGTTCGTCGACGGGATGGGTGCCGCGCTCCCGCTGCGCTTCCTGACCGGGGTATTCCTGGCCGGGGTGTACCCGGTCGGGATGAAGCTGATGGCCTCCTGGGCTCCCAGTGCAGGCCGGGGTCTTGCGCTGGGAGTGCTGATCGGGGCGCTGACGCTTGGCTCCATCCTGCCCCAACTGATCAGCGGACTCGGTGCCCTCCCCTGGCCCACCGTCCTGCTTGTCGCGTCCGCACTCGGTGGGCTCGGCGCACTGGTTGCCATTCTTGTCGTGCGACCTGGCCCATACCTGGCCTGCGGCACCGGCACACCACATTCTCGCTACTCGCTCGCGATGTTCACCCAACGCGGACCACTCCTGGCGAACCTCGGCTACTTCGGCCACATGTGGGAGCTTTATGCCCTCTGGACCTGGCTGCCCACATTCCTGCTGGCGAGCCCTGCTGCACGGGAGCTCCCGGGATCTGTCGGACTCGTCGTGTTCGCCACGATGGGCATCGTCGGAGTCGCCGGCTGCCTACTCGGCGGATGGGGCGCCGACCGGTTCGGGCGCGCACCGGCCGCCGTTGCGGCGCTGGTCGTGAGCGGAGCCTGCTGTCTTCTCTCGCCATTGGCCTTCCGGGCCGGGCCGGCACTGCTCGTGGTGTTCTGCGCGGTGTGGGGGGCCTCGGTAGTCGCCGATTCCGGCGTCTTCTCCACCTCGCTGAGCGAGACCGTTGACCCGCGCCACATCGGCACCGCCTTGACCGCGCAGACCGCCGTCGGGTTCGCCCTGACAGCGGTCAGCATCCAGCTCGTCCCGCTGCTCGCCGACGCCGTCGGATGGCAGTACGCGTTCCTGCTGCTCGTTCCCGGCCCTGTCATCGGCGTCCGCGCCATGCAGCTCCTTGGCGCTCGCGCCACCCGACAACACCACAATACGACGCCCATCGAGCGAGGAGTCGTCATGGCTACAACGTCGACATGGCCGCTTGGACAACCGGCTGTGGGTTCCACCGCCGAGCTGTCCCGCGCGGTATGTGGGAACGACATCGACCTGTTCACGATGATCAGCGGTGATCGCAACCCGCTGCATGACGACACCCAGGCCGCCGAGTCGTCCCGATTCGGTCAGATCGTTGTCCAGGGCGGGGTCACCACCGCCATCCTCAACGCGGTCGTCGCCGAGGAACTTCCCGGCCCTGGAACCGTGTTCTTGTCGGTGGCCTGGAGCTTCACCGCTCCCGTCCGCCCCGGAGATCTCATCACCGGGCGCGTTGTGGTCACCGAAGTCCGCGACGATAAGCCGATCACCAAACTGACCTGCAGCGTCACCCGCGCAGACGGCACCGTCGCTGTGGATGGCACCGCGGTGTGCTGGACCATGCCCATGCCAGGTCGGAGGGGAGTCGCACATGCGTGACGCCATCCTGCAGGTCACGAGCGCGTTGCTCGCCCAGGACAACCCGGACCCCTCACTCGACGAGATCGCCGCCATCGTCGGGGTCACTAAACGGGCTGTGCAGGGCTACTTCTCCTCCACTGCCGGGATCGAGAATGAGCTGATTGCTCATCTCGACCCGGAAAACCCCAGGAGCTAGGCACGGCATCCCTTGCTGACATGGTGCAGTAGAGACTGTTCGACGCAGAATACGTAGCGGGCCGCATCCTCGACGCCGGGTGCGGCTCAGGGATGCTCTCCGCTGCGCTGCGTGCCCGCGACGCGGCCGTCACAGGGCTCGACGCGAGTGCCGGAATGCTCGGCCTGGCCGAGGAGCGCCTCGGCGACGACGTCGAGCTGCGCGTGGCCGACCTGAACGGCCCGTTGCCGTTCCGAGCCGGTGCGTTCGGCGACGTGATCGCCTCGCTGGTGCTCTCGACCGGTCGACGGTGCCCTCGTGGGGCCGAATGGCGGCCGGGGCGGGTCGCGTCCCCCGACTCGCCCCGCCCCGGCTGCCCGGGCAGGTGGACCAGCCCCTCGATCGGTCCACCGTGGTTCATCTGGCGGAGTCGGCGAGCGCCGGTCCCTCGTCCGAGGTGCGGTGGTCATGGCCCGGCCCGCCACCGGCGACGGGTGTCGACGTCGTACGCGGGTGGGGTGACGGTGCCCGGCCGGAGGGGTGGCGGTCGTCCGGCTCCCGTCCGTCGCGCTGCGGCCGAGGGGCGGCCGGGTGCCTCGCGGGTTCGCGCCCGGTCGACGCCGGAGCCGTGTGGATCTCGCACGCGGGGTCGATCAGCGGCTCCTCGGCCGCACCGTCCCGGTATGCCGCGTTGGCCAGCACCGAACACCTGCACCCCTGCGTCGCGGCGTCCGGAGCGCCCGGTGCCGGCACCTGGATGTCGATCCGGTCCACGGTCGGTCGCGACGTCGGCGCCGACGCCTGCGCACGTTCGGTCATGTTTCCCCCTTGCCCGATCGTCCGCGGCATCGATCACGGCATCACCGGTAGGCGTTTCAGTCACTCGGCTTAACGACCGCGGCGGGCGCAGGTTGCGGCGCATCATGTGGCCTCGGCCGCCCCGGCCGCCGACGAGGTCCGGTTCATGATCCGACCCTGCCCGGCTCGCTCCGAAACTGTTGTTAATACTCAGGGTGGCGCCTCCGTCGGGCACGCGGGGCTTCCGGGCGCCCGTCGGTGCGGCTCGCTCGCCTTTCGACGAGAAGCCCGGAGTAGCCGGCAGGCTACGGTCGGTCGCTGCCGCGGACGACGTGGCCGGTTGTGGCGGTGACCTGCGACCCGTGGGATCGTTTGGGCGGTCGCCGGGTGGGCCGTCACGGTGGCGCCGGACGTCCGAAGAGAGTATAAATCGACCGACTTACTCCTGCTGTCGATTACCGGCGGTGTCGATGGCGAGCCGACGAAACGTCGTGGGTCCTGGATTCGGAGAGTCATACGTGGAGACTGAATCGGTGAACCTGGCCGAGAACGCGCTCGTCGAGGAGGAAGACGATTTCGATAACGGCGTGAGTGATGCTGCGGAAGGCCGGACCGGATATCCTGTAGACCTGCCGGGATCCCCGGAGGCGATCAGGAGCGGGTGCACGTGCTCCGTGCTCGCCAACTCCGGGTTCCGGATCGGTGTCGACGACGCCCCGATCATTGATCCCGGGTGTCATCGGCACGGCGGGACATCCTGAAAGTGCAGGTCTCGCCGTACCTGCAAAAGGGGGATGCAGGTGCGGCCGCCCGGCCGGGTGGAGTGCCAACGGGCGCTCCACCCGGCCCTCCATCGACGCCGCGACCCACCCGGGGCCGTGGTGAGCGGACCGCGGAGCTGCGACGCGGTGGCGGCATCACCGCGGAGGCGTACCGACACGCGACGATGACGAGCGGCACGGCCGGCTCCGGTATCTTTCCACCATGGCGCGCAGGTCGACGTCCGACGATCTCGCCCCGGTGTCGGACACGCGGACAGCGCTGATCCAGGCGGCCGAGCGCCTCTTCGCCGAGCACGGGGTCGAGGGTGTCTCGCTCCGCGAGATCACCCGGGCCGCCGGGCAACGCAACACCTCCGCGCTGCAGTACCACTTCACGAACCGCGACGGCCTGCTCCGCGAGATCCTGACCCGGCACGTGCGCGGGATCGGGGCGAGTCGCACCGTCCTGCTCGACCGGTACGAGCAGTCCGGGCAGGAGGACCTGCGGCCGCTGGCGTCGGCCCTGATCCTGCCCCTGATCGCGAAGCTGTCCGACGTCGACGGCGGGCACGCCTACCTGTTGATCGCGGACGAGCTGCTCGGCCGGATCACCCGCACGCTCAACGAGGACCCCATCGCGCTCCTCGTGCTGCGCGACCCCGATCGAAGCGTCCTGCGCTGGACCGATCTCGTCACGCCGCTGCTGCCACCCGAAGCCGTCGGCCACCCCCTGCACCGGCGATTCGCCGCGGTCCGCCTCGTCTACCTGGAGCTCTCCCGCCGCGCGAAGCACAGCCCGCACCAGGACCACACC
Source organism: uncultured Pseudonocardia sp. (assembly GCA_966211265.1). Taxonomy (GTDB): domain Bacteria; phylum Actinomycetota; class Actinomycetes; order Mycobacteriales; family Pseudonocardiaceae; genus Pseudonocardia. The sequence continues at coordinate 7,252 of CBIHNM010000021.1, forward strand.
CTGTTCACCCAGAACCTGACCGACCTGATCACCGCCGTGCTGGCCACGCCCGTGTCCGAGGAGACCAAGCAGGCTCTCGCGCGCCGGCGCTGACCCGGCGGAGGTCGGGTCCGGTTCGATGGCCGCGGGCCTATCCGGCACCGGGGGCCTGCTCGCCGGCCGGCTCCGGCGCGGGGCGCTGACGGCGGTCGGCCGCGGCGTCGTGCAGGTGGGCGCGTTCGCCGTCCTGGTCGAACATCGTCAGGATCTCCACCGGTCCGCCCTCGGCACCGATGAAGTGCGGCACCATCGTCGAGAACTCGGCGGCCTCGCCGGGACGGACGGTCAGCCGTCGTTCCCCCAGGTAGAGGCGGGCCACCCCGGAGAGCACGGTGAACCACTCCCGGCCGGGATGCACCGGGAGGTCGTCCGGGTCGACCGGGCGCTGCGGGGTGATCCGCATCTTCGCCACGGTCGCGCCGTGCAGGGCGCGGTCGCGCGAGAGCAGCCACACCGTCATGCCGGGGGTGCGGGCGGGCTCCGGGCGGATCACCACGTCCCCGTCGTCGACCGGTTCGACGAGCGCGTCGAGCGTGGTGCCCAGCGCCCGCGCGATCGGGACCAGCTGGTCGAGGGCCATCCGGCGGTGACCGGTCTCGATCCGGCTCAGCGTGGACGGGCTCAGGTGGCAGCGTGCCCCGAGCGAGTCCAGCGACCAGCCACGGGACAGGCGCAGCCCGCGGATCCGTTGGCGGACGACCGCGTCCACGGCGACTTCTTGCGTCATGAGCAAGAGTGTATGCGTACGACGCAGGATTCGCCCTACCCTCGTGCCATGACCGCGCACCACGACCACGACCACCCGCACTCCCACCCGCACGGCGTCTTCGACGACTCCGCGCTGGCCGACCTGATCGACCTCGACGGCGAGGTGCTCGCCGGGTACCTCGACGAGCTCACCGCATGGGTTGCCGGGCAGACCCCGGACCCGGCCCGCACGGTCGTCGACCTCGGTGCCGGGACCGGCACCGGCACCCTCGCCCTCGCCCGCCGTTTCCCGGATGCGTCGGTGCTCGCGCTGGACTCCTCGCAGCGCATGCTCGACCGTGTGCGCGCGAAGGTCCGCGAACGCGGGCTGGAGGGCCGGGTGCGCGCCGAGCTCGCCGACCTCGACACGCGCCGGCCCGCCATCGGGGCCGCCGACCTGGTGTGGACGGCCTCGACGTTGCACCACCTCGCCGACCCGGAGCGGGTGCTGCGCGAGGTGCACGCCGCCCTCGCGCCGGGCGGGACGGTCGCCGTGATCGAGATGGACGACCAGCCGCGCTTCCTGACCGACGAGGCAGGCACCGCGCTCGAGGACCGCGCCCGGGCGGTGATGGCCGCGGCCGGTGCGAACGCCCACCCCGACTACGGGCCCGTGCTCGAGCGGGTCGGGTTCGAGGTCACGCGGCGGCGGTTCACGATCGACCTCGCCCCGCTCCCGGACGACGCCCGGCGCTACGCGCACCTGTTCCTGAGCCGCCTGCGCGGCGCGATGTCGGGGAAGCTGGACCCGCAGGACCTGGCCGCGTTGGACCGGCTCGTGGCCGCCGACGGCCCGGACTCGGTGCTGGTCCGCGACGACCTCGCGGTCCGCGGCAGCCGCACCGCCTGGGTGGGACGTCGGGTCTGAGCCGGGCCCCTCACCCCGGGCCGACGTCGTAGCGCAGGAAGACCACGCCGCCGTCGAAGCGGTGCTGCTCGCGCAGCCGCAGGTCCAGCCGCACGTCGTCGGGAAGGTAGCGGCTGCCGCCGCCGACCACGACCGGGCAGAGGTAGACCTGCAGCTCGTCGACCAGGCCCGCGCGCAGTGCGTGCGCGGCGAGGCCGGGCCCGCCGATGCCGACGTCGCCGCGCGACGAGGCCACCACCTCCCGCACGGCATCCGGGTCGAACCGGCGTTCCAGGCGGGTCCGTGCGGTGGTCACCGCGTCCAGCGTCGTGGAGTAGACGACCTTGTCGGCGGCCTGCCAGATCGTGGCGAACCCGCCGGCGGGTCCGGGCGCGGCGGCCAGGGCCGGGTCGGTCTCCCAGACGGTCATCATCTCGTACATGCGCCGGCCGTAGAGGTAGGTCGTGGCGCCCTTCTCGCGCTCGTTGACGAACGCGTGCACCTGCGCGTCGGGCTCGGCCCAGGCGAACCCGCCGTCGCGGTCGCTGTGGTAGCCGTCGAGGGACACGATCACGGGGTAGACCAGGCGTGGCGTCACGTCCGTGGGACCGCCGCCGTCCCCGGAACTCATCGGGCCCGCCGGGCCCGCACGAGCCAGACGGCCGAGTCGAACAGCACCCCGCGGTCGGTCAGGTGGTCGGCCATCACCGTGTGCAGGTCCTCGACGGCCCGGGCCCGGTCGGCCTCGTCGAGCCCGTCGAGCATCCCGCCGAACTGGCCCAGGATGAACCGCGTGGCGTCCTCGGCGTCCGGCCCGGCGTACATCGGCTCGGCCACCCCGGTCAGTTCGACGTCGGTGAAACCGGCGCCGGAGAGCAGGTCCCGGACGCGGGCGGGGGAGTCGAGGCCCATCGGCCCGGGTGCCCCGGGCGGCGGGGGAGCGATGTCGCGCCCGGCCGACAGTGCGGCGACGTAGCCGCGCAGCCACTCCTGCCGTGCGATCGGCTGCCAGGTCATCAGCACCAGGCGCCCGTGCGGGCGCAGCGCGCGGGCGATGTTGCCGAACGCCGCAGCGGGGTCGCCGAAGAACATCGCCCCGGTCCGGCTGATCGCGACGTCGAACGCACCGGCGACGAACGGGTGGACCTGTGCGTCGGCCTGACCGAACGTCGCGTTCGTCAGCCCCTCCTGCTCGGTGAGCCGGCGGGCGAGGTCGAGCATCCGCGACGACAGGTCCACCCCGAGCGCGCCGCCGTCGGTGGCCTCGCGGGCCGCGTCGCGGGTGGTCTGCCCGGCGCCGCAGCCGATGTCGAGCACCGCGTCGGTGCGGGCGAGCGCGGTGGCGGCGCGGAAGTGCGGCCGGTAGGCGGCGACGCCCTCGTCGTAGCGTGCCGCGTGCTCTGCCCAGTAGGCGCCGCCGTCGCCGTCCCAGCTGCGCAGCTGCTCGGCGTTGGACGGGTCGGTCCGCATCTCGTGGGGCACCGGGCCAGTCTGGGTCACGCGGTGCCGGCCCGTCGCGCAGGTCTGATCGAGTGCTCGACGCCGGTGCGGGGTGACCGGCGGTGACCGGGGCGGCCCGTTCGGGCCGGCCCCGGTTCGCCCGCGTGCCCAGCGGGTAGTGATCCGCATGGGACAGGACGTCGCCGGCGACGGCCGGGAGCGCGGGAGGACGTGCCGACGGCTCACGACCGCCCTGCGCGCCGCGGCCGCCCGCGGACGGGTGAACGCGGCGCCGGTGCTGCTGGCCGCGGTGGCTGCCGGGGTGGGCTGGCTGCTGGCGAGCACCCTGCTGCACCAGCCGCAGACGTTCTTCGCCCCGATCGTGGCGATCGTGGTGCTCCTGGGCAGCGTCGGGGCCCGTGCCGGGCGGGCGCTGCACATCGTGCTCGGCGTGTCCGTGGGCGTCGTCGTCGGCGAGGTGGTGGCGCTGCTCGCCTGGCCGGACCCGCTGAAGGTGCTGGTCGCCTCCGGGATCGCGATGCTGGCGATGTCGTTGCTCTACACCGACGCGTTGCCGCTGATCCAGAGCGGTGTCGGAGCCGTGCTGGTGATCGTGATGCACCAGCCGGCGACCGCCACCGGACGACTGTCGGCCGCGCTGGTCGGCGCGGCGGTGGCGCTGGTGTTCACGCTGGTGCTGTTCACCCCGAGCCCGTCGCGGCTGCTCTCCGGGGCCGTCGGGCAGGTGCTGCGGGCGTGTGCCGGCGCGCTGCGGGCCGGTGTCGAGTCGCTGCGCGCCCGCGAGGACGGTGGCCGCGAGCACGAGGGTGAGGCCGAACGGATCGCCGTCGACGCGCTGTCCACGCTCGACTCCACCCGCAGCGCGGCGAGGTTCCTCGGCCGCTACTCGGTCCGGGGGCGTCGGGAGACCGCGGAGCGGGAGCGGATGGACGCGCTGGCCGCGCGCCTGGTCACCGTCGCCGTCGACGTGACGGCGTTGAGCCGGGCCGCCGGCACCGGCCGTCTCGACGTCGGGGCCGCCGGTGTCCTGGACGGGCTCGCCGACGCCGTCGGGCACCTGGCGGCGGGCCCGCGCTCGGCCGAGCACGCGCTCGCGACCCGCGAGGCCCGCGACGGCGTGCTCGCCGGTGACGCCGCCGCCCGGTGCGGTGCCGGGGCCGACCAGGTGCTCCTGGTGGCCGACGGTCTGCGCGCGCTCGCCGGTGACGGCGGCCGCGCCGGCGTCCGGTCCCCGGTCGCGTACTCCTCGCGCACGATGCGCTCGTAGCCGCCGCCGGCGCCGTCTCAGCCCCGGTTCCGCGAGGCCTGGCCGGCGAACAGCGACGGCGGCAGACCGTCGGCCTGCGGGCGGATGTGCCGCTCCATCTGGGAGGCGAGGTCGTCGAACGACCACGGGCCCGCGGACGTGGCCTCGCCGATCACGGTCGGGTTCTGGTAGACGCCGACGGTGAAACCCGTCGAGCCCAGCACCCGGCCGGTGAGCCAGTCCGAGCGTTCGCTGGCGAGGTAGAGGACCAGCTCGGCGACGTTGTCCGGGCTGCGGCTCGGGTCGTCGTCGGCCGGACGGTCCTGCACGGCGCGCCGGGACGGGTCGACGGTGGCGACCAGGCGGGTCGCGGCGGCCGGGGCGATCGCGTTCGCGGTCACCCCGTACCGCGCCAGGCCCTGGGCCAGCGAGTAGGTCAGGCCGACGACGCCCATCTTCGCCGCGGCGTAGTTGGCCTGGCCCGGCGAGCCCTCCAGCCCGGAGTGCGACCCGAAGTTGATGATCCGGTAGTGGCCCTCGGGGTCGCGCCGGGCGCGGAAGTGCGCGGCCGCGGCCCGGCTGGTGACGAAGTGCCCCCGCAGGTGCACGCGGATCACGGTGTCCCACTCCTCGTCGGACATGTTGAAGATCATCCGGTCGCGGAATCCGAGACGTCGCCGCCGTCGGCGACCGCGCGCCCGCCGGTCTCGCGGATCTCGCCCACCAGCGCCTCGACCGCGGAACGGTCGCTGCCGATCCCGCGCGCCGCCGGTGACGACGGCGGTCTTCCCGTCGAGAAGTCCCGCGGCGGTGTCCTTCCGATCGTGGCGGCCCGGCGGGCCGGGCGGCTCAGGCCAGGGTCACGGTGCCGCGGTCGAGCACGACCGCGTCGCCGCTGGTGGTGCGGAAGTAGGCGGTGTCGGCCTCCCGCCAGATCGCGACCGTCAGCGCGTCCCCGGGCAGCACCGGCCTGGTGAACCGGGCGTCCATCCCCAGCAGGCGGGTGGTGTCGCCGTCGCAGACGGTGTGCAGCAGCGCGCGGGCGGTGAAGCCGTAGGTGCACATGCCGTGCAGGATCGGCCGGTCGAAGCCCCCGCGGGCGGCGAAGGCCGGGTCGGTGTGCAGCGGGTTGCGGTCCCCGGTGAGCCGGTAGAGCAGCGCCTGCTCCGGGCGGGTCCGGTAGCTGACCTCGTGGTCGGGGGCCCGGTCCGGGATCGGGGACGGCGCCGACTCGCCGCGCGGGCCGCCGAAGCCGCCCTCGCCGGCGATGTACACGGTCTGCGCGGTGGTCACCAGCGGCGCGCCGGTCTCGACGTCGACGGCCCGGGCCTCGGTGCGGACCAGCGCGCCCTTGCCCTTGTCGAGCACGTCGGTGACGGTCGCGGTGACCCGTGCGCGACCCTCGACCGGGATCGTGCGGTGCACCAGGAACGACTGCTCGGCGTGCACGAGGCGGGCCTGGTCGTAGTCGCCGAGTTCGGGGCGGGCGCCCCGGGTGATGATGGTGGCGTAGGTCGGCAGGACGGCCGTCCGGATGCCCTCGGTGTTCTCCGTGGTCAGCGCGAGCTCGGTGGTCGGGTCCTCCTGTCCGGCACCGACCGACAGCGCGTAGAGCAGCACGTCGTCGCGCCCCCAGGCGTAGCTCACCGGCTCGCTCTGGGTACCCACCAGGTCGGGGGCCAGGGCCATCTCGATCTCCTTCGACCATCGGGGCGTTGCCCGGGAACCTATCCCGACGGGATCGATGCGCGCAGCAACGACCCCGTCGGAGTGCGAGCGACGCGCGGCGGAGCGGGGTGGCGCCGCGTCGGCCCGCTCGGGGTGCACGCCGCGCTCCCCGGGCAGGTCGGCGGGGTGACCGTGGTGTCCGCACCGCCGACCACCGGCGGAAGCCCTGACCCGGGCTGAGACACTGTCACCTTGCGGGCGCACCTGCCCGCGTTCTGACGGACAGCGGAAAGACGTGAGGCGTGTGACGGCGACACCGGAGGCGGTCGAGCTCGCGAAGGTGGCGGTGGCCGCGGCGGCCGAGAAGAAGGCCGTGGACGTCGTCGTGCTCGACGTGTCCGAGCAGCTCGTGATCACCGACTGCTTCGTGCTCGCGTCGGCCCCCAACGAGCGCCAGGTACAGGCGGTCGTCGACGAGGTCGAGGAGAAGCTGCGCGAGCACGGCGCGAAGCCGATCCGCCGCGAGGGCGCCCGCGAGGGCCGGTGGGTGCTGCTCGACTTCCGCGACGTCGTGGTGCACGTGCAGCACTCCGAGGAGCGCAGCTTCTACGGCCTGGACCGGCTGTGGAAGGACTGCCCGCGGATCGACGTGCCCGAGGCCGCGCTCACCGCCTCCGCCGACGGTCCGGCGCACCCCCTTCCGGAGGGGGACGGGTGACCCTGCGCAGGGTCCTGCTCCTGCGCCACGGACAGACCGAGTACAACCTCGCGGGCCGGTTGCAGGGCCACCTGGACACCAAGCTGACCGAGCGCGGCCAGGAGCAGGCCGCGGCCGCCGCGCCGCGGCTGGCCTGCGACGCGTTCGACCGGATCATCAGCTCCGACCTCTCCCGCGCGCACGAGACGGCGCTGGCCGTCGCCGAGGCCTGCGGGATGACGGTGACCGTCGACCCCCGCCTGCGCGAGACGCACCTGGGCGACTGGCAGGGCGCGACCGTCGCGGAGGTCGAGGCGTCCCAGCCGGGGGCGATCGGAGCCTGGCGGGCGGACCCGTCCTGGGCCCCACCCGGCGGGGAGTCCCGGGTGCACGTGGTGGCCCGGTCGATGCCGGTGGTCGAGGACCTGGACGTGGAGTTCGCCGCCGACCCCGCCGCGCGGACGGTGCTGCTCGTCGCGCACGGCGGCCTGATCGCCGGGCTGGTCTGCGGGCTGCTGGACCTGCCGCGGTCGGCCTGGCCGGTGATCGGCGGGATGGGCAACGCCAAGTGGGCCGTCGTCGCCCGCCGCGACGACCACCCCCGGTGGCGGTTGTCCGGGTACAACATCGGTGTCTGAGTGCAGCGTGCGGAACGACCATGGGCACTGAGTGCAGCGTGCGGAACGACCGTGGAGCCTGAGCGGACCGCACCCGGGCCCCTGCTGCTCGTGCTCGGGGACTCGCTCGCCTACCACGGGCCGGACCGGCCCGAACCCGCCGACGAGCCGCGGCTGTGGCCCAACGTCGCCGCCGCCGCCCTCGGCGGACGCGCCGAGCTCGTCGCCCGCAGCGGGTGGACGGCCCGGCACGCCTGGGCCGCGCTCGCCGACGACCCGCGCATCTGGGCGCTGCTCCCGCGGATCGACGCGCTGGTGCTGGGTACGGGCGGGATGGACTCGCTGCCCTCGCCGCTGCCGACCCCGGTGCGCGAGCTGCTCCCGTCACTGCGCCCCGAACCGCTGCGACGGGTGGTGCGCGGCGGCTACCTGCGCGCGCAGCCGCGGCTGTCCCGCGCCTTCGCCGCGGCGCTGCCCGGCGGCGGCCCGGCGACACTGCCGGCCCGTCTGACCGTCGCCTACCTGGAACGGTGCCGGGCCGCGGTGCACGCGCTGCGCCCCGGCCTGCCGGTGCTGGCGTTTCTGCCCTCGGTGCACCGCGCCGAGGTCTACGGCCGTGCGCACCCGCACCGCGCGGCCGCCGAGCGGGCCACCCGGGAGTGGGCGGCGGCGCACCGGGTCGGCCTGCTCGACGTCGCCGCGCTGGTCTCCGAGCACGTGCTGGGCGGGCACGGCAACGCCGACGGGATGCACTGGGGATGGGACGGGCACCGTCGGGTCGGGGAGGCCCTGGGCGCGGAGCTGGCACCGATGCTCCCGGTGGTGCGATGACGCTGCTCGGGATCGACCTGGGCACGACCTCGGTCAAGGCCGCGGTCTACCGCGACGACGGCACCCGGGTGGCGGGCGCGGCGCGGGCGCACGCCACCCGCCGGCCGGCGCCGGGGTGGGCCGAGCAGGACCCCGCCGGTTGGTGGGACGGCCTGACCGCGGTCGTCGCCGAGCTCGACGCGGCCGGCGCGCTGGGCGGGTTGGAGGCGGCCGGGGTCTGCAGCCAGGTCAACACCCACGTGATCACCGACGCCGGCGGGACCGCCCTGCACCCCGCGATCACCTGGCAGGACCGCCGCTGCGCCGACGTCGCGGCCGCGCTCACCGCGGGCCTCGACGAGCGGACCCCGGCCGCGGTCCGCGGCGGTCTGGGCACCGTCGACGCCACCCATCCCGCCGCCCGCGCGGCCTGGCTCGCCGAGCACGCCCCCGACGCGTGGGAACGGGCACGCTGGATGCTCGCCCCGAAGGACCAGCTGCTGCTGGCGCTGACCGGTGTCGCGGCCGCGGACCCGATCTCCTCGATCGGGCTCGTCGACCCGGCCGGGGCCTACCCGGCCTGGCTGGACGCCCTGGTCCCGGGCATGACCGCGCGGCTGGCACCGCTGGGCGACCCGGCCACCGTCCTCGGGGAGACGACCGGTGCGGGTGGTCTCCCACCCGGTGTGCCGGTCGCGCACGGGACGATGGACGCCTGGTCGAGCCTGCTCGGCGGGGGCATCAGCGCGCCCGGCGACGCGATCGACGTGGCCGGGACGTCCGAGGTGCTGGCCATGGCTGCCGGCCCCGGCGGTGGCGCGCCCGGGATCGTCACGTTCCCGGACTGGCGCGGGCTGCGCGTGCACGCCGGGCCGACCCAGGCCGGCGGCGACGCCCTGGCCTGGACGGCGCGGATGCTCGGGCTCGACCTGCCCGGCGCGCTGCGCGCCGCCGCGCGGGCCGAACCGGGCTGCGGCGGGACGCTGTTCCTGCCGCAGCTCTCCGGCGAGCGGGCCCCGCTGTGGGACCCGCACCTGCGCGCGCACTGGCTCGGCGCCACGTTCGACACCGGCCAGGCCGAGCTGGCGCGGGCCGGGATGGAGGGCGTGGCGCACGCCGCGCGGCACGTCCTGGACGCGCTGGAGCGGGCCGCGGGGGCCGGGGCCGGGTCGCTCGCCGTCTGCGGCGGCGGGTCCGCCAGCGACCTCTGGTGCCAAATCAAGGCCGACGTCCTGGACCGCCCGCTGCGCCGCACCACCGAACGCGACGCCGGTGTCCTCGGGGCGGCGCTGCTGGCCGGCCTGGCGGTGCGCGGCGGCGCCGTCGGTGACCTGACCGCCCGGATGGTCGCGGTGGAGCGCGAGTTCCTGCCCGACCCCTCGCTCCGCGGGGTGTACGACGACGCCCACGGCCGCTACCGCGGCGCGCAGCGAGACCTCGCCGCGTCGTTCGTGCCGTAGCCTCCGGCGTCGTGCCCCCTACCAGCACCGATCCGGGCCCGCCGGTGGCGGTGGTGACCGACTCGACGTCCTACCTGCCCCCCGGCGTCGCCGCGAGCCGCGGGATCCGCACCGTTCCGCTCGAGGTGCGCTGGGGCGACCGGGTCGGGCGGGACGGGATCGACGTCGGCCCGGGCGAGCTGGTCGCCGCGCTGGCCGACCGCGCCCTCGACGTCCAGACCTCGCGCCCGAGCCCGGCCGCGTTCGCCCGCACCTACCGCGAGCTGCTCGAGGGGGGTGCGCGGGAGGTCGTGTCGGTGCACCTGTCCCGGGAGCTGTCGGGCACCTGGGACGCCGCCGTGCTGGCCGCCCGGGAGGTCGACCCCGCGCGGGTGCGGGTCGTGGACTCCCGTGCCGTGGCGATGGGGCTGGGCTTCGCCGTGCTCGCCGCCTGCGACGCCGCCGCGGCGGGGCTGCCGGGGGCCGCGGTCGAGGACGCCGCGGCGGGGGTCGCGGCACGGTGCCGCGTGCTGTTCAGCGTGGAGAACCTGGAGCGGCTGCGGCGCGGGGGACGGATCGGTGCCGCGGCCGCGCTGTTCGGCACGGCGCTGTCGGTGAAGCCGCTGCTGCACCTGGCCGAGGGCCGGATCACGGCCCTGGAGAAGGTGCGCACCACCGGCCGCGCCGTGCAGCGTCTGGTGGACCTGGCCGCCGAGGCGGCGGGGGACGGCGCGCTGCTCGCGGTGCACCACCTCGGTGTCCCGGAGCGGGCCGAGGACCTCGCCGACCGCCTGCGCGAACGCCTGCCCGGGGCGGCCCGTCTGCTGGTCAGCGAGGTGGGCGCGGTGATCGGCGCGCACGCCGGGGCCGGGATGCTGGGTGTGGTCGTGGTGCCCCGAGCCCGCGACGGGGGCTGACCGGGCCGGTACCCCGCGCCGTATCGAGGCCGGTCGACCCGGTTCGCGATCCGCGCCCCTGCGCAGCCTCGCACGAGGGGCCGACGGTCCCGGCCCGCCACCGGGTGCCCGAGCCGGTCTGTCCCCAACCGGTCGGGCGCGTCCACAGTCGCGGATCGACGGGTCGGGTGGGCTCGGTGGCGACCTAGCGTCGACGGCGTGTCCAGGACAGACGGGTGGGACCCGGTTCGGCGGCTGGCCGCACTCGCCGTGCGGCCGCCCTCGCGCCCTGCCCGTGACACCCGCGGGGGCCCCGACACCGTGCCGTTGCCGGCTCCCGGACCGGTCGGCCCGCGCGGGGACGGCGCGGCTGCCGGGCCCGGCGGCGGGGCGTGGCCGGGCCTCGCGTCGTGGAGCGAGGTCGGGGCCCGTGTCCCGGTTCCCCGGACCGCCGCGCGGGGCAGGCCCGCGGACGATGCGACCGGCCGGGAGCTCGACGACGGCGAGGAGACCTCCGGTGAGGCCGAGCGGTCCCTCGTGCCGCGCCCGGCCGGAGGCGGACGGGTCCGGCGCACGCTGGCGCGGTGGCTCCCCGCCGCGCTCGCGGACTCCCTGGTCGACCCGGGCCGCCCGGGGGCGACCGCGCTGGTCCTGGTCGTGCTGGCCGCCGCCGTGCTGGCCGGGGTCGGGGTGTGGTCGAGCCGGCCGCAGGCGCAGCCGATCGGCGGCCTGCCCGCGGTCTCGATCGGCCCGGGCGCGCCCGGACCGGCGGCGACGCCCGCGCCGGCGCCGGGAGCGCCGGCCGGTCCGCTCGTGGTCAGCGTCGTCGGGAAGGTCGCCCGGCCCGGCCTGGTGCGGGTGCCCGACGGGGCCCGGGTCGCGGACGCGGTCGACGCCGCCGGGGGTGCGCTGCCCGGCGTCGACCTGTCGGTGCTCAACCTGGCCCGCCGTCTCGGCGACGGTGAGCAGGTCGCGATCGGGGTGCGCCCGGCCCCCGACGCGCAGCCGACCGGAGCCCCGGCCGGTGACGGTGCGGCCTCCGGTGGCACGGCCTCCGGTGGCGCGGCAGCCGGTGGCACGGCGTCGGATGGTGCGGCGACCGGGGCGAAGGTCAACCTGAACCAGGCCACCGCCGAGCAGCTGGACGCGCTGCCCGGCGTCGGCCCGGTGACGGCCCGGAAGATCCTCGACTGGCGCACCCGGAACGGACGGTTCAGCCGCGTCGAGCAGCTGCGCGAGGTCGACGGCATCGGCGAGCGGAAGTTCGCCCGGCTCCGTGAGGCCGTCACGGTATGAACGGCCGTCGGCGCGGCCCGGACGCGGTCCTGGACGACCCGTCCGGGCCGGCCCCGGCCGCCCGTCCGGACCTGCGTCTGGTCCCGGCCGCGCTGGCGAGCTGGGGCGCACAGCTGGCCGGGCTGCTCGGTGGGCCGGCCGGCGGCATCGCGGCGGCCCTCATGTCCGCGAGCGTCGTGCTGGTCGGCCTGCTCCGCTCCCGGCTGACCGGCCGCCCCACGCCCTCGAGGTACGGCCTGGTGGCGGCCGGCGGATGCGCGTTCGCGGCGGCCGTCCTGATCACGGTGCACGCGTCGGGCCTGCAGGCGAACCCGCTCCGGGCCGCGGCCGAGCGCGGTGCCGCGGCCGAGGTGCGGGTCGTGCTGACCGACGACCCGCGCCCGGTGGCGCAGGCCGGGTTCGGATCCGGACCCGGCGCGTCCCGGATGCTGGTGGCGGCCGAGCTCGTCTCGGCGACCGCCGGGGACGGGAGGTGGTCGCTCGGGGGCGCGGTCCTGCTGCTCACCCCCGCCGAGGGCTGGGCGGGGCTGCTGCCCGGTCAGGAGGTGTCGGCGCAGGGCCTGCTCGCCCCGGCCCAGCGGTCCGACCTCACCGTGGCCGTGCTGCGCGTGCGCGGCTCACCCGAGGCGGTCGCCCCCGCGCCGTGGTGGCAGACCGCGGCCGGGACGTTGCGCGCGGGCCTGCGCGACGCCGCCGCGCGGGCACTGCCCACCGCCCCGGCCGGGCTGCTGCCCGGGCTCGCGGTGGGCGACGTCGGCAACCGGACCCCGGAGGTCGAGCAGGACTTCCGGGCCGCCGGACTCACCCACCTGACCGCGGTGTCCGGGACGAACCTGGCGATCGTGGCCGGGGCCGTGCTGCTCCTGCTGCGGCTGTTCCGGGCCGACCCCCGCGTCGCGGCCGCCCTGGCCGCGCTCGCGATCGTCGGGTTCGTGGTCCTGGCCCGCCCGTCACCATCGGTGTTGCGGGCCGCCGTGATGGGCGGGGTGGTGCTGCTCGCGCTGGCGCTCGGCCGGGCACGCTCGGCCGTCCCGGCCCTGGCCGCGGCGGTGCTGGTCCTGCTCCTCGCCGACCCGGCGCTCGCGCTCGACGCCGGGTTCGGGCTGTCCGTGCTGGCCACCGGCGCGCTGGTGCTGGTGGCCCCCGGCTGGGCGGCGGGCCTGCGCGGGCGCGGGGTGCCACCCGGCGCGGCCGAGGCACTGGTCGTCCCGGCCGCCGCGGCGCTGGCGACCGCGCCGCTGATCGCCGGTCTGAGCGGCCAGGTGAGCCTCGTGTCGGTGGTGGCGAACCTGCTGGCCGTCCCGGCCGTCGCACCGGCGACCGTGCTCGGGGTGCTGGGGGCGGTGGTCTCCCCGCTGAGCCCGGACGCGGCCCAGGCCTGCGCCTGGCTGGCCGGGCCCGCCGTGCGGTGGCTGGTGTTCGTGGCCGACCGGGCGGCCGCGGTACCCGGCGGGGTCCTGCCGTGGCCGGACGGGCTCGGCGGTGCGCTGCTGCTGACCGGCGTGCTGCTCGTGCTGCTGGCGCTGGGCCGGCGGCCCCGGATCCGGGCGGTGCTGCTGGCGATCCTGCTCGGCCTGCTCCTGGTGCTGGTCCCGACCCGGGTGGTCCCGCCGGGGTGGCCGCCGCCCGGCTGGAGCGTGGTCGCCTGCGACGTCGGGCAGGGCGACGCGCTGGTGCTGGCCACCGGGACCCCGGGCCGGGCCGTCGTGATCGACACCGGGCCGCAGGACGGCGCCACCGACGCCTGCCTGGACCGGCTCGGGGTGACCGCCCTCGACCTGCTGGTGCTGAGCCACCTGCACGCCGACCACATCGGCGGGATCGAGGGCGCGCTGCGCGACCGGCCGACGTCCGGGGTCGCCGTCGGCCCGGTCCGCGAACCCCGCCGGGGGCTGGCGGCGGTGGCGTCGGCGGCCGCGGGCGCCGGCGCGCCGCTGGTCGGGCTCTCGGCCGGGCGGTCGCTGACCTGGCCGGCCCTGCGGATCGACGTGCTCGGCCCGGTGCACCCCGCGGCCCACGTCGACCCCGACGACGGCACCGCGATCAACGACGGGTCGCTGGTCCTGCGTGCGCAGACCCCGGCCGGCAGCGTGCTGCTCAGCGGTGACGTGGAACTGGCATCGCAGGGCGACCTGCTGGCCGCCGGCGTCGCGCTGCAGGCCGACGTGCTGAAGATGCCGCACCACGGCAGCCGCTACAGCTCGATCCCGTTCCTCAACGCCGTGCACCCGCGCGCGGCGCTGGTCAGCGTCGGCGCGGGCAACACCTACCGGCACCCGAACCCGGGGATGATGGACGCCCTGGCCCGTGCCGGTGTCGTCGTCGCCCGCACCGACCTCTCCGGCGACATCGCGGTCACCGCCGCCGCGGACTCCGACGGCGACGGTCGACCGGATCTCGCGCTGGTCGCCCGCGGCGACCCGCAGCCCGCCCCGCGCCGCGCCGGCGGCCGGTGACCGGGCCGGGGCGCGCGGCACGTGCCGGGGCGCACCGACCCGGCCGCCGGGTGGGCCGGGGCCGCGGGCCACCACCCGGCTCAGCCCAGGTGCGACAGCGCCTCGCGGACGGCCTTGCTCGTCGAGGGCACGGTCGCGGTCGGGCCGACCTCGCCGGACACGGCGTCGAGCGTCTTGAGCCCGTCGCCGGTGATCAGCAGCACGGTCTCGGCGTCCGGGTCGATCTTGCCGGCCTCGATCAGCTTCTTGGCGGTGGCGACGGTGACCCCGCCGGCGGTCTCGGCGAACACGCCCTCGGTCTGCGCGAGCAGCCGGATCCCCTCGACCACCTCGGCGTCGGTGACGTGCCCGACCGAGCCGCCGGTGCGGCGCACCGCGTCCAGCACGTACGGGCCGTCGGCCGGGTTGCCGATCGCCAGCGAGCGGGCGATCGTGTCCGGCTTGACCGGGGTGATGACGTCGTGACCGGACTCGAACGCGGTCGCGACCGGCGAGCAGCCGGTGGCCTGGGCCCCGAACACGGTGTACGGGGTGGGCTCGACGAGGCCGAGCTTGCCGAACTCCTGGAACCCCTTGTCGACCTTGGTGAGCTGCGACCCCGACGCCACCGGCACCACGATCTGCTCCGGCAGCCGCCAGCCGAGCTGCTCGGCGACCTCGTAGCCCAGCGTCTTGGAGCCCTCGGCGTAGTACGGGCGGACGTTGACGTTGACGAACGCCCACTCCTCGTGCTCCGCGGCGAGCTCGGTGGCCAGGCGGTTCACGTCGTCGTAGTTGCCCTCGACGGCGAGCAGCGTGCCGCCGTACACGGCGGTCGTGGTGATCTTCGCCTGCTCCAGCGAGGACGGGATCAGCACGACCGAGTCCCACCCGGCACGGGCCGCGGCGGCGGCGACGGCGTTGGCCAGGTTCCCGGTCGAGGGGCAGCACAGGACCGTGAACCCCAGCTCGCGGGCGGCGGCCAGGGCCACGGCGACGACCCGGTCCTTGAACGAGTGCGTCGGGTTGCCGGTGTCGTCCTTGACCCAGAGCTTGCGCACGCCCAGCGCCGCGGCGAGCCGGTCGGCCTGGATCAGCCGGGTCAGGCCGGGCTCGGTGTTGGGGTGCTCGGCGACCGTGGAGGGCACCGGCAGCAGGTCCTTGTAGCGCCAGATCGACTTCGGGCCGGCCTCGATGGAGGCGCGGGTGACGGCCGGGAAGTCGTAGGCCACCTCGAGCGGCCCGAAACACCGCGGGCACGCGAACTCGGCGGCCAGGGCCACCTCGTGTCCGCATTCGCGGCAGCTCAGCGCGCGAGCGGGTCCCAGGTCGTAGCCCGTGGCCGTCTCGGGCGCAGCAGTGAGAGTCACGTGATCTCCTCATCTGTCCCGCAGAGTGCGGGTCGGAGTTGGCACCGTGTTCGTCGACGTCCGGCCTGCGCGTACGCGAGGTCGGGCGGATCGTCGTGCGACGTCGGTTGCCGGGGCTTCAACGGGCCGTTCCCTCTGCCCCTCTGGATGAGCCATGTGAAGTTGTGACCTCCCGTGACCACACGGAGGCGATCCGACAGTACGACACCGGTGACGGCGTTTTCCAGTCGAGGCGGGCGAACGGGATCCGGGTCACCCGATGTCGGGGCGGTGGGCCACCATGGGGGAGTGAGCCCCGCGGCCCGTGACGACAGCCCTCCCGCGCAGCTGCAGCTCGTCGTCGGCGAGGAGGAGCTGCTGGCCGAACGTGCCGTCGAGGACATCGCGCGCCGGGTCCGGGCGCAGGACCCGGAGGTGGAGCTGCGGCGGCTCCGCACCTCCGACATCGCCCCGGCCGAACTCGCCGGTCTGCTCAGCCCGTCGCTGTTCGCCGAGGCCCGCGTGATCGTCCTGATGGCCGCGCACGAGGCGAACAAGGACCTCACCGCGGCCATCGCCGCCTACGCCGAGGACCCGGCGCCGGGGATCGTGCTGGTCGCCCAGCACGCCGGCGGGGCCCGCGGCAAGGCCGTGCTCGACCTGCTGCGCAAGGCCGGCGCGGAGACCACCGGGTGCGCCCGGATCACCCGGCCCGAGGAGCGGGCGGACTTCGTGCGGGCGGAGGTCCGCCGGCACGGGGGCAGCATCACCCCGGACGCGGTCCCGGTGCTGGTCGAGGCCATCGGCTCGGACCTGCGCGAGCTGGCCGCGGCGGCCGGGCAGCTGGTGGCCGACACCGGGGGACGGGTCGACGAGCACGGCGTGCGGCAGTACTACCGGGGCCGCGCGGAGTCGACCGGGTTCGCCGTCGCCGACGCCACGATCGCCGGGGACCGTGCCGCCGCGCTGGAGGCCCTGCGCTGGGCGCTCCTGGTCGGCACCCCGCACGTGCTGATCGCCGACGCGCTCGCGGACTCGGTGCGGACCCTGGCCAAGGTCGGCTCGGCCGGTCGCGGGGACCCGAACCGGCTGGCCGGTGAGCTGGGCATGCCGCCCTGGAAGATCCGCAAGGCACAGGGCCAGGTCCGCGCCTGGCGCCCGGAGACCCTCTCGGTCGCGGTCGCCGCCACCGCCCGGGTCAACGCCGACGTCAAGGGCGCCGCGCCCGACCCCGCCTACGCCCTCGAACGGGCCGTGGTGGCCGTCCTGGACGCCCGCGGCGCCCGCTGACCCGGCCCGCCATGGAGCCCTGACGCGCCCGGGCGGCAAGAACGGCGCGTCGTGGAGCCATGGTGTGGGTGAGGGGGTGAACGCGACGACGGCGCTTCCCCACGGGAGTGGGCCGCGCCGGCGTGTCTAAGGGCGAGGGATGAGCCTCAGGCGTCGACCTTGTTCAGCCGCTGGGCCATCGCCGACTTGCGGTTGGCGGCCTGGTTGCGGTGGATGACGCCCTTGCTGGCCGCCTTGTCCAGGGCCTTCGCCGCCTTGCGCTGCAGCTCGGGGGCCTCCTCGCTGCCGGAGGCGACGGCCTCACGGAAGCGGCGGATCGCGGTCTTGACCGACGACTTGACCGCCTTGTTGCGCTCGCGGCGCTTCTCGTTGGTCTTGACCCGCTTGATCTGGGACTTGATGTTGGCCACGCGTCTGCCTCTGGTCTTCCTGCCTGGGTGAGTTCGGCTTCGTTGCTCGGTTCGTCGTCCGGCTCCGGCGAGGCCGAACGGACTACCGTTCCGGGCGAGCACGCCGAGCGCTCAGCGAGCAATGTTATCTCCCGCCCTCTGCGGGTCCCGACCGGGGTGCGGCCACACCGGGCCGGGGCCGGCGGGGTCGGCCCTACGCTCACCCACCATGACGGTGGCACTGGTGCACGGCAACCCGGAGACCGCGGACGTCTGGGGCCCGCTCGTCGACCATCTGGTGGACCGCGAGGTGGTGCTGCTCTCCCCGCCGGGCTTCGGTGCGCCGGTCCCGGCCGGGTTCACCGCGACCATGGACGGCTACCGCGACTGGCTGATCGACGAGCTCGAGGAGCTGCGCGCCGGCAGCGGCGAGGCGGTGGACCTGGTCGGGCACGACTGGGGCGGCGGGCACGTCGTCAACGTCGCGATGGCGCGCCCGGACCTGCTGCGCAGCTGGGCCAGCGACATCCTCGGCGTGTTCGACGAGGACTACCTCTGGCACGACCTCGCCCGGGCCTGGCAGACCCCGGAGATCGGCGAGGCCGCGGTGGCGCAGATGGTCGGCGCTCCGGTGGCGGAGGCGGCCGAGCGGCTGAGCAGCCGCGGGATGGCGGCCGGGGTGGCGGAGAAGGTGGCGGCCGGCATGGACGCCGCGATGGGGGAGTGCATCCTGACCCTCTACCGCTCGGCCGCGCAGCCCGCCGTCGCCCGCCGGGGCGCCGACCTGGACAAGGCCGCCGTCCGGCCCGGCCTGTCGGTGCTGGCCACCGAGGACGACATGGTCGGCACCGACCCGCAACGCCGGCGCGCCGCCGAGCGGGCCGGCGCGCGCACGGTGGTGCTCGACGGCCTGGGCCACTGGTGGATGACCCAGGACCCGGCACGCGGGGCGGACGCGCTGACCCGCTTCTGGGACTCGGTGTAGGGCCCGGGTCGCACCGGACGCGGGTGTCCGGGCGCTCGTGGCGGTCCAGCGTGGTCGCCGCACCCGCGCGGTGATCGGGTCGTGCCACGGCTGGCCCGGGGCCGTCCCGGCCGACGTGGGACGATGGGGCCGACCCGACGCGAATGGATTGCTGAGTGACGACGTACGCCGACCGCACGTTCACGCCGCCGGAGCGCATCCGGAACTTCTGCATCATCGCCCACATCGACCACGGCAAGTCGACGCTGGCCGACCGGATGCTGCAG
>CBIHNM010000022.1:0-25489 GCA_966211265.1 uncultured Pseudonocardia sp.
GCTGGCGGTGCCCGGCCGCCCGCGTCCCGGCCTCCCGCTGCGCCCGGTCCCGCTGGCCCGGGTCCGGGGGCCCGGTCTCGGCCAGCGCGGCCTGGATCTGGGTGGAGAGCTTCTCCATCTCCCCGCGCAGGTAGTCGCGGGTCGCCATCTCGCCGACCGCCAGGCGCAGCGCGGCGAGCTCGCGGGCGAGGTACTCGGTGTCGGCCTTGGTGCGCTCGGCGCGGCGCCGGTCCTCGTCCAGGGCGATCCGGTCCCGGTCGTCCTGCCGGTTCTGGGCCAGCAGGATCAGCGGGGCCGCGTAGGCGGCCTGGGTGGAGAAGGCCAGGTTGAGCAGGATGAACGGGTAGGGGTCCCACTGGATCCGCCAGGCCACCAGGTTCAGCGCGATCCAGCAGACCACGATCACGGACTGGATGGCCAGGAACCGCCCGGTCCCGAGGAACCGCGCGATCCGCTCGGAGAGGCGGGCGAACCCGTCCGGGTCGACCTCGAACCGGCGACGGCCGACCAGCGGCTGGTCGAGGCCGTACCGGTGCTCGTTGCGCCGGCGCAGCTCCCGGCGGCCGGTGCGCGGCTCAGGCATCGGCCACCTCCGCGCGGGAGCCGACCGCCCCGGTCGGCTCCTGGTCACGCCAGCCGGCCGGGAGCAGGTGGTCCAGGACGTCGTCCACGGTCACGGCGCCCAGCAGGTGGTCCTGCGGGTCCACCACCGGCCCGGCGACCAGGTTGTAGGTGGCGAAGTAGCGGGTCACCTCGCCCAGCGAGGCGTCCGGACCCAGCTGCGGCAGCTCCGAGTCCACCATGCCGGCCACCAGCTCGAACGGCGCGGACCGCAGCAGCTGCTGGGTGTGCACGCACCCCAGGTAGCGCCCGGTCGGGGTGGCCGAGGGCGGGCGGCAGACGAACACCATGCTGGCCAGGGCGGGCGGGATGTCGGGGTTGCGCACGCGGGCCAGCGCCTCGGCGACGGTGGCGTCCGGGTTCAGCGTGATCGGCTCCGGGGTCATCATGCCGCCCGCGGTGTTCCACTCGTAGCGCATCAGCCGCCGGACCGGCTCGGACTCGTCGGGCTCCATGAGCTCCAGCAGGCGCCCCGCCTCGTCGTCGGGCAGCTCGCCGAGCAGGTCGGCCGCGTCGTCCGGGGCCATCGCCTCCAGCACGTCGGCGGCGCGCTCGGAGTGCAGGTAGCCGAGCAGGACCCGCTGGTCGGACTCGGAGAGCTCCTCGAACACGTCGGCGAGGCGTTCGTCGTCGAGGGCGTCGACGACCTGGCGCTGACGCTCGCGCGGCAGCTCCGACAGCGCGGCCGCGACGTCGGCGGGGCGCATCGCCTCGAACACCGTGAGCAGGCGGTCGGTGCCCTGCCGGTCGGAGATGCCCAGCCCCTGCGCGGCCGACCAGGCCACCACGTCGACGTGTCCGCGCCGGCGGGAGAGCCGTCCGCGGCGGGTGCGCACCGCCAGGCGACCGATCGCCCAGTCCCGGGTCCGGGTCGGCTCGATCGCGGCGTCCACCACGACGCCCTCCTCGCCGGACTCGCGCAGCGTGACCGGGGAGTCGAGCAGCTGGCCGAGCACGAGCGTCTCGTTCGGACGCTGGTCGAACCGGCGCAGGCTGACCGAGCCGCTGGCCAGCGTCACCGCGGCCGGGTCGACGTCGGCCACCCGCAGCATCGGCACGAAGATCCGCCGGCGGCTGGACAGGTCCACGACGAGCCCGAGCACCCGGGGCGGGCTGGCGTCCACCCGCAGGGCCACCACCACGTCCCGGACCTTGCCGATCCGCTCCCCGTCCGGTCCGAACACGGCGAGCCCGGCCATGCGTGCGACGAAGACGCGGGCTGCTGCCATACCTGCAGCCTAGAGCCGTTGTCCGCACCGGGCCCGGCGCCCGGGGTGCGTAGGGTCGGGCGTCATGGCCGGACTCCGCTACGACGTGGTCGACGTGTTCGCCGACCGTCCCTACGCCGGTAACCCGCTGGCCGTGGTGCACGACGCCGCGGACCTGACCTCCGGGCAGATGCAGGCGATCGCCCGCGAGTTCAACCTGTCCGAGACCACGTTCACGCTGCCGCCGACCGACCCGTCGGCCGACTACCGGGTGCGGATCTTCACCCCGACCCGGGAGCTGCCCTTCGCCGGGCACCCGAGCGTCGGGACGGCGTGGGTGCTCGCGCGCGACGGCGTGATCCGGCCCGGCGACCGGATCCAGGAGTGCGGGGCCGGGCTGCTGCCGGTGCAGGTCGGAGACGACGGCGCCCGGGTGACCGGCGGGACGCCGGTCGTGGGGGAGGACCTCGACGCCGGCCTGCTGGCCACCGCCGTCGGCCTCGACCCGGACGACGTCGACGGGGCGGCCGCGCCCGGAACCGCCGGCGCCGGCATCGACTACGCCTTCCTGCTGGTCCGCGACGACGCGGTGGCCCGGGCGCGCTGCGACGCCGCGGCGGTGCGGGCGGTGACCGAGGGGTGCGTGGGCCTGGTCGTCTGCGCCGTCGGGCCGGACGCGCGGCAGGTGCACCTGCGGATGTTCGCGCCCGCCTCCGGCGTCGTGGAGGACCCGGCGACCGGCTCCGCGGCGGTCGCGCTCGGGGTGTTCCTGGCCGACCGCGGCCTGGTCGGCGACGACGGCGAGCACGCGTTCACCATCGCCCAGGGGGCCGAGATCGGGCGGCCCTCGACCCTGCACGCGACCGTGCGCACCGCGCGCGGCGCCGCCGTCGGGTGCAGCGTCGGCGGTGGCGTGTCCGCGGTGGCGCGGGGCGAGCTGGTGGCCGTCCCGTCGCGGTGACCGCCGCGGGGTCCCCGCCCGGCGTGGGATGACTCACGGGTAACCCGGCCCCACCTCGCCTGGGTGAGAAACCAATCACCTGGGCAGGGCGCCCGCGGGGCGGGCATGCCAGCATCACCCCCACACCAGTCGTCCCGCGCGCGAGTGCCGCGCCGGACGAGGAGAACTCGCCGAGGAGTCCCGCCTGTGAGCACCACCCTCCGTGCCCGCCGATCCTGCCTTGCCGTGCCCGGGTCCAGCCAGAAGTTCATCGACAAGGCCCGCGCCCTGAACTCCGACCAGGTCTTCCTCGACCTCGAGGACGCGTGCGCGCCGCTGGCCAAGCCCGACGCCCGCAAGACGATCGTGGCGGCGCTGAACGAGGGCGGCTGGGGCGAGAAGCTCCGGGTGGTCCGGGTCAACGACTGGACCACCGAGTGGACCTACCGCGACGTCGTCGAGGTGGTCGAGGGCGCCGGGGCGAACCTGGACGCGATCATGCTGCCGAAGGTGCAGACGCCCGAGCAGGTCGTCGCCCTGGACCTGCTGATGACCCAGATCGAGAAGACGCTGGGCTACGAGGTCGGCAAGATCGGCATCGAGGCGCAGATCGAGAACGCGCTGGGCCTGACCAACGTCAACGCGATCGCCACCGCCTCCCCGCGGGTCGAGACGATCATCTTCGGCCCGGCCGACTTCATGGCCTCGATCAACATGAAGTCGCTCGTCGTGGGCGAGCAGCCGCCCGGCTACGACGTCGGCGACGCCTACCACCACATCCTGATGTCGATCCTGATGGCGGCCCGCGCGCACGACAAGCAGGCCATCGACGGCCCGTACCTGCAGATCAAGGACGTGGACGGGTTCACCCGCGTCGCCGGCCGCTCGGCCGCGCTGGGCTTCGACGGCAAGTGGGTCCTGCACCCCGGCCAGATCGACGCCGCGAACGAGACGTACTCCCCGAAGCAGGAGGACTACGACCACGCCGAGAACATCCTCGACGCCTACGACTACTTCACCTCGGAGGCCGGTGGGAAGAAGGGCGCGGCGATGATCGGCGACGAGATGATCGACGAGGCCAGCCGCAAGATGGCCCTGGTCATCTCCGGCAAGGGCCGCGCAGCGGGCATGACGCGCGGCGAGAAGTGGGCCCCGCCGGAGTCCTGAGCGACGCCCGCACCCGACCATCGAAGCCCAGGAGGAACCATGGCCCGGCTCGCGCAGACCGCCGGTCTGACCGACATCCAGGAGGAGATCCTCTCCACCGTCCGCTCGTTCGTGGACAAGGAGATCATCCCGCACGCCACGGCGTTGGAGCACGAGGACGCCTACCCGCAGGACATCGTCGACGGGATGAAGGAGATGGGGCTGTTCGGCCTCACCATCCCCGAGGAGTACGGCGGCCTGGGTGAGTCGCTGCTGACCTACGCCCTGGTCGTCGAGCAGATCGCGCGCGGCTGGATGAGCGTCTCCGGCGTGATCAACACCCACTTCATCGTCGCGTACATGCTCATGCACCACGGCACCGACGAGCAGAAGCAGCGCTACCTGCCGAAGATGGCGCTGGGCGAGACCCGCGGCTCGTTCTCCATGTCCGAGCCCGACCTCGGCTCCGACGTGGCCGCGATCAAGACGAAGGCCGTGGCCGACGGCGACGACTACGTGATCGACGGCGCCAAGATGTGGCTGACCAACGGCGGCACGTCCAACCTGACCGCGGTGCTGGTCAAGACGGACGAGGGCGCCGAGAAGCCCTACCAGAACCTGACCACGTTCCTGGTCGAGAAGCCCACCGGCTACGGCGAGGTCGCGCCCGGCCTGATCGTCCCGGGCAAGATCGACAAGATGGGCTACAAGGGCGTGGACACCACCGAGATGGTGTTCAAGGGCCACCGGGTGCCCGGCGAGCAGATCCTGGGCGGCAAGCGCGGCGGCGGCTTCTCCCAGATGATGGACGGCGTCGAGGTCGGCCGGGTCAACGTCGCGGCCCGCGCGTGCGGCATCTCGATCCGCGCGTTCGAGCTGGCCGCCGAGTACGCCCAGCAGCGCTCCACGTTCGGCAAGCCGATCGCCCAGCACCAGGCGATCGCGTTCAAGCTGGCCGAGATGGGCACCAAGGTCGAGGCGGCGCACCACATGATGGTCAACGCCGCGCGCCTGAAGGACCGCGGCGAGCGCAACGACGTCGAGGCCGGGATGGCCAAGCTGCTGGCCTCGGAGTACTGCGCCGAGGTGACCCAGGAGTCGTTCCGGATCCACGGCGGCTACGGCTACTCCAAGGAGTACGAGATCGAGCGCCTGATGCGCGAGGCGCCGTTCCTGCTCATCGGCGAGGGGACCTCGGAGATCCAGAAGACGATCATCAGCCGCGGCCTGCTGCGCGACTACAAGCTGCGCTGAGCCCGCTCCCGCACCACCCACGGCGCCGACGCCCCGCATGCCGGGACGTCGGCGCCGTGCGTCTGTCCGCCCATCGGGACGAACCGGACGGGCGACTGGGCCGATCGGGGGATACGATCGGCCGAGCCGCCGTCGGACGGATGCGGGGCGTCCCTGTTCGGCCCGCCGATCCTGCGGCACCCTGGGCACACCTGCCCGGTTCCCGGCGTTGTACCGGGTGACGGCATCGGACGGAACGACCGAGATCTCGCGGAGGGCCTCATGACCACACCTTTCGGCGGGTCCGCGCGCACCGCGCCGGGACTGCCCCAACTGCCGACCCCGCCGACCGGCTGGCCGATCGGCTCCTACGCCACCTACGAGGAGGCGCAGCGGGCCGTCGACCACCTGGCCGACTCGAACTTCGCCGTCCGCGACGTGACGATCGTGGGCGTCGACCTGATGCTGGTCGAGCGCGTGATCGGCCGGCTGACCTGGGGCCGGGTGCTGGCCTCGGGCGCCGCGTCCGGGGCCTGGCTGGGCCTGTTCGTCGGTGTCCTGCTCTACGCCTTCGGCGGCCCCAACGCGGGCAGCATCGTGCCGATCCTGGTCGGGCTGGCCAGCGGTGCGCTGTTCGGGATGGTGTTCGCCGCCGTCGGCTACCGGGCCAGTGCCGGGCGCCGGGACTTCCAGTCGGCCAGCCAGATGGTCGCCGGCCGCTACGACGTGCTGTGCGAGCCGCGCAACGCCGAGCAGGCCCGCGGGCTCCTGGCCGAGCTCGCGATGAGCCCGCCCCCCAGCACGAGCTGACCCCCGGACGGCGGCCCCGCCCGGTCCGCGCGGGGGAACCGGGGTTCACCCGCGGGTAGGACGCGGGCGCGTTGGCTATCGGGGACACCCCGGGATGGGACAGGATCTCGGGCGTGAGCGAATCCGAGCGCCCGGATGCGATCCGGCCGGCCACCGTCCACCGGGCGTACGGACGGCGGGCGGCCGGATTCGACGGCTTCCTCAAGACGATCCCCGGCTACCACGCCCACCTGCGGATGTCGACGAACCGGATGGGCCTGCGCGGAGGCTCCGCGCTGCGGCTGCTCGACGTCGGCTGCGGCACCGGCGCGTCGACCGCGGCCCTGCTCGACGCCGCCCCGGGGGCGACCGTCGTCGCGGTGGACGCCTCGGCCGAGATGATCGGCGTGGCCCGGAAGAAGAACTGGCCCCCGCACGTCGAGTTCGTGCACACGCGGCTGGAGACGCTCGCCGAGGCGGGGGTGCACGGACCGTTCGACGGCATCTTCGCCGCCTACCTGGTGAGCAACCTGCCCGACGCCGAGATCGGCCTGCGACGGCTGCTGTCGCTGCTCGAGCCGGGGGCTCCGCTGGCCGTGCACGACTACGCCGTGGCCGACCGGGTGGGCAGCCGGGTGCGCTGGTCGGTGGCGTCGTGGTCCTACCTGATCCCGATGGCGCGGCTGAGCTCGGGCTCGGCGGAGCTGCAGCGCTACCGCACCCAGCGGGTCCGCAGCACCGACGGCGTGGAGGCGATGACGCATCGGATGGGCCGCGCCGGCTTCGAGGACGTCCGGGTGCAGACCGTGCCCGGGTGGCAGCAGCACCTCGTGCACACGTTCCTGGGTCGCCGCCCGGACGAGCCCGACGTGGTCGGGCAGCGCCGGGCCGCCCGCGAGGCGGCCGAGTCGCGGTCGCCGGGCGTCCCGGAGGAGCCGGTCACCCCCGACGAGGCCGGCCGGGAGGCCGCGGTCGCGCCGGAGGAGGAGGGCGGCCCCGAGGACCCCGGGTACGCGGAGCCGCAGGCCGACCCGGACGCCGACACCCCGCCGGCCGGGAACCCGCCGGTCGGTGGTGCCGGGCGGACCGACTAGCGCGCGGCGCCGGGCGGCCGGTCAGAGCCAGTTGTTGCGACGGAAGTTGCGGTAGAGCAGGCCGCAGACCACGGCGATGGCGATCATCACCATCGGGTAGCCGAAGTTCCA
The DNA here is from genome assembly GCA_966211265.1 of uncultured Pseudonocardia sp. GTDB lineage: Bacteria > Actinomycetota > Actinomycetes > Mycobacteriales > Pseudonocardiaceae > Pseudonocardia. The sequence continues at coordinate 7,143 of CBIHNM010000022.1, forward strand.
GTGCAGCTCGGGCATGTAGTCGAAGTTCATGCCGTAGACCCCCGCCACCATCGTCGGCACCGAGATCAGACCGGCGTAGGCGGTGATCTTCCGCATGTCGTTGTTCTGCCGCATGCTGATCTTGGCCAGGACCGCGTCGACGAGCGTGGTGAGCAGCTCGTTGAACCCGGCGACCTGTTCGGCGACGCCCCCGAGGTGGTCGTCGACGTCGCGGAAGTAGCTGCGCACATCGTGCGGGATCAGCGAGCTGTAGCCCTCGGAGAGCTTGCGCATCGGCCCGACCAGCGGCATCACCGCGCGGCGCAGGTCGAGGATCTCGCGCTTCATGACATAGATCTGCTCGGGATCCATCGTCGACTTCGGCGAGAACACCTCGGCCTCGATCTCGTCGATGTCGCCCTCGATCTGGCGGGCCACCTCGATGTAGGTGTCGACGACGTGGTCGGCGATCGCGTGCAGCACCACCGAGGGCCCCAGGGCGAGCTGCTCGGGGTCCTCCTCGAGCCGGCGCCGCACGTCACGCAGGCCGGAGTGGCGCCCGTGCCGGACGGTCACCACGAAGTCACGGCCCAGGAAGGCCATCACCTCACCGGTCTCGACGATCTCGGTCGCCGCGGTCGGGTCGGAGTGCCCGACGTAGCGCACCGTCTTGAGCACCATGAACAGCGTCTCGTCGTAGCGCTCGAGCTTGGGGCGGTTGTGCGCGTGCACCGCGTCCTCGACGGCGAGCTCGTGCAGCCCGTAGGTCTCGGCGATGCCGTTGATCTGGTCCTCGGTCGGCTCGTGCAGGCCGATCCAGGCGAAACCCTCCCCGCGCTCGCGGACCTCGGCGATCGCCTCCTCGTGGGTCCACCGCCCGGGCAGCCGTTCGCCGTCGAGGTAGACGGCACAGTCGACGACGTAGGCCGACAGCGGTACCCGCAGCTTCGGGATCTCACCGGGCGCCGAACGCCCGGTCAGGCGGGCGCGGTGGCCGGCGGAGCGGATGGCGGGACGCAGGTAGGACAGGGGCGGCACGGGGCCCTCCTTGCGGGGACGGGCGCGGCGCTCCGGGTACCGGGCGCCACCTGGGGCGAGGCGATCGGCGCCTCCCGTCCCGGTACCCGCGAACCGGTCAGCCGGTGCGCGAGGGGCTCGGGAGGCGGTTCGTACTGCCAACCGGTGTCGGCGACACCGCGCTCACCTCCTCCCTCGTCGGGTGTCCGGTGCGGCGGGCCGGTCGCGCAGCTCACGTCGTGGTGTGTGAGAAGCGCCGCCCGCCCTCGTCCGGGCCACCGGATAGATTACCCCCGCAAGATGTCGGACGAGTGTTGGAGGCATGGACGGTGCAGTTCGGTCGCTACTACGAGGAGTTCGAGGTCGGTGCGGTCTACAAGCACTGGCCCGGGAAGACGGTCACCGAGTACGACGACCATCTCTTCTGTCTGATCACCATGAACCACCACCCGCTGCACCTGGACTCGAACTACGCCGAGGAGACCACCGACTTCGGCAAGAACGTCGTGGTCGGCAACTACATCTACTCGTTGCTGCTCGGGATGTCGGTGCCGGACGTGTCGGGCAAGGCGATCGCGAACCTCGAGGTGGAGTCGCTCAAGCACACCAAGCCGACCTTCCACGGGGACACGATCTACGGCGAGACCGAGGTCCTGGACAAGACCGAGTCGAAGTCCAAGGACGACCGGGGCGTGGTGTACGTCGAGACCCGCGGCTACAAGCAGGACGGAACCGTCGTCTGCACGTTCCGGCGCAAGGTGATGGTGCCCAAGGAGGTCTACGGCCAGAGCCGGGGCGGCGAGCAGCCGGGCCGCCCGACCCCCCAGGTCTGAGACCGCTCAGACGCGGGGCAGCACGCCCCAGCCGTCGAGGGTCTCGGTGAGGCCCTCGACGAGCGGCAGGTCGAGGAACGCGGCGGCGTCCACGAAGCGGGCGTCGGCCGCGTCGTCGCCGGCCCGGGGGACCGCGGCGTCCGGGTCGGCGAGCGTGCACAGGTAGTCGGTGATCCGGTAGCGCCCGCGCTCGACCGCGCCGACCAGCGGTCCGACCGACACGGTCAGCCCGGTCTCCTCGAGCATCTCCCGGGCCAGCGCGGTGTGGTCATCTTCACCGGGCTCGACCCGGCCGCCGGGCACCGACCAGAGGCCACGTCCGGGCTCGTTGCCGCGCTGCACGAGCAGGAGTTTCCCGTCGGTGTCGAACAGGATTCCCCCCACACAGGGGACGTGTCGGCTACCCTCGGTCATGCGGTGCCACGGTACGCTGCCCGCGTGCCGGTACCGGTTGACGAGGGCCGTCCGGTACGACTGAACAGGCAAGTACCTACGGGCTGAACGGTGGTCGGGTTAACGTGAAGAGAGTTCTGACGCTTCTCGGTGTCGCCCTCGTTGTCTTCTTGATCTTGACGAACCCCAACGGCGCCTCCGGCTCGGTGCAGAACATCGGGAACATCCTCTACAACGCCGCGCAGTCGGTGTCGGTGTTCTTCACCAACCTGTTCTGATCGTGCTCGCCCCCCGGGAGATCGACGAGTACCTGCTCCCCACGGAGCGGCGCGTCATCCGTGTCCGCCAGCACTGGGCCGTCATGGCCAAGCACATCTGGCAGACGCTGCTCTTCCTGGTGGTGATGCTCGTCGCGGAGAGCATGCTGGACGGCCGGACGTCGCCGGATGTCGACATCGTGATCGACAACGTGGCGTTCTACCTGTCGCTGGTGGCGGTCCTGAGGTTCACCGCGAACACGATCCTGTGGTGGATCGAGCGGATCGTCATCACCGACAAGCGGGTGATGATCGCCCAGGGAATCATCGTCCACAACGTGGGCATGATGCCGCTGGGCAAGGTCACCGACCTGACGTTCCGGCGCACGCTGTCGGGCCGCATGCTCGGCTACGGGACGATGGTCGTCGAGTCCGCGGGGCAGATCCAGGCGCTGAACCAGATCGACTTCATGCCCCGCCCGGAGGAGATCTACGAGGCGCTCTCCGAGCTGGTGTTCGGGGAGAAGGGCAAGACCCGCGCGACCGGAATGCTGGCCAAGCCGCGCTGGCGGCGCTGACCGCCAGTACGGTCGGGGCGTGGCCCGCGCCGACATTCGCTCTTCAAGCTCCGCCGGTTCTGATTCGCGCTCCGCGAGCTCCGCTGGTGTTGATTCTCGCTCCGCGAGCTCCGCTCGTGTTGATTCGCGCTCCGCGAGCTCCGCTCGTGCGCGCATCGACCTGCACACCCACTCCACCGTCTCGGACGGCACCGACTCCCCGGCGGGGCTGGTGCAGGCCGCCGCGGCGGCCGGGGTCGACGTCGTCGCGCTGACCGACCACGACACCACCGGGGGCTGGGAGTCCGCGGTCGCGGCGTGCCCGCCGGGGCTGACCCTGGTGCGCGGCGCGGAGTTCTCCTGCCTGAGCCCCACCGGCCGCGACGGCGAGCCGCGCTGCTCGGTGCACCTGCTCGGGTACCTGTTCGACCCCGACCACCCGGCGATCGTGGCCGAGCAGTCCCGGCTGCGCGACGAGCGGGTGACCCGCCTGCACACGATGATCGGCCGGATGGCCGACGACGGCTACCCGGTGGACGTGGACACGGTCTTCTCCTACCTGCCGGAGGGCGGCACCGCCGGGCGTCCGCACCTGGCCCGCGCCCTGGTCCGGGCCGGTGTCGTGCCGTCGGTCGACGAGGCGTTCGCGAAGCTCCTGCACAACGACAGCCCCTACTACGTGCCCCGCGCGGACACCGCCGTCGAGACGGCGGTGCAGATGATCCGCGCGGCCGGCGGCGTGCCGGTGTTCGCGCACCCGCTGGCGCGCACGCGCGGGACGGTGGTCGAGCCGTCGGTGCTGGTCGACCTCGTCGGGCACGGCCTGGGCGGGGTGGAGGTGGACCATCCCCACCACACCCCGCAGGACCGCGCCCTGCTGCGCGGCCTGGCCGCCGAGCACGGCCTGCTGGCGACCGGGTCCAGCGACTACCACGGCACGAACAAGACCACGCCGATCGCGGCCGAGACCACCGACCCGGCGGTGTACGAGGCGCTGGTCGCGCAGGCGAGCGGCGTCGAGGTCGTGACCGCGGCCGCCGGCCGGTCGGGCAGGCGCTGACGGCCCGTGGTCGCTCCGGTGCGGACCGGTACCGTGGCGCCGGTGGGTACGACCGCCGGCGGACGGAGCGTGTCGGAGTGACGATCCGATCCGAGCAGCTGGGTCTCGACCAGCTCGACGACACCTTCTCCGCGCCGGCCCTGCACCGGGTGACCCCGGCCCGCCTCGCGGCCTGGGAGTCCTGCCCGCGCCGCTTCCGGATGCTCTACCTGGACCGCCCGGCGCCCGCGCGGGGCGGGGCGTGGGCGCACACCACGCTCGGCGCCGTGGTGCACCTGGCGTTGCGCGCCCTGTTCGAGCTGCCGCCCCCGCAGCGCACGGCGGCGGCCGCGGCCGCGCTGGTGGACCGCCACTGGTCCGGTGAGGGCTTCCGCGACTCCGCGCAGATCGCCGAGTACCGGGAGCGGGCCCGCGACTGGCTCGCCGCCGTCGCGACCGGTCCGGACGGCGCCGACGAGCCGCTCGCCCTGGAACGCCGGGTGGTCGCACCGGTCGGGACGCTGCTGGTGGAGGGCCGGGTGGACCGGATCGACGCGCGGGACGGGCAGGCCGTGATCGTGGACTACAAGACCGGGCGCGGGGTGCCCGACGCCGGGCGTGCCCGCGACTCCCCGGCACTGGCCCTCTACGCGATGGCCGTCGAGCACGTGTTGCGCCGCCCGTGCCGCCGGGTGGAGCTGCACCACGTCCCGACCGGTGAGGTCGCCGCCTGGGAGCACGACGACGCGTCGCTGCGGGCGCACCGGGACCGGGCCGAGCAGCAGGCCGCCGGGTCCGCCGAGGCCGCCGCGCGCCTGGCGGCCGGGGACGATCCCGAGGAGCTGTTCCCGGTACGGACCGGCCCGCAGTGCGGTACCTGCACGGTCCGCCGGAACTGCCCGGCCGGCCGGGCCGCCGTCGAGGAGCCGCAGCCGTGGGCGCTGCTCGCCTCGTGAGCGCCGACGTGCCGCCGGAGCGCCTGCGTCCCGTCGCGGGCCGGCACGCCTCCGGCGGGGCCCGCGCGGCCGAGGGCTGGGACGTCGAGGAGGGATGGGGCGCCCCGGGCGGCCCCGGGCGGCCGGCGCCGGGACGAGGCCGCGACCGTGCCGGCGCCGACCGTCGACGGGCCGGGTCCGGCCCGCGCCGCCCCGGACCCGGCCGGGCCGCCCGGGCGGGTCCGGGCCGGGACGGGCGTGACCCGGGTAACGCCGTGCGGGTCCGGTTGCCGCTCTGGGACCGGATGCTGCGAGGTCTGGCCGGCGTGCTCGCCGGAGGGCTGCTCGTGCTGTCGGTGGGCCTGCTCGGGGTGTGGTTGCTCGCCGGGCGTTGGGGTGTCCCCGGCCCGGGCGGGTTCACCGTGTTCGGGCACCTTCTCGGAGCCGTGGTCGCGGTGGCCGGGCAGCGGATCGCGGACCGGCGGCCGGACCGCACCGGGACGCTGGCCGCCGTGCTGGTGATCGGGGCGGCCACCCTGGTCCTGGGCCTGGCCTGGTTCCTCTGAGCCGTGTCGTGGGCGTCCGGTGACCGGACGCGGCGGCCACGCTCAGCGCGGTCCGAGCGCCACGAGGTCCTGGCCGCGGAGCTCGACCAGCACCGATCCCTGCGCGACCACCTGCACCGGCCCGGTCCACCCGGCCCGGTCCACCGGGACCCTCGCGCGCGACACCCCGGTCGCGGGGTCGACGTCGGCGAGCCCGCCGGGGACCGGGACCAGCAGCCGTCCGGCGTAGGGCACGCCGGGCCCCAGGGTGCCGGGCAGCGTCCAGGCGGGTTCGAGGGTGCCCCGGTCCAGGGCGACCGTGGTGGCGCCGCTCCACCAGTACAGGGTGTCGTCGTCGCCGGAGACCCTGGCGACGCCGTCGGCAGGGGTGACCACCGGCGACCCGAGGGCCAGCGGGAACTCCCCGATCCGGTTGCCGGTGCGGTCGAGGAGCAGCAGCCGTGGCTCGCCGGGGAGCAGGACCGCCACCCGGTCCGCGGTCACGGCGATCACCTGGGCGCCGCGGACACCGAGCTCGGTCGAGGAGTCCGGTACGGGCCGGTCGCCCTTGGCCGCCTCCGGGCGCAGCGCGGTCAGGCGCTGCGAGGTGTCCGACGGGCAGTCCTCGGCCACTGCGACCCGGCCGCCGCCGGAGGCGAACGAGGAGTAGGTGCACCCGGTCCGCGGCTGGTCGCCCGGCTCCTCCAGCGCTCGCACGTTGCCGTACTCGGTGGTCCGGACCAGGTCCGAGCGCATCGTCTCGAGATAGTCCTGGCCGGTCGCGAGCAGCGGCCCGTCACCGGTGAGCCGGGTGCCGGGCCGGACGTCGAGCGTGCGCGCCGGGCCGCGGGCGCCGGTGCCGGGGTCCAGGGCGGTCAGCTCGCTGCAGTACCGGTCGTTGCGGAAGTCGGCGAGCACCCGGCCGAACGCCGAGGCTACCGTGCACAACGGCAGGTCACGGGTGTAGCTCCAGCGTTCCCTGCCGGTCCGGGCGTCGCGACCGGACACGGTCGAGCCACCGGCCACGACGACGCCGTCGCCGGCGGCGATCGGGGTCGGGGTGGCCGGGCTCGGCGCCCGCCAGAGCTCGGTGAAGCCGGCCGGGACGGCCCGGGCCGGGGGTGGTGGGTCGGCCGGCGACGTCGCGGTCACCGACTCGGTGTTCGCGGCCGGGCTGTGCGCCCCGTAGAGGACCGCCGCCCCGACCAGCAGCACGACGAGCACCGCGGCGACCAGCAGGTCGCCGCGGTGACGTCGTTCGGGTGCGGGCAGCCGGGACCGCGGCACGGGGGAGTGCAGGACCTCGGACGAGGTCAGCTGGCCGCGGCGTCGGCGCTGTCCGAGCCGCCGGCCTGGGCGCCCTCGCCCTGGCCGCCGCCGCTGCGGCGCCCGCGGCGACGCCTGCGACGCGGCTTGGCCGCACCGCCCTCGGCGCCCCCGTCCGAGGACGGGCCGGAGTCGTCACCGCCCGGTGCCGCGGCCTGCTCGCCCGAGCCGGCCGACGGGGAGGCGCCTGCCTCGACCGACACGCCGCCCCGGGTCCGCGACCGCGACCGGTTGCGACGCGGGCGCCGGCTCTCGCCGTCACCCTCGCCGTCACCGCTGCGCCCGCCGGCACCGCCACGGCCACCGCCGCCGCGTGGCCCGGCGTCGCGGTCGCGGCGCTTGCCTCCGCCGTGGTCGCCGTCGGAGTCGATGTACTCGGCGTCGAGACCGGGCCGGGTCCGGCGCGCGACCGGCAGCCGTCCGGTCGCGTCGGCCGGGATCTCCAGGTCGGAGAACAGGTGGTCGGAGGTGGAGTAGGTCTCCACCGGCTCGTCGATGCCGAGCGAGAGCTCGTCGCTGATCATCTTCCAGCGGGGCATCTCGTCCCAGTCCACCAGGGTGACCGCCACGCCCTCCTTGCCGGCACGGCCGGTGCGGCCGATCCGGTGGATGTAGGTCTTGGCGTCCTCGGGGCACTGGTAGTTGAGCACGTGCGTGACGTCGGAGACGTCGATGCCGCGGGCGGCGACGTCGGTGGCCACCAGGACGTCGACCTTCTGCGCGCGGAACGCCCGCAGTGCCTGCTCGCGGGCGCCCTGGCCCAGGTCGCCGTGCACGGCCGCGGCGGCGAACCCGCGCTCGGCCAGGTCGTCGGCGACGCGCTGGACGGTGCGCTTGGTCCGGGCGAAGACCATCGTCAGGCCGCGGTCCTTGGCCTGCAGCACCCGGGTGACCAGCTCGACCTTGTCCATCGCGTGCGCCCGGTAGACGAGCTGGCGGGTGCGCTCGTGGATCGAGCCCTGGTCGGACTCCTCGGCGCGGATGTGGGTCGGGCGGTTCAGGAACCGGCGCGACAGCGCCACGATCGGGCCCGGCATGGTGGCCGAGAACAGCATCGTGTGCCGCTCCTCGGGCAGCATCCGCAGGATCCGCTCGACGTCGGGCAGGAAGCCCAGGTCGAGCATCTCGTCGGCCTCGTCCAGGACCAGGGCGCCCACCCGGCCCAGCACCAGGTGGCGCTGCTCGGCCAGGTCGAGCAGCCGGCCCGGGGTGCCGACGACGATGTCCACGCCCTTGCGCAGCGCCTCGAGCTGCGGCTCGTAGGCGCGGCCGCCGTAGATCGCCACGACGCGCACGCCGAGGTTCTTGCCGGCGGCGGCGATGTCGCGCGCGACCTGCACGCACAGCTCGCGGGTGGGGACCACGACCAGGGCCTGCGGGACGTCCTTGGTGCGGTCGGCGGCCTCGCCCTCGGCGGTGGCGGCGGGGCGCTCACCGGGCGGGGTCAGGCGCTGCAGCATCGGGACGCCGAAGCCCAGCGTCTTGCCGGTGCCGGTGCGGGCCTGGCCGATGCAGTCCTCGCCGGCCAGGGCCAGCGGCAGCGTCAGCTCCTGGATGGCGAACGTGCGGACGATGTCGTTCTCCGCGAGCGCGGAGACGATCTCGGGGCGGACGCCGAGTTCGGCGAAGGTCGGGGGGAGCTTGTCCTCGGCCGGGGCGGCCTCGGTGGGCTCGTCCCGGATCATGGCGGGGATGCCGGTGTCCTCGAACCCGGGGTCGATCTCGGGTGCGGACTCGGTCGGGGTGTCGTTCGGGGCGGACAGGGTGATCGCCTCTCTCCGCGCACAGGAGCCGGTGGCGGGCTCGTCGACCACCGGGCCGTGAGGCCGCGGGTGGGAGAGCCGCCGAGGCGCTGCGCGCACCAGGTCGTGTGCGGGGCCGGTGAGTCCCAGTGCTCGCGGCACTGCTCGACCCGTTGCCCGCTCCCGCGCGGTGGGCACGTCTCTCCCGGCTGGGTGTGACGCGCACCCGTGATCGTACCTGGCGCGGCCCCGGCGCGCCGACCCGCGGTGTCCGACGCCACCCCCGCCGCGTCCCGGCGCCGCCGGGCCACCGGCGTCTAGGGTGACGCCCATGAGGACGGATGCCGGTGCGGAGGCCGACGGCGGTGGTCCGGCCCGGGCGATGGTCGACCTGCTCGGGGTGCTGGCCTACGGCGAGCTCTCCGCGTTCGACCGGCTGGCCGAGGACGCCCGCGCCGCGCCCACGCTGACCGGCCGCGCGCAGCTGTCCGCGATGGCCGCGGCCGAGATCGGGCACTTCCGCCTGATCGAGGACCACCTCGGCCGGACCGGCGTCGCGGTGTCCGAGGCGATGGCCCCGTTCGTGGCGCTGTGGGACTCCTACCACGCCTCGATCGCCCCCCGGAGCTGGCTGGAGTCGCTGGTCAAGGCCTATCTGGGGGACGGGCTCGGCGCGGACTTCTACCGCGAGGTGGCCGGCTGGGTGGACCCGGGGACCGGCGAGCTGGTCCAGCAGGTGCTGGCCGACACCGGGCACAGCGCGTTCGCCGAGCGCGAGGTGCAGGCGGCGTGCGCGGCCAACCCGCAGCAGCGCGACCGGCTCGCGCTCTGGGGCCGGCGGCTGCTCGGCGAGGCCGTCACCCAGGCCCAGCGCGTGGTCGCCGAGCGCGACGAGCTGGCCGAGTTCATCGTCCGCGGCTCCGGGGACATGGGCGGCATCGCGAACCTGATCAAGAAGGTGCAGGCCAACCACGGCAGGCGGATGCAGCGCCTGGGTCTGTCCTAGGGCGCGGACCCCGCGCGGCACCGCCCGCCGCGGCGTTCTCCCACGGCGAACCGGGGGAGCCGTCGTGATCGTCGGGACTCGACTAGCCTGGCGGCGGAGAAGACATCGAGCAGTGCGTTCAGGAGGTCCACCGGTGAAGGTCAAGATCGGCATCGCGGAGAGCCCGCGGGAGCTCGTGGTGTCCAGCGACCGGTCGCCGGACGAGGTCGTCGAGCAGGTCAGCGGTGCCCTCAAGTCGGACACCGGTCTGCTGGACATGACCGACGACCAGGGCAACCGCTTCGTCGTCCCCGTCGCGCGGATCTCGTACGTCGAGATCGGCACCGACGAGCGCAAGGTCGGCTTCGGCCTCGGCGGCTGAGCTCGCCCGACGCAGTAGAGGAAGGGCCCGGTCACCACGGTGACCGGGCCCTTTCCGTGCTCGCGCCCCGCGACGGCCGCGCCGAGATGCGTGTCAGCGCTGCGTGAAGATCATTTTCTCGCGTTGCCGTGCATCTCGGCGGTGCGGGTCAGTCGTCCTCCGGCTCCGGCGGCTCGTCCATCGCGAACGGCGGGTGCCCGACGCCGGTGGCCCGGTAGCGCTGCCACATGTCGGGCTCGGAGAGCCTCCCGGGAGCCGAGTGGCGCCCGGTGCGCAGCTCGACCTCGGCCCCGCCGTCGCCGAGCAGCTCGGTCAGCCGCGCGTTCCCGAGCACCCGCCCGGACCAGTGGACCTTCCCGTCGAACGGCTCGTGCCGGCACTCCAGGCGGACCTCGACCTCGATCTGCTCGCCGTCCAGGACGACGGTGGCCGGGCCGGAGTAGCCCTCGTCGTCGTGCTCGGCGGGCGGGGTGGCGGTCTGCTCAGGCATGGCCGGCCTCCTCGTCGCGCTCGTCGGGTGCGGGGGCGGTGGGGTGCGGGACCAGGCGCAGGACGTCGGCGGCGGCGGTGGGGGCGTCGATCCCCGCCACGCTCGCGATCCCGCCCCAGATCAGGGTCGTGAGGTAGTTGGTGAGCGCGTCGCGGCTCATGGTGCGCCGGTCGAGCCACCAGTCACCGGCCGACTGGACCATCCCGACCAGGCCGTAGGCCCACGCCTCGGCGCCCCCGGAGTCGCGGCCCTCGGCGCGCAGCCGCTCGCCGATGATCGTGGCGAGCAGCGCCGCGATCTGGCTCCGGACGTCGTCGACGATCTCGGCGCCCGCCGCGGGCTCGGCCGGGTTGTGCACGACGAAGCGCCACAGCTGTGGTTCGTCCTCGATCCCGGCGAGGAACGCGTCGATCACGGACGCGACGTGCTCGACCGGCTCGGCGTCGATGTCGAGCATCGGCCAGATCCGGCCCATCAGGATCTGCGCGGACGCCTCGCCGACGGCGCGCTGCAGGTCCGCGCGGTCCTCGAAGTGCCGGTAGAGGACGGGCTTGGTGATGCCGGCCGCGGCCGCGATCTGGGCGATCGACACCCCGGGCCCGTGCTCGCGCACCGCGTCCATCGCGGAGGCGACCATCTCGGCCCGCCGGTCGGCGCGGCGCCGGTCCCGCGCGTCCTGGCGGTCCGGCTTGACATCCCTGCTGTCGTGAGGCACGTTACCAGTGGTAACAGTTACCGCCGGTAACGGCAAGGAGGACGACGTGTCGGGTGCATATCGGATCGGCCCCGGGAGCCGGGTCCTGATCACCGGTGCCGCCGGTGGCTTCGGCGAGCCGACGGCCGCGCGGCTGCGCGAGCAGGGTGCGCAGGTGATCGGTCTGGACCGCGTCGCCGGTCCGCACGTGATCGCCTGCGACATCACCGACGACGCCGGGGTCACCACCGCGGTCGAGGAGGCGGTCTCGCGCCTGGGCGGGCTGGATGCCGTCGTGCACTACGCCGGTATCGGCACCCCGAACGACGCCGGCGGGCCGCTGCACCCGGACGCGATGCGCGTCATCGACGTCAACCTGCTCGGCGCCTGGCGGGTCACCGCGGCCGCCCTGCCGGCACTGCTGGAGGGCCGCGACGGCCGCGGCGGGAAGGGTCGGGTCGTGTTCGTCTCCAGCGAGCTGGCCTACCTGACGCTGCCGTTCGTCTCGGCCTACAGCGTGGCCAAGCGCGGGATGACCGCCTACGCGGACGCGCTGCGCCTGGAGTACGGCACCGAGGTCGCCGTCTCCACCGTCTACCCCGGTTACGTCCGCACCCCGATCCACGACGCCGGCCACGCCGTCGGCCTGGCGCTGGAGGGGCAGGTCCGCCGCGAGGAGGTCGACGACATCGTCGGCACCGTGGTCGCCGCGCTGACCGCGGCGAGGCCGCCGCGCGACACCGCCGGCACCCGCGCCGGTGCGCTGGAGCTGTGGGCCGGCAAGCACCTGCCCGGCGTCGTCGGGGCCGCGGTCGTGCGCCGGCTGCGCGCCCAGGCCCGCTCGGGCCACTTCGACTCGGCCCCGGCCGCCGCCGGGCTCGTCCGTCGCCTCACCGGCCGGACCGTCCCCGCCACGACCGCCCGTGCCGCCGACACCGGTGTCGGCGCCGTCGACGGGAGTGCCTGACATGAGCGCGCCCACCAGGACCACCACCCCCGGCCGGTCCGGCGGCAAGTCCTCCGCCAGGCTCGGTGACCGGGAGGCCACTGCCGAGCGGCTGCTGCGGTCGTCGGTGGACAAGTCCTACGAGCCCTCGATCGACATCGACTGGGACGCCCCGCTCGTCGAGGGCAAGTACGGCATCGTCCCGGAGCGGTGCTCGCTCTACGGCACGCAGCTGTGGGAGGACCTCACCGAGGAGCAGCGGGTCACGCTGACCATCCACGAGTTCTGCAGCGTCGCCCGGATCGGGCTCTGGTTCGAGATGATCCTGATGCAGATGCTGCTGCGCTACGCCTACGACCGCGACCCGCGCCGCGCGCACATTCAGTACGCGCTGGTCGAGATCGCCGACGAGTGCCGGCACTCGATGATGTTCGCCAAGGCCACCGAGCGCTACGGCGTCCCGGACTACGCGCCGAAGGCGATCACCCACAACCTCGGCCGGCTGTTCAAGACGATCGGCTACGGGCCGGCCATGTTCGCCGGCACCCTGTTCGTCGAGGAGATCCTCGACCAGCTCCAGCGCGAGGGCATGCGCGACGAGCGCGTCCAGCCGCTGTCGCGGATGATCAACAAGATCCACGTGACGGAGGAGGCGCGGCACGTCCGCTACGCCCGCGAGGAGCTGCAGCGGATCATGCCCCGGACCGGCCGCGTGCAGCGGGCGATCGGCAACTACCTGACCGCACGGATCGCGACGGTCGTCGCCGCGAACCTGATCCACCCGGAGGTCTACCGCAGCGTCGGGATCGACCCGAAGGTCGGCGCCAAGGCCGCCCGCAACAACCCGCACCACCAGGAGATGAAGCGCTGGACGGCCCGCAAGCTGGTGCCGTTCCTGCGCGAGCAGAAGATCATCGGCGGGCCGACCGAGGTCCTCTGGCGTCGCGCCCACCTGATCTGAGTACGGAGACCCCCGCATGGCACGAAGGATCGTCACCCGCGACGGGACCGGGCTCCACGTCCAGGAGTCCGGCCCGCCCGCGGCGCCGGTGACGGTGCTGCTGGCGCACGGCTGGACGCTCGACGAGCGGTGCTGGGCCCCGGTCGCCGACCGGCTGGCCGAGGGCAGCGGGGGGCTCGGTGCCCCGTCCCGCGTGGTCCGCTACGACCACCGCGCGCACGGTCGCTCCGACGACACCCCGGCGCCGTCGATGACGCTCGAGCAGCTCGCCGACGACATGGCCGAGGTGATCGCGCAGGTCTGCCCGTCCGGGCCGCTGGTGCTGGCCGGGCACTCGATGGGTGGCATGACGGTGATGACCCTCGCGCAGCGGCACCCGGACCTGGTCGCCGAGCGGGTCCGCGGCGTCGCCCTGGTCGCGACGGCCAGCGGGGGGCTGGGAGGCGCGGCGACCCTGGGCCTGCGCGGCCGACCGGCGCAGGCGTTCCTGGCCGGCAAGCAGCGGGTCGAGGACAGCCCGCGCTGGACCGAACGCCGGGAGCTGACCCGGCACCCGCTGCTGATGCGCCCCGGGATGCGGGCGATGCTGCTCGGTCGCAGGCCGGGGCCGCAGGCGGTGCGGCTGACCTGCGAGTCGGTCGCCGGCTGCCGCCCGACCACCGTCTCCGGGTTCACTCCGACCCTGACCACCCACGAGCGCGACGCCGCGCTGGCCGCGTTCGCCGACATGCCGGTCGAGGTGATGGTCGGTTCCCGGGACCGGCTGACCCCGCCGCGACTGACGAACCGGATCCGCAGGCACCTGCCGAGATCGGCGATGATGATCTTCCCGGACGCCGGGCACATGCTGCCGGTGGAACGGGTGGACGGGGTGACCACCCGGATCGCGGCGCTGGCCCGCCAGGCCGCCGCGGCGCCGTCGGAGCAGTCTGCAGACGCCCTCTAGCTCCCGCGCAGCACGGGCGGCAGGGGGCCGCGCCGTCCGTGGTCAGGCGGACTGCTCGCCCGCGCTCACGTCGGTGATCCGCGGGAAGCCCGCGATCCCCCGCCACGCCAGCGACGACATCAGGGCGACCGCCTCGTCGCGCGGGACGGCCTGGTCGGAGTCGAGCCAGTACTGCGCGCCGACCTGGCTGAGCCCGACCAGCCCGACCGCGAGCAGCCGCGCGCGGTCCCGGTCCAGGCCGGCGTCGTCGGTGACGGCGTCGGCGATCGTGTCGATGCACCGGGTCAGCGCGTTCTCCACCAGCGCGGCGGCCTCGGGGTCGCCGCGCAGGTCGGACTCGAACACCAGCCGGTAGGCCTTGCCCTCGCCGGCCACGAAGTCGAAGTAGGCCGCGACGGCGGCGTTGACCCTGTCCCGGTTGTCCGAGGTCTGCTCGATGGCGTCCGAGACCCGCCCGACGAGCTCCTCGGCGTAGGTGGTCACCAGCGCCTGGTAGAGCTCCAGCTTGCCGGGGAAGTGCTGGTAGAGCACCGGTTTGCTGACCCCGGCCCGCTCGGCGATGTCGTCCATCGCGGCCGCGTGGTAGCCCTGCGCGGCGAAGACGTCGCGCGCCGCCAGAAGGAGCTGTGCCCGTCGTGCGCCGCGGGAGAGTCGCGCGCCCCGGGGCGCGGAGGTGCCGGTCATCGCGCCGCCTTTCTACCGAGTGTGCTCGGACCCTACTCGCCGGTAGGCGTGAAGTGCTAACACCGTGTGGCGACGCGCTCGCGCGTCGTCGACGCGGCGACCGCCACGCTCAGCCGACGGAGCTGCGGAAGCGGCGCAGTCGCAGGCTGTTGGTCACCACGAACACCGAGCTGAACGCCATCGCCGCGCCCGCGATCATCGGGTTGAGCAGCCCGGCCGCGGCCAGCGGGAGCGCGGCGACGTTGTAGGCGAACGCCCAGACCAGGTTGCCGCGGATCACCGCCAGCGTGCGCCGGGCCAGCCGGATCGCGTCGACGGCGGCGCGGAGGTCACCGCGCACCAGCGTCAGGTCGCCGGACTCGATCGCGACGTCGGCGCCGGTGCCCAGGGAGAGCCCGAGGTCGGCGGTGGCCAGCGCGGCGGCGTCGTTCACACCGTCGCCGACCATGGCGACCACCCGTCCCCGGGCCTGCAGCGCCTCGATCGCGGCGGCCTTGTCCTCGGGCAGCACCTCGGCGATCACCGTGTCCGGGCCGGGGTCGATCCCGACCTCGGCCGCCACGGTGGCGGCCACGGCGGCGTTGTCGCCGGTCAGCAGCACCGGTGTCAGGCCCAGGTCGCGCAGCCCGCGCACGGCCTCGGCGCTGGTCGGTTTCACGGTGTCGGCGACCGCGAGCACGGCACGCGCCCGCCCGTCCCAGGCCACGACGACGGCGGTGTGCCCGGCGGTCTCGGCGTCGGCCTGCGCGGTGCGCAACGTCTCCGGGAGCTCGACGTCGTGCTCGACCAGCAGCGCCGGACGTCCGACGAGCACCGCGTGCGCGACGACGGTGTCCTCCCGCGCCGCGGTCGGCACCGGCTCGACCGGGTCGCTCACCGGCGCCGCCCCGCGCAGCTCGGAGACGATGCCGGACACGCCCAGGCCGGGGCGGCTGTCGAACTCGGCGACCCCGGGCAGGTCCTCGCCGGTGCGCTCCCGCGCCGCCGCGACGATGGCCCGGCCCACCGGGTGCTCGGAGCCGGCCTCGACCGCCCCGGCGATCCGCAGCACCTCGTCCTCGTCCTGCCCGGCGGCCGCGTGCACCGCCACCAGCGAGAGCTCGCCGCGGGTGAGGGTGCCGGTCTTGTCCAGCACGACGGTGTCGATCGCCCGGGTGGACTCCAGCACCTCCGGGCCCTTGACCAGGATCCCGAGCTGGGCGCCGCGACCGGTCCCGACCAGCAGCGCGGTCGGGGTGGCCAGGCCCAGCGCACAGGGGCAGGCGATGATCAGCACCGCGACCGCGGCGGTGAACGCCTGCGCCGCCGGGGCGCCGGAGCCCAGCCAGAACCCGAGCGTGCCGACCGCGATCACGATCACGATCGGGACGAACACGCCGGAGACCCGGTCGGCCAGGCGCTGCACCGCGGCCTTGCCGTTCTGTGCCTGCTCCACCCGCTGCGCCATCCGGGCCAGGCGGGTCTCGGCACCCACCCGGCTCGCGCGCACCACCAGCCGGCCGCCGGCGTTGACGCAGCCGCCGGTGACCGGTGAGTCCGGACCGACCTCGACCGGCACCGACTCGCCGGTCAGCATCGACACGTCCAGCGCCGAGGTACCGGAGACGACGACTCCGTCGCCCGCCACCTTCTCGCCCGGGCGCACCACGAACCGGTCGCCGACGGCGAGGCGCTCGACCGGCCGGCGTTCCTCACGCCCGGAGCCCGCCGTACCCGCGCCGCTCCCGTCGTCGACGAGCACCGAGACGTCCTTGGCGCCCATCTCCATCAGCGCGCGCAGCGCGGCGCCGGCCCGTCGCTTCGAGCGGGCCTCGGCGTAGCGCCCGAGCAGGATGAACAGGGTGACCCCGGCCGCGACCTCGAGGTAGATCTGGCCGGAGCCGTCGGTCGCGGAGGCGGTCAGGCTGAACGGGTGCGTCATCCCGGGCATCCCGGCGGTGCCCAGGAGCAGCGCGTAGAGGGACCAGGCCAGCGCGGCCAGGGTGCCCAGCGAGACCAGGGTGTCCATGGTGGCCGCGCCGTGGCGCAACGCCGTCGCGGCCGCGCGGTGGATCGGCCACGCGCCCCAGACGACGACCGGCGCGGCGAGGGTCAGGCCGATCCACTGCCAGTGGGTGAACTGCCAGGCCGGGACCATCGACAGCGCGACCACCGGCACCGCCAGCAGCGCGCAGACGACCACGCGCCGCCACAGGTCCTGGACGTGCAGGTCGGCATCGGCGGACGGGGGGCGGGCGGGGCCCGGCACGTCCGGGTCGGCCGACCGGCCCGGCGCGGGCAGCTCGGCCCGGTAGCCGGCGGCCTGCACGGCCGCGACCAGGTCGGCGGTGTCCAGCGCGCCCGGGTAGTGGACCTCGGCCTTCTCGGTGGCGTAGTTGACCGTCGCGGCCACCCCGTCGAGCCGGTTCAGCCGGCGCTCGACGCGGTGCGCGCACGACGCACAGGTCATGCCGCCGATCAGCAGCTCGACGCGCTGCAGGTCGGCCTCCGGTCGATCCGGGGTGACCGTGCTCATGATCAGCTCCCTGCTGGTGTGCCGACGGTGAACTCGCACGCGTGCTCGGTTCCCTCGTGGGTGAACGTCAGGAACAGCCGGTAGCTTCCGGGAGCCGGGATGTCGGCGACGAAGGCGACGCCCGGGCCGGACCGTGCCCCCGGTGCCGCACCGGTGACCTCGGGCCGCAGCGGGAACCGCGCCAGATCGCCCTGGCGGACCGCGACCATCGAGCCGAAGCTGCCCTGCGCGGGCTCGAGGTCGGTGACCGGGACGCCGCGGCGGCTCACGGTGGCGAACAGCCGCGACTCGCCGCCCGCCAGCAGCCCGCCGTCGAGGCGGACCTGGTAGCCGCCGGTCTGCACCGAGCGCTGCTCGCCGGTGAACGTGAACGGGCCGAACGGTCCCGGCACGAACAGGTCGGTGCCCAGGTCCACCCGCGGCGGGCCGCCGGCCGGGTGGAAGCCGGCGTAGAGGCGCCAGACCCCGGCCCCGGGGAACGTCATCGGCGCCCGCCACACGCCGTCCGGGCCCAGGGTGGCGCGCAGCCGCGTGTAACCGGCGTCGTCTCGGCGGATCACCGCGGCGTCGATCCGTGCCCCGGGCGCGCCGACGAACGCCCGGACCGGCGCGCCGTCCGAACCGGTGATCGTGAACGCCACCTCGGTGGGTTGCTTCCAGGGCAGCGACCGGACGGTCGGGACGAGGGAGTAGCCGACCCGGGTCGAGCTCAGGCCCCGCGACTCGGCCTCCGGTCCGGCCGCGTCGGCGGGCCCGGCACCGGAGTCCGCCGCCGCGCCGGGGCCCCGGGAGCCGGCTCCCGGGGCCTCGTGGCCGGCGGTGTGTCCGGTGGGGCCGGCGGCCGGTCCCGGGGCCCGGGCCGGGCCCACGGCGCCGCCCAGGGCGGAGCCGCCGGCGAACACGAGGACGACCGCGAGCGCGAAGCCGCCCACCCTGGCCGTCGTGCCCGCCATCGCCGCTCCGTCCCGTGCCCGCCTGCTCCGGAGCCTCCCGCCGGGGTGGCGGGCCACGGTCCGGTCCGTCCCGGTCGAATCGCCGTCCACGTCAGGTACAACGCCGCGCCCGGTGCGAGGTCGTGCCGGACCGGACGATCACGGCCGGCCCGGCGCCGAATTAACATA
>CBIHNM010000023.1:0-24998 GCA_966211265.1 uncultured Pseudonocardia sp.
CGCCGTCCTCGCCCTCCTTCTCCCCGGTCGTGGTGAACTTGTCGAAGAAGATGTCCTGCTCGGAGACCCCGAGCCCGGTCAGGACCTCGATCGCCGCGTCGACCATCGGCGGCGGACCGCACACGTAGGCGTCGCGACCGGCCAGGTTCGGCTCCCGGCGGCGCAGGACCTCGGTGACCAGTCCGGTCTCACCCGACCAGTCGTCGTTCCCGCTGGCCTCGGACAGGGCCGGGACGAACGTGAAGCCCGGCAGGTCGACCTCCAGCTCGCCGAGCTCCTTCTCGAAGCACAGGTCGCCGCCGGTGCGGGCGCCGTAGTAGAAGGTCGCCTTCCGCTCGATCCCGCGCTCGGCCATCGACCGCAGCAGCCCGAGGATGGAGGACAGGCCGGCGCCGCCACCGACGAAGATCAGGTCCGACGTCCGGTTCTCGCGCAGGGTGAACGTCCCGAACGGCGCCTCCACCGCGATCCGGTCACCGACCGCGGCCACCTGCGACAACCAGGTCCCGAACCGGCCGTCCGGATAGATCTTGATGACGAACTCGAAGAGCCCGTCGCGGTTCGGCGTGCCGGCCATCGAGAACGAGCGCCACTCGTCGGACCCGGGGATCCGGAGGTCCATGTACTGGCCCGGGAAGTACTTGATCTCGGCCGGCTCGACGAGCTTCACCACCAGGTGACGCATGTCGTGCGTGACGGGCTCGTTGGAGACGATCTCGACCGTGCCCGGCCGCAGCGGCAGCCCGGACCGGATGACCTCCTCGTCGAAGTTGAGCAGCTCGATCGTCAGGTCCTCGTAGGCGTGCGCCCGGCACAGGAGCGTGGAGCCCTCCTCCCGCTCGTAGTCGGGGAGGGCGAACGTCGAGTACGAGTCGTACTCGATGTCCTCGCCCTCGAGCACGAAGGACTTGCAGGCCGCGCACTGGCCCTCCTTGCAGCCGTGCATCAGCTGCACGCCCTGCTCGGCCGCGGCCCGCAGGATGTTCTGGTCCTCGTCGACCTCGATCTCGATGCCGACCGGCTCGAACCGGACGGTGTGCTTGTCACCCACTGATGATCCCTGCTTCGTCGTGTCCCGCGAGCCGTCGTCGTGCGCCTGCGCCGGGCTGGTGGCAGGAATGACAGCGCACTTTCCGCACGTCGAGGGCCCTGCGTCTCATCCTGAGAACAACGGGGGGAGACGTCGGTCATACTTTCGGTGTCGTCGTCACCGTCTGCCGGCGGGATCACCCCCGTCCCCGGCCGAGGGCCGCAACGGCTGAAGGGAGCACCGAACGCATGCAGGAGATGGCCGATCTCGCCGAACGTCACCGGGCGTGTTCACCCACGTCGTGCGGCGGCACCCCGGACCCGTCGGGCCCGCAGGTGGCGCGCGCCCGGACGTCGTTCTTCGTCGACGACGACGTCACCGAGGGACTGGTGCGCGCACCGATCGCCGCGTCGTGGCGGCGCGCCCGGGACTGGAACGTCGACGCCGAGCGGATCGAGCTCCCCCGGCCCGCCGACACCGAGGCCGACTCGCCGCTGCTGCGGGCCGCCCGGCCGATCCTGGACGAGATGTCGGACCAGTTCGTCAACGAGCCGGCGAGCCTGATCCTCTGCGATGCACGAGGGGTGGTGCTGGACCGCCGTTCCGGGGACGCGGTCCTCAACCGGCGGATGGACGCGGTGTGCCTCGCGCCCGGGCACAGCTACGCCGAACGTGCCGCCGGGACGAACGGGATCGGCACCGCCCTGGCCGACGAGCGCCCGGTCCAGGTGTTCGGGCACGAGCACTACGCGCAGGATCTGGTCAGCCTCGCGTGCGCCGGCGCCCCGATCCGGCACCCGGCCCGGGGCGACCTGCTCGGCGTGGTGGACCTGACGTGCTGGGACAAGGACTCGAACCGGTTCATGGGCGCGACCGCCCTCACCCTGGCCCGGCGGATCGAGGACGCGCTGCTCAGCCGGATGGGCAGGCGCGAGCTGAGCCTGGTCGACGAGTTCCTCGCGGCCTCCGAACAGACCCGCAGCGCGATCTTCGCCCTCGACGAGGACCTGCTGATGATGAACCGCCGGGCCCGTGACCTGCTCGGCCCCGAGGACCAGGCTGCACTGCTCGCGGAGACGGCGTCCGTGCTGGGCTCCGGCGGGGACCGGAGGTTCCTGGTCGACCTCCCCACCGGTGCCACCGCCCGGGTCCGGTGCCTGCCCGGCAGCGAGGGCCGGGGCCGCGGTGTCCTCAAGGTCCGGCTCGTCACCGACGACCGCCCGCGCAGGCCGATCCGCGAAGGCGCCTCCTACCGCACGTTCGGCGTCGTCGGTTCCGCGCCGCAGTGGCGCCGGTGCGTCGAGTCGGTGGACCGGCATCTGGCCGAGGGCAACTGGATGATCCTGGACGGCGAGCCCGGCGTCGGGAAGACCGTCCTGGCGACCGCCGCGCACCGCCTGCGGAAGTCCACGACGCACCTGTTCGTGGCCGATCTCGCGAGTCCCTCCGACACCTGGCGCGACGAGGTGGCCGAGGCGTTGCAGGAGGACAACGCGACCCTCGTTCTGCGCCACCTGGAGTCGATCGGCCAGGCCGACGCCGCCGTCCTGGCCGATCTGCTCGAGCCCTACCGGGAGCTCCCCGGGCCGGACCGGCCCACCGTGATCGCGACGTCCACCGGCGGGAGCGACCGGCGCGCGGACCTCACGACACTGGGCGGGCTGCTGGCGGTCAGCGTGTCCGTCCCGCCGCTGCGCCATCACGCCGACGACATCGAGGAGCTGGTCGCCGTCCTGGTCGCGCGGCTGGGCCAGGGCGCGACGCTGAGATTCAGCCCCGACGCGACCCGGCTCCTCCTGCGCAACCCGTGGCCGGGCAACGTCGGGCAGCTCCGGCAGGTGGTCGGCAAGGTGCTGGCCCGCCGCCGGGCCGGCACGGTGGAGGTCGGCGACCTCCCGATCGAGTGCCGTTCGAGCGCCCGCCGGGTCCTCACCCCGCTCGAGTCCATCGAGTGCGACGCGATCGCCGGGGCACTCGAGGACGCCCGGGGGGACAAGGCCCGCGCCGCCCGCCAGCTGGGGATGTCCCGCGCCACGATCTACCGCAAGATCCGGGAGTTCGGGATCACGCCGGGGTAGCGGAGCAGCCGGGCCGGGTGCTCTTGTGGCGCAGCGTCCGCCCGTAGGCTGTGACACATGCGTCCCGGGCACGACCGACCCTCCACCGCGGTCGAGGACTACCTGAAGACCATCTACCAGCTGGGCGAGCACGGCGCGGACGAGGTCGGGACGTCACTGGTCGCCGACCGGATGGGAGTGCAGGCCTCGTCGGTCTCGGGCATGGTGCGCAAGCTGCGCGAGCTGGGGCTGGTCGAGCACGCGCGCTACGGCACGATCACCCTCACCGGGCAGGGGCAGCGCCTCGCGCTGGCCGTGGTCCGGCGGCACCGCCTGATCGAGCAGCTGCTGGTCACCGAGTTCGGCTACGGCTGGGACGAGGTCCACGACGAGGCCGAAGCGCTCGAGCACGTCGTGTCCGACCGTCTCGTCGAGGCCATCGCCGAGCGCCTCGGGCACCCCGAGATCGACCCGCACGGCGACCCGATCCCCGACAGCACCGGTGAGGTGGCGCCCTGGGACGCCCGCCGCCTGTCCGAGATGTCGCCGGGCGCCGAGGGCGACCTCGTGCGGGTGGACGACGACAGTGCGGTCCTGCAGCACCTGACCGCGCACGAGGTGGGCCTGGGAGACCGGATCGGGCTGGTCCGCCGGGAGCCCTTCGGCGGTCCGTTCGTGGTGCGGGTCGGGGAGCGCGAGATGCAGTTCGGGCCCGAGCTGGTCGACGCGTTGTGGGTACGCCCGTAGTCCGTCCGGATCGGTGACGCTTGTCCGATTCATGCCGCGCGTTCTAGAGTTCGGCATGCCCAACTCGCGATGGCGGTCCTGTCGAACTACGACGGTGGTGGCGGCGACACTCGCGGTGGCCCTGCTCGCCTCCGGGTGCGGCGGTGCCTCCGCCCGGGCCGCCGACGGGCCGCCGAAGGTGCTCACCACGTTCACCGTGATCGCCGACATGGCCCAGCGGGTGGCGGGCGACCGGCTCGTCGTCGAGTCGATCACGAAGCCGGGTTCGGAGATCCACGAGTACGAACCCACACCGGACGACCTGATCCGCGCCCAGGACGCGGACCTGGTCCTGGACAACGGGCTGGGTCTGGAACGGTGGTTCGAGCGGTTCGTCGACCGCACCGGGGCCCGGAGCGCCACGCTCAGCGACGGCGTCGTCCCGATCCCGATCGCGATCGGCAACTACCGGGGCCGGCCCAACCCGCACGCGTGGATGTCCCCGCAGGCCGGAGAGGTCTACGTCGCCAACATCGCCACCGCGCTGAGCGATCTCGACCCGCCGAACGCGGGCGTCTACCGCGCCAACGCCGTCGCCTACGCCGCCGAGCTGCGCGCGGTCGGTGAACAGCTCCGCCGGGAGCTGGCCGCGCTGCCGCCCGGTCAGCGCGCGCTGGTCACCTGCGAGGGCGCGTTCTCCTACCTGGCCCGCGACGCCGGCCTCGCCGAGGGCTACCTGTGGCCGGTCAACGCCGACGCGGAGGGCACCCCGCAGCAGATCGCGGCGGCCGTCGGGTTCGTCCGCGACCGCGACGTCCCCGCCGTGTTCTGCGAGTCGACGGTGAACGACGGCGCGCAGCAGCAGGTCGCCCGGGAGACCGGCACCCGGGTGGGGCCCACGCTCTACGTCGACTCGCTGTCGCTGGCCGACGGCCCGGTGCCCACCTACCTGGACCTGCTGCGCTACGACGCGCGGGCGATCGTGACCGGGCTGACCGGCCGGAGCCCGGCGTGAGCGGGGCCGGGGCGGGCACCGCGGTCACGGTGCGCGGGCTCACCGTGCGCTACGGGGAGGTGCTGGCCCTCGACGACGTCGACCTCGACGTCGAACCGGGCCGGGTGTGCGGCCTGCTGGGGGTCAACGGCTCCGGGAAGTCGTCGCTGTTCAAGGCCCTGGTCGGGACGTTGCGCCCGGCCCGCGGCGAGATCACCCTGCTCGGCCGGGACCCGGCCGCCGCCCGACGGGACGGAGCGGTGTCCTACGTCCCGCAGGCCGACGACGTGGACTGGGCGTTCCCGGTCGGCGTCACCGACGTCGTGATGATGGGCCGCTACGGGCGGATGGGCCCGATGCGCCGCCCGAGCCGGGCCGACCGGGCGGCGGTGGCCGGGGCGATCGAGCGGGTCGGGCTCTCCGACCTGGCCGGACGCCAGATCGGCGCGCTGTCGGGCGGTCAGCGCAAGCGCGCGTTCCTGGCCCGGGCGATCGCCCAGGACGCCTCGCTGCTGCTGCTCGACGAGCCGTTCTCCGGCGTCGACAAGGGCTCCGAGGCCACGATCGTCGCGTTGCTGCACGCGCTGCGCGACGAGGGCCGCACCGTCCTGGTCTCCACGCACGACCTGGCCGGCGTGCCGCAGCTGTGCGACGAGGCGGTGCTGCTGGCGGGCCGCGTGATCGCGCACGGCGAGCCCGAACAGGTGCTGGCACCCGAGGTGCTGGCCGGGGCGTTCGGCGCCCCGACGGCCCGGGACCGGGCCGCGTGATGGGCATCCTGGAGTGGGTGCTCGCGCCGCTGCAGTTCGACTTCATGCTGCGCGCGCTGCTGGTCGCGGTCGTCTCGGGCGGGATCTGCGCGATCCTGTCCTGCTGGCTGACGCTGATCGGCTGGTCGCTGCTGGGCGACGCGGTGTCGCACGCGGTGCTGCCCGGGGTGGTGCTCTCCTACATCATCGGCATCCCGTTCGCGATCGGCGCGTTCGTGTTCGGCGTCGGCGCGGTGGGGCTGATCGGGGTGGTGCGCCGGACCTCGCGGGTCAAGGAGGACGCCGCCATCGGCGTCGTGTTCACCGGCCTGTTCGCGCTCGGGATCGTGCTCGTCTCGCGCACCCCGAGCAACACCGACCTGACCCACATCCTGTTCGGCAACCTGCTCGGGGTCTCCGACTCCGACATCGTCCAGGTGCTGGTGATGAGCGCGGTGACGCTGGCGATCGTGCTCGTCAAGCGCCGCGACCTGACGCTGTTCGCGTTCGACCCGACGCACGCGCACGCCATCGGGCTCAGCCCGCGACGGCTCGAGGCGCTGTTGCTGGGTCTGCTCGCGCTGACCGTGGTGATCGCGCTGCAGGCCGTCGGGATCGTCCTGGTCGTCGCGATGCTGATCATCCCGGGCGCGACGGCGTACCTGCTCACCGACCGGTTCGAGACGATGCTGGCGGTGGCGGCGGCGGTGTCGATCGGCTCCTCGGTGATCGGTACCTACCTCAGCTTCCACGCCGACCTGTCCACCGGCGGCACGATCGTCGTCTCCCAGGCGACGGTGTTCACGCTGGCCTACCTGTTCTCCCCGAGCCACGGCGTCCTCGGGCGGCTGCGGACCCGGAGGCGGTCGCGGATCCCGGAGCACCCACCGGTGTGACCACGGCGCGGCTGCGCTGCCGCGGGGCCGCCCGGCGGGCAGACTCGGCGGTGACATGACGATCCTCGCCCTGCTCTTCGCCGTCGCCGCGATGGCGGGCAACACCGTCGCCGCGCTGTGGGAGGCCAGGGGCAGCAGGCTCGCCCGGTACGGGCACGCGGTCTGGCTGCAGCCCTGGTTCCTGGCCGGTCTCCTCGCCGACATCGCCGCCTGGGGGTTCACCGTCGCCGCGCTGCGGTTCCTGCCGGTGTTCGCGGTGCAGGCGATCCTGGCCGGCGCGATCGCGCTGACCACCCTGGCCGACAACGGCTGGAGCGTGTGGAACCTGGTGCGCCGCGAGCGGGTCGGGGTCGTGGCCGTGCTCGCCGGTCTGGTCCTGGTGGCCGGGAGCGCGGTGCCCGAGCGCCCCCGGGAGCTGCCCGCCGTGGCGACGCCGCTGCTGCTGGGCTCGTTCGCCGTGCTGCTGCTCGCGGCGCCGTTCGCGTGGCGGGCCGGGCGACCGATGGCGCTGGCGTTGCTGGCCGGTCTGGGGTTCGGCGGGGTGGCGCTGGCCGTGCGCGCGATCGCCCCCGGGCCGCTGGGCCCGTCCACGATCGCGGACCTGCTCCGCGACCCGCTGGCCTACGCCGTGGTGGTGATGGGGGCGCTCGGTGTGCTGGCGTTCGCGGCGGCCCTGCGCGACGGGGCGGTCGGCTCGGCGACGGCGGTGCTGTCGGTGACCGAGGTCGTGGCGCCCGGCCTGGTCGGGCTCGTGCTGCTCGGGGACCGGATCCGGCCGGGCTGGGTCGCGGCCGCGGTGGTCGGGCTGGCGCTGGCGCTGGCCGGGGTGGTCATGCTGACCCGATCCGACCCGGACGCCGAGCGGTCCGCGCGCGTGCACTGACCCGGGGGCGGGGGCTCACCCGGGGGCGCTCACCGGTTGCGCCACCGCGGCCGGCGCTTCTGCGCGAACGCGGTGACGCCCTCGACCGCGTCGGCGCTGAGCATCAGCTCGTCCAGCGCGGTGCTCGGGTGGTTCACGGCCGCGACCGTGTCGGCGATCCCGTCGGTCTCGTCCATGACCCGCAGCGAGGTGCGGACCGAGGTCGGTGAGCCGTCGAGGATCTCCGCGGCCAGCGCCCGCGCGCCGTCCAGGGCGGTACCGGCGGGCACCACGCGGTTGACCAGCCCGGCGTCGAGCGCCTCGGCCGCGGAGAGCCGGCGTCCGGTCAGGATCATCTCGGTGGCCAGCGCCGGTCCGACGATCCGCGGCAGCCGCACGAGGCCGCCGGCGGCGGCGACCAGGCCGACCTTCACCTCGGACAGGGCGAACCGCGCGGTGTCGTCGGCGACCACGAGATGACACGCCATCGCGATCTCGCAGCCCCCGCCCATCGCGAACCCGTTCACCGCGGCGATCACCGGCTTGGTCATCGAGGGCCTGCTCGTCAGCCCCGCGAACCCGTTCTTCGGCACCCACATCGGCTTGCCCGCCGCCGTCCAGCGCAGGTCGTTGCCGGCGGAGAAGGCCTGCTCGCCGGCGCCGGTGAGGATCGCGACCCACAGGTCGGGGTCGGCGAAGAACGCGTCGAACACCTCGTCGAGCTCGTCGTTGGCCGGCGGGGTCAGGGCGTTGCGGGACTCCGGCCGGTCGATCGTGACCTCGAGCAGGTGCCCGTCGCGGTGGACGCGGACGTGCTCGTAGGGCTCGTCGTCGGCGGGGGAGCGCAGCCCGGGGGCGCGACGCGGGGCGAGCTCGTCCATCCGCGCCCGGGTGGTGGTGACCCGGTTGCCGGCGCCGGAGGAGCGTGCGAACAGGGCCGCGCCGGCCGGTTCGCCCGCGAGCACGTCGAGGGTCTCGGCGTCGCCGGCGCCGGTGCGGGCCAGGAACGGGCGGCCCGCGCCGTCGCGGCCGCCGACGAGGCCGGTGCGGGCGCCGTCGCGGCCGTGCACCACCGTCCACGTCTCCACGGTGGCCGGGCCGTCGGCGTGGGTGACCTGCGGCGGTGCCGGGACGGCGTCGAGCTCGGCCTGGATCTCGGCGCTGCGGTCCTCGCGCCACCCGGTGGGGGTGGTCGAGTAGATCCCCACCGAGTACTTGCTCAGCACGCCGCCGTTCGCGCCGACCAGGCCGTAGCCGCCCGGGTCGGCGCGGGCCCGCAGCACCGTCTCGGCGATCGCGTGCAGCGAGTAGTCGTTGCCGGCGCCGCCGAAGAACGGCAGCCCGCCGGTCAGCGTGAGTCCGCGCGGGTCGTCCGGGGCGAGGCCGAGCTGGTCGCACACGTGCGAGACCGCCACCGGGAAGCAGCTGTAGAGGTCCAGCGTGCCGAGGTCGCCGGGGCCGATCCCGGCGACCTCGAGGGCGTGGCGCACGGCCGCGCCCGAGGCCGGGCCCAGGCTCAGGTCGGGGCGGTCGAGCAGCGGGCGTTCGCGCAGGTCGGCGTGCCCGTGCAGGTACACCCACCGGTCCTGCGGGACGCCGAGACGCCGCGCCTGCGCCACCGAGGTGAGCAGCACCGCCGCGCCCTGGTTCACCTGGTCGCGCGAGACCAGGTAGCGGGGGTAGGGGTCGGCGATCGGCCGGTTGCGCTCGCTCGGGGTCACCAGCTCGGCCGCGGTGCGCGCGGTCGGCGCGGCGGCGTGCGGGTTCGCCGCCGCGACCCGGGTGAACGGCGCGAACAGCTCGCCCATCGCCTTCGCGTAGGTGTCGCGGTCCTGGCCCAGGCGCGAGCGCCGGGCGTTCTCCACCATCGCGTACTGCGGGGGCATGCCGACCAGACCGTGCGCGATCTGCCACCGGGTGGCCAGACCCTCGAGCCCGAACCCGCGGTCCTCGAGCTGCCCCTCGACGGTCTCGGTGAAGTCGGGTGCGTCCTCGGTGCCGGCCAGGTGCCGGGCCGTGGAGATCGCCTCGGAGCCGACGACCAGTGCCGCGGAGACCGTGCCGCCGGCGATCGCGGCCGCGAGCTCGGTGACCAGGCGCTGCGGGGACTGCCCGCCGGTCACGTCCAGGACGGCGCGCGCGGGGTCGGCGCCGACCCGGGCCGCGACCGAGCGCGGGTAGTTGGTGGAGCGGCCCAGCGGGGCGTGCGACATCGGGGTGGAGATCTCGAACTGGCGCACCCCGGCGACCGTGTCGAGCGCGGCGGCCAGCGGCGCGGGGTCCGCGCCGGTGTCGTCGAGGGCCGCGCGCGCCGCCTGCGCGCCGAGCTCGACCGCGGACAGCCGCCGGTAGCCGGGGCCCTCGATCGGGTCCGAGGACTGCCCGACCCCGATCAGGACGGGGGTGCGGTCGGACATGCGGGATACCTCCGAGGAGTTTCTAGACGCGGACCGTCCGGAACGTGGGCCGACGGTATCCCCCGGCCGTGGACGCCGTCGAGGGGATCGGTCAGGACGTGGTGAGCACCGCACGCAGCAGGAAGTCGACGAGCCGCTCGGCGTAGTCGTCGAGGTCGGCGGCCTGGCGCTGCTGCAGGTGCGCCGGTGCCGACGAGACGTGCATGACCACGCCCCCGCAGAGCGTGTCCAGCAACAGCGTGACCGAGGTGTCGGCCGGGATCTCGCCGCGCCGGATGCCGCGGCGCACGATCGCGCGCGCGGCCAGTGCCTGCGACTCGCGCAGCGCGTCCCAGCGCTGGGCGACCTCGGGGATCGTCGGCGCCTCGGCCGCCATCCGCAGCGCCGCCTGGCGGCTGGGCCCGCGGTAGAGCGACAGCAGCTGGTGGGCCAGCTCGATCAGGTCCCCGCGCAGGGTCCCGCTGTCGGTGTCGGCGACGTCGAGCAGCCCGCTGCCCAGCGCCTCGGCGAGCAGCTGTTCCTTGGCCGGCCAGCGCAGGTAGATCGAGGCCTTGCCGACCCCGGCGGCCCGCGCGACGGCCTCCAGGTTGAACCCCGCCCACCCGGTCCGGCCGAACAGGGCGACCGCGGCCTCGGTGATCCGCCGGTCGACCTCGGGGTCGCGCGGACGGCCGGATGCGCCGGTGATCGTCATCGCAGGGCTCCGGACGGGACGGTCTTGCCGGGAAGGGGGCGGCCAGCATAACGTCGCCGAGACTTACGGACGGGCTGCGTTCAGGAATGCGCTCCCGGCCGACGCGGCCCGCCACCACCTGCGGAGGACATCGGATGCGCACGGCCCTCACCGACCTGTTCGGCATCGACGCCCCGCTGGTCGGGTTCAACCGCTCACCCGCGGTCGTGGCGGAGGTGAGCCGCGCCGGGGGTCTGGGCGTGCTCGCCGCGACGATGTACGCGCCCGAGGAGCTCGACGCCCAGCTGACCTGGATCGAGGAACGCCTGGACGGGCGTCCCTACGGCGTCGACCTGCTGGTCCCCGGACACACCGTCCCGGGGGACCCGGCCGACCTGCTGGCCAGCCTGCAGGACCAGATCCCGGCCGAGCACGTCCGGTTCGTCGAGGAGCTGCTCGAGCGCTACGACATCCCGGCGCCGCAGGTGCCGCGCGAGCAGAACCCGGAGATCCTGGCCAACCTCGACCCGAGCGGGGTGCCGGCGTTGCTCGACGTGGTGTTCTCGCACCCGGTCGCGCTGGTCGCCAACGCCCTGGGCACCCCGCCGCCGACCCTGGTCGAGCGGGCGAAGGCCGCCGGGGTGGTGGTGGCGTCGCTGGTCGGCAAGCCCGAACACGCCGCACGCCAGCTCGACGCGGGCGTCGACGTGCTGGTCGCGCAGGGCACCGAGGCCGGCGGGCACACCGGCACGATCGCCACCACGGTGCTCACCCCGGAGATCGTCGAGCGGGCCGGTGGACGGCCGGTGCTCGCCGCGGGCGGGATCGCCACCGGCGCGCAGATGGCCGCCGCGCTCGCGCTCGGCGCGTCCGGGGTGTGGTGCGGGTCGGTGTGGCTGTCCAGCCACGAGGACATCACCCCGGACCCGGTCAAGCGCAAGTTCCTGGCCGCGTCGAGCTCGGACACGCTGCGCTCGCGCACCCGTACCGGCAAGCCGGCGCGCCAGCTGCGCAGCGCCTGGCACGACGAGTGGGACGGCGACGGCTCGCCGGGCGCACTGCCGATGCCGCTGCAGCCGCTGCTCACCGCCGAGGCGTGGGCGCGCATCGACGACGCCGCCGAGGCCGGGCACGCCGGTGCGACCGCGCTCGAGTCCTACTACATCGGCCAGGTCGTCGGCGGGTTCCGCGCGCTGCGCCCGGCCGCGGAGATCACCCGCGAGATCGTCGACGACGCCACGGCGCGACTGCGCGAGCTCGCGGAGCTGGTGGCGGACACCGCGCGCACCTGACCCGCTGCGGTCAGGGCGCGAACTCGCGGCCCAGCAGATGCCGCGCGACGACGAGCTTGGCGATCTGGGCGGTGCCGTCGCCGATCTCCAGGCCGATCACGTCGCGCAGGCGCTGACCCTGCGGGTTGTCGGTGGACCATCCGGCGTGTCCGAACGTGAGCAGCGCCTGGTGCACGATGTCGTGCGCGAGCTTGGGTGCCCACCACTTGGCCATGTTGGCCGGGACGCCCGGGTCGCGCCCGGCGTCCTTGTGCGCGAGCGCCTCGTAGCAGAGCAGCCTCGCCGCGCGCAGGTGCGTGGCGCACTCGACCAGCGGGAACGCCAGGCCCTGGAACTGCCCGATCGGCTGCCCGAACGCCTCCCGCTCCCGGGCGTGGGCCAGCGCGTCGTCCAGTGCCGCCGACGCCACTCCCAGGCACATCAGCCCGATCACCGCGCGAGAGTAGTCGAAGCCGCGCATCACCGAGACGAACCCGCGCCCCGGCGCACCGATCAGATTCTCGCGCCCGACCCGGACGCCGTCGAAGTACAGGCTGGCCCGCCCGATCGAGCGGCTGCCCAGGTCGTCGAGCGGGCTGCGGGCCAGGTCCGGGTCGCGCAGGTCGACCATGAACGCCGACACCCCGCGCGCGCCCGCCCCGCCGGTACGGGCGAACACGGCGCCGACGTCGGCGTACATCCCCAGCGAGATCGACGTCTTCTCGCCGACCAGGCGCCAGCCCTCGCCGTCGGGCTGGGCGCGCAGGCCCAGGTTCGCCGCGTCCGAGCCGTGCTCGGGCTCGGTCAGGACCAGCGCGGGCACGGTCGCGCCCTCGGCGATCGGGCGCAGCCAGCGCTCGGTCTGCTCCTCGGACGCGCTGCTCTGCACGATCTCGGCGACCAGCGCGCTGTTGAGCGCGGGGTAGAAGGCGTTGAAGTCGTGCCGGCCGACCTCCTCGGCGGCCATCCCGGTGGTCACCGCGTCCGCGCCCTGCCCGCCGAAGCGTTCCGGGATGCGCAGCCCGGTCAGCCCGACCCGGGCCAGCGCGGGGAACAGCTCCGGGCGCATCACCCCGGCGAGGTCGTCGGCGCGGTAGTACGGGGCCAGCTCCTTCTCCCCGAACGAGCGCAGCTCGGCCCGGTAGGCCTCCTGCTCGGGGGAGAACGTGAACTCCACTACCCGCCTCCTCGGTGTCGATCCGGGTTCCGCACGGCCGTCTCAGACCGTCGAGTAGCCGGAGAAGTCGACCGGGCGCTTCTCGGCGAACGCGCTGGCGCCCTCCCGGCCCTCCTCGGACTCGAGGAACAGGGCCAGCCCGCTGCCGGCCATCGCGCCGATCCCGGCCTGGTGCTCGGTGTCGGTGTTGAACGACTGCTTGAGGAACTTGATCGCGGTCGGGCTCATCGCCGCGATGTCGGCGGCCCAGCTCAGTGCCTCGCTCATCAGGTCCTCCGGCGCGACGACGGCGTTGACCAGGCCCCAGCGCTCGGCGGTGGCCGCGTCGTACTGGCGGCACAGGTACCAGATCTCCCGGGCCCGCTTCTCGCCGACGACCCGGGCCAGGTAGTTCGTGCCGAACCCGGCGTCGAACGAGCCGACCCGCGGGCCGGCCTGGCCGAACTTCGCGGTCTCGGAGGCGATCGTCAGGTCGCAGATCACGTGCAGCACGTGCCCGCCGCCGATCGCCAGCCCGTTCACCGCGGCGATCACCGGCTTCGGGATGTCGCGGATCATCCGGTGCAGGTGCTCGATCTCGAACAGGCCGCTCTCGGTCGGTCCGTAGTCGCCGGTCTCGGCGCGCTGCTTGACGTCGCCGCCGGTGCAGAACGCCTTCTCGCCCGCGCCGGTCAGCACGACCACCCGCACGGCCGAGTCGGCCCAGGCACGGCGCACCGCGTCGTTGAGCTCGTCGACGGTCCGGCCGCGGAAGGCGTTGTAGCGCTCGGGCCGGTTCATGGTCAGGACCGCGGTGGTGCCCTCGACGCGGTAGGTGATGTCGGTGTAGTCCACGCTGACTTCTCCTCGGGGTGCGGTGACGGTTCAGGGACGGGGTTCGAGCAGGTGCCGGTATCGCGCGTGCCGGCCCGGGTCCAGGACCGAGCGCAGCATCGCCGCGGTCTGCGACGCGACGTAGCGGCGCACGTCGACCCGGCCGTCGAAGTGCCAGTGCTTCAGCGCCCAGCCGTGGGCGAGGATCATCAGGTCGAACACCAGCAGGTCGAGGTCGGCCTCGGCGACGAGCAGCCCGGCCGCCGCGGCGGCGCCGGCGGCCTCGCGCAGCGGGGTGAGCGTGCTCAGCTCGCCGGCCTTGAGCCGCGCGCGCGCGTCCGGGCCCAGCTCGCCGGACTGCCGGTAGGTGAGCAGGCCCGCGTGCCGGTGGCTGTCGAGCACACCGGCGTACGCACCGAACCCGGCCGCGAGCCGCTCCACCGGGTCGTCCCCGGCGGCGTCCATCGCGGTCGCGGTGCGCGCGCGCAGCTCCTCGATCACCTCCAGCACGACGGCGACGACGACGTCCTCCTTGCCGCCGAAGTAGCTGTAGATCAGCCCGACGCTGACCCCGGCCTCCCGGGCCAGGGCCTGCATCGACACCGCCTCGAAGCTGCCGCCGTTCATCAGCCGGACCGCGGCGTCGAGCACCTGGCGGGTGCGCCACCGCGATCGGACGTCGCGGATCTCGCGTCGCAGCCCCTCCGGAGCCGAACCGTCCTCCGTCACGCCGCCACCTCCCCCCGGCCCCGGGTGAACCCCGCCGTGCGCGGGCCGCCCGCCGGTACACGACCGCCACCGGCCCGACCGCGAACGCTGCGGTCGATCAGGATGAACACTCGTTCTCTTGACATTGAAGCTACGTTCATTCCGGGTCGGGCGTCAACGGTGCCGGCCGCGACCACCGGGGGAGGAGCGCTGCGATGCAGGTCTCGGACGCGGGGTTCGGCGTGATGCTGCCGACCTTCGACCCGTTCCGGACGGGGCCGCCACCGCTGCTGGCCGCCGCCGCGCTGGCCGAGGAGCTGGGCTTCGACTCCGGCTGGGTCGGTGACCACCTGAGCTTCCACCCGCCGGTGCTCGACGCGATCGGCGCGCTCTGCGGCGCGGCCGGCACCACCGGGTCGCTGATGCTCGGGACCGGGGTCCTGTTGCTGCCGATGCGCCACCCCGTGTGGACGGCCAAGCAGCTGGCCACCGTGGACGCCCTCGCCCCGGGGCGGCTCTGCGTCGGCGTCGGGGTGGGCGGGGAGAACCCGCAGGAGTGGGAGGCCGCCGGGGTGCCGGTGGCCGCCCGCGGGAGGCGACTGGACGAGTCGCTGGAGATCCTGCTGCCGTTATTGCGCGGGGAGGCCGTCGACCACCCCGGCCCGCTGCTGCCGACGCGCTCGCCGGCGCTGGAACCGGTGCCCGCGACGCCGCCACCGCTGGTCGTCGGGGGCCGTTCGGACGCGGCCCTGCGCCGCGCGGCCCGGGTCGGGGACGGCTGGCTGGGCGTGTGGATGTCGCCCGACCGGGCCGGGCGGGTCCGGGACCGCCTGGCCGGGCTCGCCGCCGAGCACGACCGCCCGGCGCCGACGATGCTGATGATGGTGTTCGTGCACGTCACGGACCCCGGCGACGACCCGGCCGCGGCGCGCGCGGAGGCGGCCCGGTTCGTGCGCGGCCAGTACGGGCTGCCAAACGAGGCGCTGGAAACCTGGGTGCTGGTCGGCGGGCCGGACCGGGTCGCCGAGGGGCTGGACGCGCTGGGCGCGGCCGGGGTCGAGGGGTTCGTCCTCGTTCCGGCCGCCGCCGACCTGCTGGAGCAGTACCGGCGACTCGCCGGTGTCCGCGAGAGGATCGGGCCGCGCGCACGTCGGGCGGCCGGTGGCGACGAGAAGGAGCAGTAGATGAGCGACCGCATCGCCGTGGTGACCGGCGCCGGATCCGGGATCGGGCGGGCCATCGCGCTCGCGCTGGCCGCGGACGGCGACCGGGTGGTGGCCGCCGATCTCGACGCCGACGGCGCCGCCGAGACCGTGGCGCAGGACCCCGAGCGGATCTCCGCGGCCGGGGTCGACGTCGCCGACCCGGACTCGGTCGCCCACCTCGCCGCCGAGGTCGGGGAGAAGGTGGGCCCGGTGTCGGTGCTGGTCAACTGCGCCGGCTGGGACCGGACCGACGCGTTCCTCAACTCCACCCCGGAGTTCGCGGACAAGGTCGTGGCCATCAACTACCTGGGCCAGGTGCACGTGTGCCGGGCGTTCCTCCCCGGCATGGTCGAGGCCGGGAACGGCGGGAAGATCGTCAACATCGCCAGCGACGCCGGCCGGGTCGGCAGCTCCGGCGAGACGATCTACGCCGGGGCCAAGGGCGGGGTGATCGCGTTCTCGAAGTCGCTGGCCCGGGAGATGGCGCGCAACCAGATCAACGTCAACGTCGTGTGCCCCGGCCCGACCGACACCCCGCTGTTCACCGCCGGGGTCGACGAGAAGCTGCAGCAGTCGCTGATCCGCGCCATCCCGTTCCGGCGCCTGGCCCGGCCCGAGGACGTCGCGGCCGCGGTCCGCTTCTTCGCCTCCGACGCCGCGTCCTACATCACCGGGCAGGTGCTCAGCGTCAGCGGCGGGCTGACCATGGCCGGCTGAGCTCGTGGGGCCGGCCGTCGCCGGCCCCACGACGCGGGCCTCAGCCGAACAGCTTGTCCTGCTCGTCGCGCAGCCGGTCGATCAGCCGGCCCGGGGGCAGGGACACGTCGTCGTAGGTGATGACGTCGTCCTTGGCCACGTCCCGGTTCAGCGTGGCGCCCTCGGCGACGCCCATCGGGAGCAGCCGCTCGGCCCGGGTGACCGGGCTGGACTCGGCGACGCCGTAGGTGTCGTAGCCGCCGAGGCCGTCGAGGGTGTGCCCGGCGCTCATGTCGTGCTTGGCCGTGGCCACGACGTCGACGCGCTGCCCGGCCGGCGGGGTGAGCGCGGCATCGGCGAAGTCGACGGCCCGGGCGATCGTGTTCGGGACCTCGAAGTGGCACAGGTGGTAGGGGGTGTAGAAGCTGTAGAGCGGGCCCTTGCCGAGCTTGTAGAGCTCCAGGTAGTGCCGCTGGCGCGGGTCGTCGTGGGTGCCGAGCACGTAGACGCCCGGGCCCGGCTTCGCCCCGACCACGTAGTCGACGACCCCGCCGAGCGACCGGAGCTCGTCGACGTCGTAGGTGCCGGTCAGCTCGTCGACGTGCCCGTCGTGGTCGCGGCCGTACATGCCCCGCGCGCCCACGGTCAGCCCGAACGCGTTGGCCACGATCGCCTGCTCGAACGACACCTTGGTGCCGTCGGCGAAGCTGGTGACCATGTAGGGGTCCTGGCCCCACCGCTCCGCGAACGCCTTCTGCGTGGTCGGGGTGCGGTACTCGTCCTGCAGGCCCTTGATGTTGCCCGCGACCAGCGGGGTGATGCCGATGCCCTGCACGAAACGCAGCAGGTTGGCCTGCACGCCCGGCTGGTCGCCGTCGGCGCCGGTGAGCACGACGCCGGCCTCGCGGGCGCGCTGTGCCAGCAACGGGCCGACGGTGCCGTCGAGCTCGGCGTTCATCGTGACGACCGGCAGGCCCCGCTCGATCGCCGCGAGCGTCACGTGCGCGCCGAACTCGACGGCGCCCGTCACGTCGACGACGCAGTCCAGATGGGTGGCCTTGAGCAGCTCGAACGCGTCACCGAGCACGGCGGGCGTCCCGGCCGCGATCGCGCGGTCCAGCGCGGTGGCCGAGTCGACCTCGGTCGGCTCGAGGCCGGCGTCGGTGTAGGCGCGGCGGGCGTGGTCGAGCGTGCGGTTGGCGATCGCGACCAGGTCCATGCCCGGTACCGAGTTGACGATCTGGTTGGCCAGCCCGCGCCCCATGAACCCGGCGCCGATCATGCCGACCCGGATCGGGTCGCCCCGCTCGGCGCGTGCCTTCAGCGCGTTGTCGACGATCAGCATGTCAGCGGGCGTCCTTCCGGTCCGTCGCCGCGGTGGCCGTCCCGGCGAAGTCGGGGTTCTCCGAGAGCAGCGGCCAGGACGCGTCCTTGTCCGAGACCGTCGTGACCGGCACCGGCCACTCGATGCCCAGCGCCGGGTCGTCGTGGCGCAGGCCGCGCTCCGCGCCCGGGGTGTAGGGCGTGGAGACCTGGTAGAGCGTCTCGGCGGCGTCGGTGAGCGTGAGGTAGGCGTGCGCGAAGTTGCGCGGCACGTACATCGCCCGGCGGTTGTCCTGCGAGAGCTCGGCACCGAAGTGCTGCAGGTAGGTGGGCGAGTCCGGACGCAGGTCCACGATCACGTCGTAGATCGAGCCCCGCAGGCAGCGGATGACCTTGACCTCGGCGTTCGGCTCGAGCTGGTAGTGGAACCCGCGCAGCGTCCCCGCCACGTGGTTGTAGGACATGTTGCACTGCGTGATCGTCGGGTCCAGCCCGGCGTCGGTGAACTCCTGCTCGCAGAACGAGCGCGCGAAGAACCCGCGGTCGTCGGTGAGGAGCTTGAGGTCGATCAGTGCCGACCCGGGGAGCGGGGTCGTGTGGATCTGCATGAAGAACCAATCGGCTGGGGATCCGGCGTCTGCTGAGCCCGGCCGTGACGCGGGCACGAGCGAGGACGCCCACAGATCCGCTCCGTACCGGCGGTCCCGATGGTATCCGTTCGTGCCCGTCGGCCGTCCGAGTGCCCGACCACAGGCCGGACAGATCGCGACGTGGAGCTGCAACGTTGCTCCAACGTGTGCGCCGGGCCACTCTGATCGTGTCTACTCCACGCTGCACGCCCCGACGACCGCGGCGCCCCGGATGGTGAGCCCGTCGCGGACGTCATGACCCCGCTCACCGCAGGAGGTAGTCCGTGAGCCAGACGCTGGAACGGTCCGAGGCCAGGACCACGGCGGAGACGTGGGTCTCCGCGTTCGCCGACGCGCTCTCCGCCCGCGACGTCGACCGCGCGACCGCGCTGTTCGCCGACGAGTGCTACTGGCGCGATCTGGTCTCGTTCACCTGGAACCTCAAGACGGTCGAGGGCCGCGAGGCGATCGCGGACATGCTGAACGCGACGCTGGACCAGACCGACCCCTCGAACTGGGAGATCTCGGCCGAGCCGACCGAGGCCGACGGCGTGACCGAGGCGTGGCTGACGTTCGAGACCGCGGTCGGGCGCGGGTCCGGGCACGTCCGGATCACCGGCGGCAAGGGCTTCACCATGCTCACCACGCTCGACGAGCTCAAGGGCCACGAGGAGCCCAGCGGCGAGAGGCGACCGTTCGGCACCGAGCACGGCGCCAACCCCGAGCGGGTCACCTGGAAGGAGCGCCGCGAGGAGGAGCTGGCCGAGCTGGGCCGCTCCCGCGACCCCGAGGTCGTGATCATCGGCGGTGGCCAGGGCGGTATCGCGCTCGGCGCCCGGCTGCGCCAGCTCGGCGTCCCGGCGATCATCGTCGAGCGCAACGAGCGGCCCGGAGACTCCTGGCGCAGGCGCTACAAGAGCCTGGCCCTGCACGACCCGGTCTGGTACGACCACCTGCCGTACCTGAAGTTCCCGGACAACTGGCCGGTGTTCGCGCCGAAGGACAAGATCGGCGACTGGCTGGAGTTCTACACGCGGATCATGGAGCTCAACTACTGGGGCTCCACCACCGCGAGGTCGGCCACGTTCGACGAGTCCGCGGGCCGCTGGAACGTCACGGTGGACCGGGCCGGCGAGGAGATCACGCTGCGGCCGCGCCAGCTGGTGATCGCCCTCGGGGTGTCGGGCAAGCCGAACATCCCGGAGTTCCCCGGCCAGGACGAGTTCCGCGGGGAGGTCCAGCACTCCTCGCAGCACGCCGGCCCGGACGGCTACGCCGGCAAGAAGGTCGTCGTCGTCGGCTCGAACAACTCGGCGTTCGACATCTGCGGCGCGCTCTGGGAGGTCGGGGCGGACGTCACGATGGTGCAGCGGTCCTCGACCCACATCATCAAGTCCGACTCGCTGATGGAATACGGCCTCGGGGACCTCTACTCCGAGCGGGCCGTGGCGGGCGGGGTCGACACCCGCACCGCAGACATGGTCTTCGCCTCGCTGCCGTACCGGATCATGGGCGGGATCCTGAAGCCGGCCTACGACAAGGCACGCGAGGTCGACGCCGACTTCTACCAGCGCCTGACCGACGCCGGGTTCGACCTGGACTTCGGCGACGACGACACCGGCCTGTTCATGAAGTACCTGCGCCGCGGCTCGGGCTACTACATCGACGTCGGCGCGGCCGATCTCGTCGCCGACGGCAAGGTCAAGCTGGCCAAGGGCCAGGTCGAGAAGTTCTCGGAGAAGGGCGTCACGCTGGCCGACGGCACCGAGCTCGAGGCCGACCTGGTCGTGTTCGCGACCGGCTACGGCTCGATGAACGGCCTGGCCGCCGACATCATCGGCCAGGACGTCGCGGACCGGCTCGGCAAGGTGTGGGGCCTGGGCTCGGACACCACCAAGGACCCCGGTCCCTGGGAGGGCGAGCAGCGCAACATGTGGAAGCCCACCCAGCAGCAGAACCTGTGGGTCCACGGCGGGAACCTGCACCAGAGCCGGTTCTACTCGCTCTACCTGGCGCTACAGCTCAAGGCCCGCCAGGAGGGCATCCCGACCCCGGTCTACGCCCTGCAGGAGTCCCACCACACCTCCTGACCCCTCCGCTCCGACACCCCCGGCCCGCGTCGTGGAGCCACGACGCGAGATCCGGCCCGGCCCCGGCGCGTCACGGCACCCCGACGCGCCGGGGCCGGATCAGGGGGTCAGGAGGCGGGTCCGGACGTCGGTCTTGAGGACCTTGCCCACGGTGGAGCGCGGCAGGTCGGGCCAGAACTCGACCTGCTTGGGGGACTTCACGCTGCCGACCCGGGCCTTGACGAACGCGGTCAGCTCGTCGGCGTCGGCACTCGCCCCGGGGTGCAGCTGCACGACGGCGGTGACCCGTTCGCCCCACTTCTCGTCCGGCAGGCCGACCACGGCGCAGTCGCGGACGGCGTCGTGGGCCATCAGGGCCTGCTCGACCTCGGCGGAGTACACGTTGAAACCACCGGTGATCACCATGTCCTTGGCGCGGTCGACGATGAACAGGAAGTTCTCCGCGTCGAGGTAGCCGATGTCGCCGGTGTGGTGCCAGCCGTGCGCGGACACCTCCGTCGTGGCCTCCGGGTTCTTGTAGTAGCCCGCCATCACCAGCGACCCGCGCACGACGATCTCCCCGCGCTCGCCGGTCGGCAGCAGGTTCCCCGCCCCGTCCATGATCGCGACGGTGACCAGCGGGGACGGCTGCCCGGCCGAGGAGAGCCGCTCCGTCGCCGGCGTGCCGTCGGCGCGGCGGTGCTGCGACGGCGACATGGTCGAGACCATCATCGGCGCCTCGGACTGCCCGAACAGCTGCGCCATCGGCCCGATCCGCGCCAGCGCCTCCTCCAGCCTCGTCGTGGACATCGGCGCCGCGCCGTACCAGAAGCACTGCAGCGCGGACAGGTCGGTCGTGTCCAGCGCCGCGTGCCCGAGCAGCATGTAGATCAGCGTCGGCGGGAGGAACGTGTGCGTGACCCGGTGCCTCTGCGCCAGCGCCAGGAACTCCCCGACGTCCGGGGCCGCCATCACCACGACCTCG
The DNA here is from genome assembly GCA_966211265.1 of uncultured Pseudonocardia sp. Lineage (GTDB taxonomy): Bacteria > Actinomycetota > Actinomycetes > Mycobacteriales > Pseudonocardiaceae > Pseudonocardia. The sequence continues at coordinate 21,281 of CBIHNM010000023.1, forward strand.
CCGCCGAGTGCCATCACCGGGAAGCACAGCACCCCGGCGGCGTGCGTCAGCGGCGCCAGCGCCAGGTAGACGGGCCGCCCGTGGAACGGGTAGCTCATCAGCGTGATCGCCGACATCGTCTCGAGGTTCCGGTCGGTGAGCACGACCCCCTTGGGGCGTCCGGTCGTGCCGCCGGTGCCGACCAGCGCCACCACGTCGTCGGGCGGCGGCGCCTCGGCCGGCTCGTCGCCGGCGGCCGCGGCCAGCCAGTCCGCGAACTCCACCGACCGCCCCCCGGCCACCGGCGTGATCGACGGGCCGGTCACGCCGGAGTCCACCGAGGCACCCGACCCGAGCCGCACCAGCGTCCGCAGCTCGGGCAGCGACGGCGCGATCTCGGCCACCAGCTCGTCGTAGGCGGGTTGGTGGATCAACGCGGCGCAGTCGAAGAGCTCGAGCAGCTCCCGGTTCTCCGCCGCGCCGTTGCGCGGGTTGATCGGGCACCAGACCGCCCCGGCGCGGGCGATGCCGAACACGCAGGCGAATGCCGTCGGGTCGTTGGCGGAGAGGATGCCGACCTTGTCACCGGGGCGGACCCCCGAGCGCCGCAGCGCCCGGGCGACCGCATGGCTGGTGTCGACGACGTCGCGGTAGGACAGCGACGTCGTGCCGAGGGTCAGGCAGGGGGCGTCCGGGCCGAGCGAGGCCCCCTTGTCCAGGTAGGCGGTCAGCGACACCGTCGTCCCCGGCTCACATGCCCATCCCGCCGTCGACCGGCAGGCCCACCCCGTTGACGAACCGGGACGCGTCGGAGGCCAGGAACACCGCCGCGTCGGCGATGTCGGTGACCTCGCCCAGACGCCCGGAGGGGGTCAGCTCGACGACCGCGCCGACCGCGGCCTCCGGGCTCTCGAACAGGCCCAGCCCCGAGGTCTCCACGGCGAGCTTCACGCCCATGTCGGTGGCCACGAGACCGGGGTAGATGCAGTTCACCCGCACCCCGTAGCCGAGCTTGCCCGACTCCATCGCCGCCACCCGGGTCAGCCGGTCGACCGCGGACTTGGTGCCGGAGTAGCCGGCGATGGCCGGGAACGCGATCGTCGCGGCGACCGAGGAGATGTTGATGACGGCGCCGCCGTGTCCGGCCGACCCGCCCGGGCGCATCGCGCGGAACGCGTGCTTGATGCCGAGCATCGTGCCCAGCACGTTGACCTCGAGCATGCGGGTGATCTCGTCCGGGTCGGTGTCGACGAGCAGCTGCGTGACCTCGATCCCGGCGTTGTTGACGACCACGTCGAGGCCGCCGAGCTCGCCGACGGTGTGCGCGACGGCGGCCTCCCACTGCGCGTCGTCGGTGACGTCGAGCTCGACGAACGCGGCACTGCCGCCGCCCTCGGCGGTGATCGCCGCGGCGGTCTGCTCCCCGGCGTCCTTCGCGACGTCGGCCAGCATCACCGAGGCGCCCGCGGCGGCCATCGCCGTCGCCATGCCGGCGCCGAGGCCGCGAGCGCCGCCGGTGACGAGAACCTTCCGCCCGGTGAGTTCGAACGAGCTCATGAACTTCTCCTTCCGTGACACGCCGATGTGGCCGGGCATGCCCGGCGAGTGAGGCAGGACACAACCTGCCACGGGTTCTGGACAGTCGTCAAGAAAATGCTGGACGGCTGTCCAGGGGAGCTGCTGAGCTATGGTTGGCCGACCGCAAGCCGCACACGCCAGGACGGGGGTCGAGTCCGTGACCAGCACGAACGAGCGTCCCGACCGGGTCTCCCGGCGGCAGGTCGACAAGTTCGAGGAGCGCCGCCACCAGCTCGCCGACGCGGCGCTGCAGACGCTGTCCGAGCTCGGTTACGCCCGCACCAGCCTGCGCGAGATCGCGCAGAACTCAGACTTCTCGCACGGGGTGCTGCACTACTACTTCCGGGACAAGGTCGAGCTGATGACCTACTGCGTCCGGCGGTACAAGGCGACCTGCGTGCTGCGCTACGACGCGATCGCGGCCACCGCCTCCGAACCCGACGCGCTGGCCGCGGCGTTCGGCGACGGGCTGGCCGCGACGCTCGTGTCCGACCTCCTGATGCACCGGCTCTGGTACGACCTGCGATCCCAGTCGCTGTTCGAGGCGTCGTTCCGCGACGACGTGGCCGACATCGACGACAGCCTGGAGCGGATGGTCTGGCGGGTCGTCACCGCGTACTCCGGCCTGGTCGGCGCGCCGCCCTCGTGCACCCCCTCGTTCGCCTACGCGGCGTTCGACGGCCTGTTCCAACAGGCGCTGCTGCGCCACCTCGCGGGGTCGGGGTCCGCGCTGGAGGACCTGCGCGACGGTGCCCGCCGGCTGCTGCCTCGGCTGGTCTGATCCGCCCGGCGGTGACCGCGGGCGGCGGCTGCGCGAGGCGGCCGAGGACCTCGAGTTCGGCACCGTCGAGGAGGCGCGCCAGGCCGGGACGACATGGACCCGGATCGGCGAGCTCTACGGCACCAGCAAGCAGGGCGTGCAGCAGCGTTTCGGCGGGGCCGCCCGCCGGAGACGCTTCGCGGAGGCGGCCGACTGAGCCGTCCGGCGGCCCGCTTCGCCGCCGCTCGGCGCCGGTCGTCACACCGTCCACCGACCCGGCCCCACATCCGGGGCCCGGATGTGGTTGGCTGATCGCGGTCGTTCGGTTTCGGTGTTCGTGTTCTGCACGCGCGGGGACAGCTCGGTGGTGTAGTAGACGAGAGCACAGAGCGCTTGTCCGCCCCGTCGGGTTCGGCCGGTGGCCCGCACGGTGCGGGGCGCCACCACCTGCAAGGAGCAGAGAAGACATGACTCAGGGCACTGTGAAGTGGTTCAACGGCGAGAAGGGCTTCGGCTTCATCGCTCCCGACGACGGCTCCGCCGACGTCTTCGTCCACTACTCGGAGATCGACGCGTCGGGCTTCCGTAGCCTGGACGAGGGCCAGAAGGTCGAGTTCGAGGTGGGTCAGGGCCAGAAGGGCCCGCAGGCCCAGGGCGTTCGCGTCATCTGAGCTGACTGAACCGCACGCAGCCCGCCTCTCCCTCCGGGGGAGGCGGGCTTCGTGCTGTCGGGGGCCCGCACGGTGGCCGATGGGTCCTGGAGCTGCGTCGAGACCCAGGTCAGGCATGCCTCGGTCGGTGCGGGACCGGTCACGTCCGGGTGTCGGACGGGCCGGTGCGGGGAATGTCCGGGGGTCACCGGACGCTGTATCCGGTGTGCCGCGCCGCAGATCCGGTGCGCACCGAACGACGCTGGAAAGGAGCCACTCACCATGGCTGCACCCATCACGAGCCCGCTCGACGACGGCGCCCGCGACATCACCGGTCGCGCGCTGCAGGACACCGTGGTCGACCTGGTCGACCTGTCCCTGGTCGCCAAGCAGGCGCACTGGAACCTCGTCGGCCGCCAGTTCCGGGACGTGCACCTGCACCTCGACGAGCTGGTCGACACCGCCCGCACCTACACCGACAACGCCGCCGAGCGCGCGGCCGCGATCGGTGTGTCCCCGGACGGCCGGGCGCGCACGGTCGCCGGCACCAGCGGCATCCCGGAGTTCCCGCAGGGCTGGGTCTCCGACCGCGACACCGTCCTGACCATCTTCGAGGCCGTCGATGCGGCGGTGCAGCGCCTGCGCCCGCGCATCGAGGAGACCGACAAGAGCGACCCGGTCACCCAGGACCTGTTCATTCTTCAACAACTACCGTCCGCAGTTCTACTTCCGTACGACTGACGTGACCGGC
>CBIHNM010000024.1:0-24668 GCA_966211265.1 uncultured Pseudonocardia sp.
GCGCGCCGCGACCGAGGCGGACCCGCGGATCACCGGCGTCCCGTCCACCAAGGGCGCGCTCTAGGCTCGTCATCGCCGGTTCACGCGAAACGGTAGCGTGCGGCTTCGCGAAAGTGGAGTGCCAACAGCTGCGAAACTGTAGCGTAGGAGCACGCTGAACCGTAGTCTCCACCGTGTGAAGGCCTACCTGTCACGCGTCGTCGACAGCGAGCTCGACGAGCTGTTGCCAGGCCTGCCTGCGATCGCGTTGGAAGGCCCGCGCGGGGTGGGAAAGACCGAGACCGCGGCACGCCGGGCGCGGACGATCCATCGCCTCGACGATGACGACGAGCGAGAGCTGCTGGCCGCCGACCTGCGCCGTCTCGGCACGGGGCCGTCGCCGATCCTGGTCGACGAGTGGCAACGGCTACCGGCGAGCTGGGACGTCGTGCGCCGTGCGGTCGACGCCGACCGCGACGGCACCCGGTTCCTCCTGACCGGCTCGGCGACCCCGACCGAGGCGCCCACCCATTCGGGTGCCGGTCGGATCGTGACACTGCGCATGCGGCCCCTGGCCCTGGTCGAGCGGGCCGTGGTGCAACCGACGGTCGGCCTCCGCGAGCTGCTGACGGGTGGTCGGCCGCAGCTGCAGGGGAGGTCCCCGATGCGCCTGGGCGACTATGCCCAGGAGATCGTCTCCTCCGGCCTTCCCGGCTTCCGCGACGACTCGCCGCGGGTCCGGCGCGCCAACCTCGACGGCTACCTCGGACGGATCGTGGAACGGGACTTCCCGAGGCTCGACCGGACGGTTCGGGATCCGGGCGGGCTCATGCGTTGGCTGAGCGCCTACGCCGCGGCCACCGCCACCACCGCCTCGTTCGAGACCATCCGCGACGCCGCCACCAGCGACGACGGACGAACGCCTGCGCGGTCGACGACACTGCCCTACCGGGAGGTGCTCGAGCAGCTGTGGATTCTGGACCCCGTCCCGCCCTGGGCGCCGACGTTCAACCACCTGGCTCGACTGGCCGCCGCGCCCAAGCACCATCTGGCCGATCCGGCTCTGGCGGCGCGCCTGCTCGGGGTCGACGTCGACGCGCTGCTGAATGCTGCCCCCGGTGGTCCGTCGGTCCCCCGGGACGGCCCCCTGCTCGGGAAGCTGTTCGAGTCGCTGGTGACCCTGACCGTCCGCGTACTGGCTCAGGCCGCGGAGGCGCGGATCGGGCATCTGCGGACCCACAGCGGCGCCCGCGAGATCGACCTCGTCGTCGAGCGCGCCGACCACCGGATCGTCGCGATCGAGGTGAAGCTCGGCGGCTCGGTCGACGACCGCGACGTCGCTCACCTGCACTGGCTCCGGTCGAAGCTCGGGCCCGACCTGCTCGACATGGTCGTGGTGACGACCGGCCCGGAGGCCTACCGGCGCCCCGACGGAGTGGCCGTCGTCCCGGCCGCCCTCCTCGGGCCCTGAGCGACCCGCCGGCCCGCCGCGGGCGGGAGGCTCCGGTGCCCCCCGACCGGCGCTCAGGCCGTGACGTGGATCCGGACGTGGGTGCCCGCCTCGTCCGACCACAGGTGCAGGTAGTCGCACGCCTGCCGGGCCACCCACAGGCCCCGCCCGCGGTCCTGGTCCGGCTCCGGCGCGGTCAGCCCGCGCAGCGGGTCGTCGACCGCGCCGCCGCCGTGCACCTCCAGCACGCAGCTGCCCGGCTCGGCCCACACCGCGAGCCGGGCCGGCCCGTCCCCGTGCTCGACCGCGTTCGTGGCGACCTCGTTCGCCGCCAGCAGCACGTCGTCGACCTGCTCGGGGGAGAACGACTGTGCGCGCAGCACCTTCTCGACCAGCGTCCGGACCCGGACCAGCCGGGCGGTGTCGAACTCCAGGTCGTGGTGCGGGACGCCGAGCAGGGCCGGTGCGGGGGCCCGGACCTCGGTCAGCACCTCGTGCGGGCACCGTTGCTCCGGGTTCGGGCGCAGGTGTCCGTCCGTCCACACCAGCGGATGGACCCAGCGCGCGCCGTCGAGCACGACCCCGTGCAGCGGCAGCGCCGGGTAGAAGCAGGTCATCCGGACCGGCAGGTGCTCCATCGCCACGTGCGTCGCGGCGTCGAGCTCGGTCCAGAACCGCCCGTCCGGCCCGTCGAACTCGCCGATGTGCTCACCGATCACGGTGGCCGGCCCGGAGGCGGTGAGCGCCTCGAGCTCGCGGGCCCGGTGCACGGCCAGGGACTGCCCGCACGCCCCCAGCGGGCCGCCGGGATGGTCGAGCACCCTGATCCCGTCCAGGCCGCCCAGGTTGCGGCGCAGCTCCGAGACGGTCCCCGGGGCGAGGGCGAGCAGCACCGTGTCGCCCCGGTCCAGGCCTTCCCGCACCATCGGCACGAGCTGGCGTTGCAGATCCTGGGGGGACCCGTGGAACGCGACGGCGTGCCGGAGCCCGGCCGGGGCGGGCGGATCGGCCCCGAGGCTCATCGCTCCGGTCCCGTGGTGTCGGACTCGACCACGAGCTGTCCGACCGACCCGGCCCCGCACCGGTTCAGGGCGCGCAGCACCCGCGACCGGGGCGCGCGCAGCACGACCCGCTGCTCCCCGGGGAACTGCTGCGCCGCGCGCAGCAGCTCCATCGCCCCGGCGACGTCGAGGAACCGCAACGACGCCAGGTCCATCGTCACGTCGACCGGGACGTCGACCGCGCGCAGCGTCTGCTCGAGCGCGCCGTCGAGCATCCGGCGCAGCACGCTGCGGTTGCTGTGGTCGATCTCGCCGGCCAGGCGCAGCGTCGAGGGCACCGGGCGGGTCACCCGGAGCAGGCCGTCGTCGTAGGCCGGCGGGACGGTGAGCTCCGAGCCGTGCACCGCGCGCAGGGCGTCGATGACGTCGGGGTCGTACCGGGTGCGGTCGTAGAGGCACAGCAGCCGGGCGGAGGGGTGGTCCGCCAGCAGCCGGTCGATGTGGGTCTCGTAGGCCACCAGCGAGTCCAGGCCCATGCCGATCCGGCCGCGGGCGGCCTCGCCGAGCAGGCGCATGCCCGGCCAGCCCTGCTCGGCCGTCTCCTCGATCGCGTGCCGCACGGCGCCCTCGAGGCCCTCGAGCGAGCCGGTGACGATGGGGCGGGCGACCTCGGTGGGGACCACCTGGAACTGCCCGCCGGACATCGCGGAGTCGACCGGCACCCGGTCGTCGGCGAGCCGCTGCAGGAGCCGGTCGGCCGTGTCGTCCTCGAAGTACAGGACGCGCTCGCCGGCGCGCAGCCCGCTCGCGATCCAGGCCGAGGCCGCTTCCCAGACGTGCTCGTCGCTGTCCGGGACCATGCAGGAATGCCGGACGAGGTCGAGTTCATCGATCGTCTCTGGCATTGCCCGCCTTCCGGCGTCGCTGGGTCCGCGCCCGCCCGGCTGTACACCCGGCAGAGCGAGATGAACGTATACCGTAAGTGATCGTTCTGCTCCGTCGAGTGGTTCGACCGGATCCGTGACCGGTCGTCGGGTGAGGCCGGCGCGGCCGCGCCGACGGACCGGGTGAGGGGCCGCCGCGGCCTCCGGACGGGCCGTACCCTGGGCCGGTGGCACGGATCGTCGTACTGGACTACGGGTCGGGAAACCTGCGCTCCGCGGAGCGCGCGCTGCAGCGGGTGGGGGCCGACGTCGTGGTCACCTCCGACTTCGACGCCGCGCTGGCGGCCGACGGGCTCGTCGTGCCGGGCGTGGGCGCGTTCGCCGCCTGCATGAAGGGCCTCGACGAGGTGCGCGGCCCGCGGATCATCGGGCGGCGCCTGGCCGGCGGGCGCCCGGTGCTGGGCATCTGCGTCGGGATGCAGGTGCTCTTCGACCGGGGCGTGGAGTTCGGCGAGGACACCCGGGGCTGCGGTGAGTGGCCGGGCACCGTGGAGCGGATCAAGGCCGACGTGCTCCCGCACATGGGCTGGAACACCGTCACGACCCCGCCCGGCAGCACGCTGTTCGCGGGGCTGGACCCGGAGACCCGGTTCTACTTCGTGCACTCGTTCGGGGTGCGGCGCTGGGAGCTGGAGGACTCGCACGCGATCCGCCCGCCGCTGGTCACCTGGACCCACCACGGCGAGGACGTCGTCGCCGCGGTGGAGAACGGCGCGCTGGCCGCGACCCAGTTCCACCCGGAGAAGTCCGGCGACGCGGGGGCGACGGTGCTGCAGAACTGGCTGCGTGACGTCGTCGGCTAGGTCGCCGGCCGGCTCCCCGGCCGGGGCGCCCGCGATGTCCCGGCGTGGCCTGCGCCGGGTGCTCGTGGTGCTGTGCGTCACCGAGATCACCAGCTGGGGTGTCCTCTACTACGCGTTCCCGGTGCTGGCGCCCTCGATCGCGGCCGACACCGGCTGGGCGGTCAGCACCGTCACCGCGGCGTTCTCGGCCGGGCTGGTCGTGTCCGCGCTGGTCGGGATCGGCGTCGGGCGGCTGCTGGACCGGTACGGCCCGCGCTGGGTGATGACGGCCGGCTCGGTGCTCGCGGTGCCGGCCGTGGTCCTGATCGCCTCCGCCCGCACGCTGCCGCTGTTCGTGGCGGGCTGGCTGCTGGCCGGGGTGGCCCAGTCGGCGACGCTCTACCCGCCGGCGTTCGCGGCACTGACCCGCTGGTGGGGTGCCGACCGGGTCCGCGCGCTGACCGTGCTGACGATGGTGGCCGGCCTGGCCAGCACCGTGTTCGCGCCCACCACCGCCGCCCTGCTGGGGTCGCTGGACTGGCGCGGGACCTACCTGGTGCTGGCCGTGGTGCTGGCGGTCCTGACGATCCCGCTGCACCTGTTCGGGCTGGCCGGGGCGTGGCCGGAGCCCGAGCCGGCGCCGGCGTGCGCGCAGGGCCCGGCCGACGACCGCACGGCCGGGCAGGTCGCCCGCAGCCGGGCGTTCCTGCTGGTGGTGGTCGTGGTCTGCCTGGGGGCGTTCGTCTCGTTCGCGGTACCGGTGAACCAGGTGCCGCTGCTGATCGAGCGCGGGCTGTCGACGGACGCGGCGGCGTGGGCGCTCGGCCTCAGCGGTGTCGGGCAGGTGCTGGGACGGCTGGGCTACGCCGGGCTGGCCCGCCGCACCGGTCCGCGCGGGCGGGCCGGGATCGTGCTCGGCCTGCTGGCCGCGACCACCGGTCTGCTCGGGCTCCTGCCCGGGCCGGGGGTCCTGCTCGTCGGCGTCGCGATGGCGACCGGCGCCGCCCGCGGGGTGATGACGCTGCTGCAGGCCACCGTCCTGTCCGACCGCTGGCCCACCGGGCTCTACGGCCGGCTCGGCGGGCTGCTCTCGGCCCCGGTCATGATCGCGATCGCGGTCGGCCCGTGGGCCGGGAGCGCCCTGGCCGGGCTGCTCGGCGGCTACCCGCCGGTGTTCGCCGCGCTGGCCGCGGTCGCCGTCGTCGCGGCGCTGCTCAGTGCCGGCACCGGGCCGGAGCGAGCCGTTCCCGGACGTCGGTAGGCTCGACGGGTGAGTTTCACGCTGTTACCCGCCGTTGACGTCGCCGACGGCCAGGCCGTCCGCCTGGTGCAGGGGGAGGCCGGTACCGAGACCGGCTACGGCGAGCCCCTGGAGGCCGCCCTGACCTGGCAGCGCGACGGTGCCGAGTGGGTCCATCTGGTGGACCTCGACGCCGCGTTCGGGCGCGGGTCGAACGCCGAGCTGCTGGCCGAGGTCGTCGGCAAGCTCGACGTCGACGTCGAGCTCTCCGGCGGCATCCGCGACGACGCGTCGCTGCAGCGCGCGCTGGCCACCGGCTGCCGCCGGGTCAACCTGGGCACGGCCGCGCTGGAGAACCCGCAGTGGTGCGCGCGGGCCGTCGCCGAGTACGGGGACCGGATCGCCGTCGGGCTCGACGTCAAGATCATCGACGGGCGGCACCGGCTGGCCGCGCGCGGCTGGACCACCGACGGCGGCGACCTCTGGGAGACCCTGGCCCGGATGGACCGCGACGGGGTCTCGCGCTACGTCGTGACCGACGTGAGCAAGGACGGCACGCTGGCCGGACCGAACGTCGAGCTGCTGCGCCGGGTGTCCGAGGCGACCCCGGCGCCGGTGATCGCCTCCGGCGGCATCGCCGAGGTCTCGGACCTGGTCAACCTGGCCCGCGCGGCCGCGGACGGGGCGAACATCGAGGGCTCGATCGTCGGCAAGGCGCTCTACGCGCAGCGGTTCACGCTGCCCGAGGCGCTGGCCGCCGTCCGGGAGGTCGCGTAGTGGGCGTCGCCGTACGGGTCATCCCCTGCCTGGACGTCGACGCCGGGCGGGTGGTCAAGGGCGTCAACTTCCGCGAGCTGCGCGACGCGGGCGACCCGGTCGAGATGGCCCGGGTCTACGACGCCGAGGGCGCCGACGAGCTGACGTTCCTCGACGTCACCGCGTCCTCCTCGGAGCGCGGCACCATGATCGACGTGGTCCGCCGCACCGCGGAGCAGGTGTTCATCCCGCTCACCGTCGGCGGCGGCATCCGTACCCCGGACGACGTGGACGCGATGCTGCGCGCCGGCGCGGACAAGGTCAGCGTGAACACCGCCGCGATCGCCCGCCCGGAGCTGCTGCACGAGATGTCGCGCCGGTTCGGCTCGCAGTGCATCGTGCTGTCGGTCGACGCGCGGCGGGTCCCGGAGGGGGAGAAGCCGCAGCCCTCGGGATTCGAGGTGACCACGCACGGTGGCCGCCGCAGCGCCGGTGTGGACGCCGTCGAGTGGGCGCGGCGCGGTCAGGAGCTCGGGGTGGGGGAGATCCTGCTGAACTCGATGGACGCCGACGGCACCCGCGCCGGTTTCGACCTGGACCTGATCGAGCAGGTGCGGGCCGTGGTGGACGTGCCGGTGATCGCCTCCGGCGGCGCGGGCGAGGTCGGGCACTTCCCGCCGGCGGTCACCGCCGGCGCGGACGCGGTGCTCGCGGCCAGCGTGTTCCACTTCGGGACGCTGCGGATCTCGCAGGTGAAGGACGCCCTGCGCGGGGCCGCGGTGGAGGTCCGGTGAGCACCCGCGTGCAGCACTCGCAGCTCGACCCGCAGATCGCCGCCCGGCTCAAGCGCGACGCGGACGGGCTGGTCTGCGCGGTCGTGCGGTCGCGGACGGGCGAGGTGCTGATGGTCGGCTGGATGGACGACGAGGCCCTGCACCGCACCCTGACCACCGGCCGCGGCACCTACTGGTCGCGTTCGCGGCGCGAGTACTGGGTCAAGGGCGACACGTCCGGGCACGTCCAGCACGTGCACGAGGTGCGCCTGGACTGCGACGGCGACGCGGTGCTGGTGACCGTCGACCAGGAGGGCCCGGCGTGCCACACCGGGACCCGGACCTGCTTCGACACCGACGTCCTGCTCGCCAGGGGCGGCGCATGAACACCGACGTCCTGCTTGCCAGGGGCGGCGCATGAACACCGTCCGGGGCACACGCTAGCCCGAGCGGCGCACGGCGGGCGCGAGGGCGGCCGTGACGTGCCGGAGGGCGTCGAGCCCGGCGGCGACGGTGGGCCCGGTGCTCGACCCGGCCCGCACGGCGCTGATCACGCGGCGGATCGGCACCGGCGCGGTGGTGATCGGGATCCGGCGGGTGTCGTGCCGGTCGGGCAGCTCGGCCAGGCGCGGGACGAGGGCGACGCCGAACCCGCGGGCGACCAGGGCGGCGCCGGTGTCCCACTCGTCGGCGTAGTGGGCGACCTCGGGTGCGAAGCCGGCGCTGGCACACGCCAGCACGACGAGCTGGAAGTAGGCGCGCCCGGGGTTGCTGCCGATCCACGGGTCGGTCGCGAACTCGGCGAGCCCCACTCCGTCGCGTCCGGCCAGCGGGTGCTCGGGGCCGACCAGCATGTCGAGGGGCTCGTCGTAGAGGGCGTGCTGCTCGAAGGCGACGTCGGTCCCCGGCGGGATGCCGGGTGTGGCGACGACGACGGCGATGTCGGTGTCGTCGGCGGCGAGCATGTCGAACGAGCGGGCGGGTTCGGTCTCGCGCAGGTGCACGCGCAGCGAGGGGTGTGCGCGGCGCAGGTGGGCCAGGGCCTCGGGCACCACGGCCGCGGCGGCCGTGGAGAACGCGCAGAAGCGCAGGGTGCCGCCCACGTCGCCGGCACGCAGGGCGGCGAGGTCGGCCCGGGCCTGCTCCCACTGGGCGGTGAGGATCTCCCCGTGCGCGAGCAGGGTGCGCGCGGCCGGGGTGAGCCGCACCCCGCGCCCGACCTGTTCGAGCAGCGCCACGTCGAGCTCGCGGGCCAGCGCCTGGATCTGGTGCGAGGCCGCGGACGGGGTCATCCGGCAGACCTCCGCGGCGACGGTCACGGTGCCGTGCCGGGCGACCGCCGCGAGCACCCGCAGGCGCCGATCAATCATGTACGAACCGTACAAGGTCACTGGTCTGATTCTTCGATGGACGCGAACGGTCACCGGCGCCGACACTTCCGGCAGCGCCCGTGACACCGCCACCGCAGCGGCCCGACCGACCGGCCCGGCGCGTCCCCGGCATGAGCAGGAGCAGCGAAGATGACGACCTACCGCGCGATCGTCGTCGGTCTCGGCGGGCTGGGCTCGGCCGCGCTGTACCGGCTGGCCGCCGATCTCGGCCCGGGCGGCGGTGCCGTCCTCGGGGTCGAGCAGTTCGAGCTCGGCCACCACCGCGGTGCCTCCCAGGACCACTCCCGGATCATCCGGCTCGCCCAGCACCAGGCCGAGTACGCGGCACTGGCCGCGCCGGCCTACAAGGCCTGGGACGAGGTCGAGTCGGAGTCCGGCCAGCAGCTCCTCACCCGGACCGGCGGGCTGGTGATCGAGGACCGGGCGGCCCGTCAGGGCGCCGCCACCGGCAGCCGCAACATCGAGGGCTACACCGCGATGTTCGACCGCTTCGGCGTCGCCTACGAGCTGCTCGACGCCGACGAGCTCACCGCGCGGTGGCCGCAGTTCCGGCCCGGGGGCGGCGAGCAGGCCCTCTACCAGGGCGAGTCGGGCATCGTCGACGCCGCCCGGGCGAACGCCGTGCACATCGCGCTGGCCCGCGCCCACGGTGCCGAGGTCCGGACCGGCACCGCGGTGCGCGCGGTCCGCCCCGACGGCGACGGGGTCGCCGTGGTCACCGACGACGGCGTGCTGCACGCCGACCGCGTCGTCGTGGCCGCCGACGCCTGGACGAACCAGGTGCTGGCCGGGACCGGGACGTCGCTGCCGCTGACCGTGCTGCGCGAGCAGGTCACCTACTACGCCACCCCGCACCTGGCGGAGTTCGCGCCGTCGCGGTTCCCGGTGTTCATGTGGCACGGTCGGCACAACTTCTACGGCTTCCCGGTGCACGGCGAGGTCGCCACGAAGCTCGGCCAGCACATGGGCGGCGACGAGACCACCGCGCAGGACCGCTCGTTCGACCCCGACCCGGTGCGCCGCGAGCGCTACCGCGCGTTCGTCGACGAGCACCTCCCGCGCTTCGGCGGGCCGGAGCTGTACTCCAGGACCTGCCTCTACACCGTGCCGCCGGACCAGAACTTCGTCCTGGACGTCCTGCCCGGGGCACCGCAGATCGTCGTCGCCATCGGTGCCGGGCACGCCTACAAGTTCGCCGCGCTGATCGGGCGGCTGCTGGCCGACCTCGCGCAGGACCGCGCGCCGGAGCACCCGGTCGACGCCTTCTCGATCACCCGCCCGGCGCTGACCGATCCGTCGTTCCCGCGCAGCTTCCACACCTGAGCACCTCCGGGCCGGCACCGCCCACCCCGCACCACCCTCGAGAGGAGAACCCCGCGATGACGACCGAGATCTTCCCGGTGCGACCCGGCGACCCCGGCATCGAGCTGCCGGCACGACCCCTGCCCGCGGCGCGGTTCACCGAGCCCGAGACCTACCGCCGGACCCGCCTGCCGGTGGACCGGGCCTCGACCCTGATCCCCGACGCCTACTGCTCGCCGGAGTTCTTCGCCCTGGAGCGGGAGCGGGTGTTCGCCACCGGGTGGGTCGCGGTCGGGTTCGTCGCCGACGTGGCCCGCCCCGGTGACTGCGTGGTGGTCGAGGTCGCCGGCCGGTCGGTCATCGTGACCCGCAACCGCCACGGCGAGCTGCGCGGGTTCCACAACGTGTGCCGCCACCGCGCCACCAAGCTGCTCGACGACCGGGCGCGCGAGGTCGGGCACCGCGGGCGCATCCGCTGCCCGTACCACAACTGGACCTACGACACCGACGGCACGTGCCTGGGCACGCCGCTGTTCGAGGGCTCCGACGTGCCCGCCGGGCAGGAGGCGATCTTCGACACCTCGTCGGCGACGGCGTTCGACCGGGCCGACCACGGCCTGCTCGCGGTGTCGGTCGAGAGCTGGGGCTTGTTCCTGTTCGTCTCCCTCGACCCGGATCCCGCCCCGCTGGACGCCCAGCTCGGCGACCTGCCCCGACGGCTGGCCGGCCACCGGCTCGACGAGTGGGTCCCGCTGCGCCGCACCACCTACGACGTCGCCGCGAACTACAAGCTCGTGGCTGAGAACTTCATGGAGTACTACCACCTGCCCTGGGTCCACCCCGAGCTCAACCAGGTCTCGAGGTTCTCCGACCACTACCGCTGGCAGGGGCCCGGGATGTACACCGGCATGTGCACCACCCCGGTCTCGCGCAACTCCGACGCGGGCGGCTGGGACGGGCTGGCGCCGCTGAGCGGGCTGGGCGAGGCCGACGCCGACAGCGGACGGTTCGTCTGGCTGTTCCCGAGCACCGCCCTGGTCGTGCTGCCCAACCACGCCTTCGTCCTGCTCACCCGCCCGGTCGCGGCGAACCGCACGGTCGAGACCGCGGTCCTGCTCGCCCACCCCGAGTCCCTCGACGACCCGGGCGCGCAGGACGGTGTCGAGCAGCTCGCGGCGTTCTGGGACCTGGTCAACCGCCAGGATCTCGAGATCGTCGAGCGGGTGCAGGAGGGCATCGAGAACCCGGCCTACCGGGGTGGGCGCATGTGCTTCCGGTTCGAGGAGCCGCTGCACCGCTTCCAGAACATGGTCGCCGACCGGATGGTGGGCCTCGAGCGCGTCCCCGGCGGCGACGAGGGCACCATGGTCCGCATGTTCCCGGACCCGTCATGAGGATGATCGTCGGAGAGCGCCGCGAGGTGGCCGACGGCGTCGTCTCGCTGACCCTCGCGCGTGCCGACGGCGGGCCGCTGCCGGCCTGGAGTCCCGGCGCCCACGTCGAGCTCGCGCTCGACAACGGCCTCACCCGCCCGTACTCGCTGTGCTCGGACCCGCGGGACCCGCGGACCTGGCGGATCGGGGTCCGGCGCGCACCGGAGAGCCGGGGCGGCTCCCGGTTCGTCGTGGACAAGCTGCACGGCGGTGACACGGTCGAGGTCGGGGAGCCCCGCAACCATTTCCGGCTCGACCCCGCACCCGGCTACGTCTTCGTCGCCGGCGGGATCGGGATCACCCCGATCCTGCCGATGGTCGCCGAGGCGGCGCGGTCCGGTGCGCGCTGGACCCTGCTCTACGGGGGCCGCGACCGGGCCTCGATGCCCTTCCTCGACGAGCTCGCCCGCCACGGCGACCGCGTCACGCTCGTGCCGCAGGACGAGGCCGGCCTGCCCGACCTCGACGGCCCGCTCGCCACGCCCCGCCCGGGCACGCTCGTCTACGCCTGCGGCCCCGGGCCGCTGCTCGACGCCGTCGGCGCGCGGACCGGGCACTGGCCGGCCGGCTCGCTGCGGGTCGAGCGCTTCACCCCGCCGGACCACGACCCGGTCGCGGTCGACGAGGCGTTCGAGGTCGAGTTCGCGCTCAGCGGCGTCACCGCCACCGTGCCCGCCGGGACGAGCATCCTCTCCGCGGCCGAGGGCGTGGGCATCGCGGCCGACTGGTCGTGCCGGGAGGGCGCCTGCGGCAGCTGCGAGACACCCCTGCTGTCCGGGCGCGCCGAGCACCGCGACGTGCTCCTGACCGAGGAGGAGCGGCAGGAGCAGAGCACGCTGATGATCTGCGTCTCGCGCGCCGAGCGGGGGTGTGCGCGGCTGCGTCTGGGCCTGTGAGCGGCCGCCGGGCTCAGGCCTCGGCCGGCATCGGCGGCGCGGGCGTGGACATGGCCCACCGGATGCCGGTGGTGACCAGCTGCCCGCCGGCCCGCACGACCGTCGACTCCGTCACCGGCAGGTAAGGCAGCCGCAGCGGGAGCCGGGCCCAGCGCGGCAGCATCTCGACCGAGGCCGCGGCGAGGACCGCGTACGGGACGCGCACCGGGATCGGCAGCGGCGGGTTGAACAGCAGGAACCGGGCGGTGGCGCGGGCCTCGGGGCTGCCGCCCAGCTCCGGGCGGTACTGCCGGATCTGGTCGGCGAGCTCGGCCTCGGTCTCCGGCGGGTCGAGCACGTCGAGCTCGCGGGCGACGCGTGCGGTGTCGGCGACGTACCCGTCGCGCCCGGCCCGGTCCAGCGGCTCCCGGCCGTAGCGCTGGTGTGCCCGCAGGAAGCTGTCGATCTCGGCGATGTGCACCCACCGCAGCAGGTGCGGGTCGGCGGCCGAGTACGGGCGCCCGTCCGGGGCGGTGCCGCGGACGTGCGAGTGCACCCTCTTGATCGTCGCGATGGTCTCGTCGGCGAGCTCGGCGGGCCCGAACGTGGTGACGGCCAGGAAGTAGCTGGTGCGCTGCAGCCGGCCCCAGGGGTCGCCGCGGAACCCGGAGTGCCCGGCCACCCCGGCCATGGCCAGCGGGTGCAGCGACTGCAGCAGCAGCGCCCGCAGCCCGCCGACGAACATCGAGGCGTCGCCGTGCACGCGGCGGATCGGGCGGTCCTCGTCGAACCAGCGCGGGCCCGGGGTGGAGTGGATCCGGTCGCGCCGGTCGGAGCCCTCCGGCCCGGCGACCTTCGTGAACACCGCCGAACCGATCCGTGTGCGCAGCTCCGCCAGGCCGCCGGCCAGCTTCGATCCCGACAGGTCCACCACGGTCCCATGATGCGGCGTCCGCGCCGGCCCGGCCACCCGACGACGGCGCGGCCGTGGGCCTACGGGTCCGGTGTGACCGGTCCCGCGGTGTCCGCCGGGGACCCCGACGGGGCCCGGTCGTCGCCGTTCTCGGCGCCGGCGGGGCCGATGTCGCCGGTGAGGTAGCGCTGCAGCGTCGGGGCCATCGCGGCGGCGACCTCGGCGTGACCGGCCGAGGCCAGCGGCTCCAGGCGCACGACGTAGCGCACCATGGCCAGCCCGACCAGCTGGGAGGCCACCAGCGAGCCGCGCTCGGCGTGCCGGTCCGGTGCGGCCCGCGACACCACCGGGCCGATGATCGCCCGGGTGACGAACTCGCGCAGCATCCGGGCCGCCGCGGGGTGCGCGGTGACGCTGCGCAGCAGCGTCAGCAGCGGGCCGGCCCCGGTGCCGTCCGGGCCGTCCCAGATCAGCAGGAAGCGGTGCACGATCCGGTGCCCGATCCGGCCGGGGTCTCCGGGCACCACCTCGTCGCGGATCACCGCCGGGTCCAGCGGGATCTCCAGCGACGCGGTGAACAGCGACTCCTTGCCGCCGAACCAGTGGTTGACCATCGCGGCGTCGACGCCGGCGCGCTCGGCGATCCGGCGCACGGTCGCCCCGTCGAACCCGCGCTCGGCGAACTCGGCGCGCGCGGCGTCGAGCAGCATCGTGCGCGTGTCCTCGCCGCCGGCGCGCCGCCCGCGCCGGCGCGGGGTCCCGTTCGCGCGCTCGCTCACGTGCCCATCTTCCCCCGGGCCCGTCCCACCGGGGGAGGGCGGGGACAATGGAGCGATGACCGTGATCAGCACCGCGACGGCGGCGACGCTGGGGGCGGTCACCCCGACCCGCGAGGAGTTCCGCGAGCTGGCCAGGGCGCGCCGGGTGATCCCGGTGACCCGCCGCCTGCTCGCCGACGACGAGACGCCGGTCGGGGTGTACCGCAAGCTCGCCGGTGACCGCACCGGAACGTTCCTGCTCGAGTCCGCGGAGAACGGGCGCTCCTGGTCGCGATGGTCGTTCGTCGGGGCCCGCAGCGCCGCCGCGCTCACCGCCGTGGACGGCGAGCTGCGCTGGACCGGAGACGTGCCGGAGGGGCTGCCCACCTCGGGGGACCCGCTGGAGGCGCTGCGCGCGGTCGTCACCGAGCTGGCCTCCGAGCCGCTGCCCGGCCTGCCCCCGCTGACCGGGGGGATGGTCGGCTACCTCGGCTACGACGTGGTGCGCCGGGTCGAGCGGATCGCCGACCCGGACGACCCGGCCGTCGACGACCTGGGGATCCCCGAGCTGGTGATGCTGCTGGCCACCGACCTGGCCGCGCTGGACCACCACGAGGGCACCGTCACCCTGATCGCGAACGCGATCAACTGGGACGCCACCGACTCCCGGGTCGACCAGGCCTACGACGACGCGGTGGCCCGCCTGGACCGGATGACCGCGGAGCTGACCGTGTCCGCGCCGTCGTCGGTGGCGGTCTACCGGCCCGGCAGCCCCGAGTTCGTGCGCCGGCGCAGCCCGGCGCAGCACCACGCGGCGGTGGAGGCGGCCAAGGAGGAGATCCGGGCCGGTGAGGCGTTCCAGATCGTGGTCTCGCAGCGCTTCGAGATGGAGTGCGACGCCGACCCGCTCGAGGTCTACCGGGTGCTGCGGACCACGAACCCGAGCCCCTACATGTACCTGCTGCGGCTGGCCGACGCCGCGGGCGGGGAGCCGTTCTCGATCGTCGGCTCCAGCCCGGAGGCGCTGGTCACGGTGCGCGACGGGCGCGCGACCACGCACCCGATCGCGGGGACCCGCTGGCGCGGGGACACCGACGAGGAGGACCAGCAGCTGGAGAAGGACCTGCGCGCCGACGAGAAGGAACGCGCGGAGCACCTGATGCTGGTCGACCTCGGGCGCAACGACCTGGGCCGGGTGTGCGAGCCGGGCACGGTGAAGGTGCACAACTTCTTCTCGGTCGAGCGCTACAGCCACGTGATGCACCTGGTGTCGACCGTGACCGGCCTGCTGCGCGGCGACCGCTCCGCGTTCGACGCCGTGATCGCCTGCTTCCCGGCCGGCACCCTGTCCGGGGCACCGAAGGTGCGGGCGATGCAGGTGATCGACCGGCTGGAGCCGACCCGGCGCGGGCTCTACGGGGGCATCGTGGGGTACCTGGACTTCGCCGGCGACGCCGACACCGCGATCGCCATCCGGACCGGTCTGATCCGCTCCGGCACCGCCTACGTGCAGGCCGGCGGCGGGATCGTCGCCGACTCCGACCCGGAGGCCGAGGACACCGAGGCGTTGAACAAGGCCCGCGCCGTGCTGTCCGCGATCGCGGCGGCGGCCTCGTTGCGCGCCCCGGACGTCGACGGGAACCGGTCGTGACCGGCGGCGACGCGGCGACGACCGGCGAGGGCCCCGCCGCGCCGGCCGGGGACGGCCCGGCGCGCGACGACCGCCGCTCGCTCGGCCTGGCGTGCCTGCTGCTGCTCGCCGGGGCCGGGATCCTCTACGTGTCCGGGTCGCTGACCTGGTTCTCGGCCGAGGTCCCGACCGCCACCCGCGGCCCGCTGACGACCACCGCGACCGGAGTCCAGCTGCAGCCCGCCATCAGCGCCGTCGCGGCGCTGCTGCTGGCCGCGGTGGCCGCGACGGTCGCGCTGTCGGGGATCGCCCGCCGCGCGCTCGGGGTGCTGGTCGCGCTGGCCGGCGTCGCGGCCGGGTGGGCCACGATCGCGCAGGTGATCACCCCGCCGACGCCGGCGCAGCTGGTCTCGGCGCGTGAGGGCCTGTCCACCGGCGGGCAGCCGGTCGGCACGTCGGCGGTGTCGGCCTCGGTGTGGCCGTGGCTGGCCGTGCTCGGAGCCGTGGTCGCCGTCATGGCCGGGGTCGTGCTGGCCGTGCGGGAGCGCCGGATGGCCCGCCTGGGTGCCCGCTACGCCGCCCCCGGCACGGCGACCGAGGCCCCGGCCGACCCGGATCGGGCGGCCTGGGAGCAGCTCGACGACGGCCGTGATCCCACGATCGGGAAGGACCTCTAGCATGACCTCACGCGATCGGGAGCGCGGATCCGAAGGGGGAGGGGGCGCGGTGGGCGAGCAGAACGGGGCCACTCGGAACGGGGCCAGCGTCCTGGAGTCGATCGTGGACGGGGTCCGGGCCGACCTGGCCGAGCGCGAGGCCGCCGTCGACTTCGCCGAGATCAAGCGGCGGGCCGGTGCCGCACCGGCACCGCGGGACGCGATGGCGGCGCTGCGCGAACCGGGCGTCGGCGTGATCGCGGAGGTGAAGCGGGCCAGCCCGTCCAAGGGGGCGCTGGCCGAGATCCCGGACCCGGCCGTGCTGGCCGCGACCTACGCCGAGAACGGCGCCCGGGTGATCAGCGTGCTCACCGAGCAGCGCCGGTTCGGCGGCTCCCTCGCCGACCTGGACGCGGTGCGTGCCGTGGTCGACGTCCCGGTGCTGCGCAAGGACTTCGTCGTGACTCCCTACCAGGTGCACGAGGCCCGGGCACACGGCGCGGACCTGGTGCTGCTGATCGTCGCGGCGCTGGAGCAGAACGTGCTGGACTCCCTGCTGGACCGGGTGGAGTCGCTCGGCATGACCCCGCTGGTCGAGGTGCACACCGAGGAGGAGTGCGACCGCGCGCTGGAGGCCGGGGCGAAGCTGATCGGGGTGAACTCGCGCAACCTGCACACCCTCGAGGTGAACCGCTCGGTCTTCGGCGAGATCGCCCCCGGGCTGCCCTCGGACGTGCTGCGTGTCGCCGAGTCCGGTGTGCGCGGCCCCGGTGACCTGCTGACCTACGCGGGCTGGGGCGCCGATGCCGTGCTCGTGGGCGAGGGGCTGGTGACCAGCGGCGACCCGGCCGGTGCCGTGCGCGGGCTGGTCGCGGCCGGTTTCCACCCGTCCTGCAGCCGCACGGCGCGCTAGGGGTTCCCGCCCGGCCGGGACGTCGGCGCTGCGTTATACCGTGACCGGGTGAGTGCAGCGGTGGAGTTGGCCCCGGTCGTGCTGGCCTCGATCCCGAGCCCGGACCGCGGTGTCTGGCACCTGGGCCCGATCCCGATCCGGGCCTACGCGCTGTGCATCATCGCCGGCATCGGGCTCGCCCTGTGGTGGGGCGAGCGCCGGCTGGTCGCGCGCGGCGGGGAACCCGGCACGGTGCTCGACGTCGCGGTGTGGGCCGTCCCGTTCGGCCTGGTCGGCGGCCGGCTCTACCACGTGGCCACGGACTGGCCGACCTACTTCGGCCCCGGCGGCGAACCCCTCGACGCGCTCAAGATCTGGAACGGCGGGCTCGGGATCTGGGGCGCGATCGCGCTCGGCGGGGTCGGCGCGTGGATCGCCTGCCGTCGCCGCGGGCTGCCGCTGCCGATCTTCGCCGACGCCGTCGCGCCCGGGATCGTGGCCGCGCAGGCGATCGGGCGGCTGGGCAACTGGTTCAACCAGGAGCTCTACGGCGGGCCGACGACGCTGCCCTGGGCGCTGGAGATCTACCGGCGGGTGGACCCGGCGACCGGGGCCGAGGACCCGCTCGGCGGGGTGGCGCTGGACCCGACCCCGATCGCGCTGGTGACGCCGACGTTCCTCTACGAGCTGCTCTGGAACCTCGTCGTGGCCGGCCTCGTGGTCTGGGCCGACCGCCGGTTCCGGCTCGGGCACGGCCGGGCGTTCGCCGTCTACGTGGCCGGCTACACGCTGGGCCGGTTCTTCATCGAGCTGATCCGCACCGACCCGGCGACCCGGGTGTTCGGCGACATCCGGATCAACGTGGTCGTCTCGGCGGTGGTGTTCCTCGGGGCGGTGGCCTACGTGCTGCTGGCCCGGCGGGGCCGCGAGGAGCTCGCCGGGGGCGAGACCGAACCGGACGGGGCCGACCCCGAACCCGCCGACCGGACGTCGTGAGCGGGTTCACCGGGTTCGGCGAGGACGCCGTCGAGTTCTACGACGGGCTCGGCGCCGACAACTCCAGGGCCTACTGGACCGATCACCGCCCGACCTACGAGCGTGACGTGCGCACGCCGATGCAGGCGCTGCTGGCCGACCTGGAACCGGAGTTCGGCGCGGGCACGGTGTTCCGCCCGCACCGCGACGTCCGCTTCTCCCACGACAAGACGCCCTACAAGACCCACTGCGGCGGCTACGCGCCGCCGTTCTACGTGGAGGTCTCCAGCGAGGGCCTGATGGCGGCGGGCGGCTACTACCTGCTGGCCCCGGACCAGCTGGGTCGCTACCGGGCCGCGGTCGACGACGACCGCCGCGGGGAGGACCTGGCGGCCCGCCTGCGGGCGGCCGGGACGGCCGGGCTGACCGTCGGCGGGGAGCTGCTCAAGACCCGTCCGCGCGGGGTCGACCCCGCGCCTCCGCGTCTGGAGCTGATGGGGCACAAGGGGCTCTACGTGTCCCGTCGCTGGCCGCCGGACGACGCGCTGCACGGCCCGGCCGCCCGCACCCGGGTGCGGAAGGTGTGGCGCGCGGCCCGCCCGCTGGCCGAGTGGCTCGCCGACCACGTGGGGCCGAGCGAGCAGCCGCGACGCTGAGTCCGCGCTCCCGGCCCGTGCGTGCGGCCGGATCCGCCCGCGCGGGGGTCGCCGGGAGGCCCCGCGACCGGGATGATCGGTGGTCCCACCGAGGCCGCTGGAGGCAACTCGTGATCTTCGTGTCGATCAGGGCCGACGTCCGCCCGGAGAAGCGGGAGGACTGGCTCTCCGGCATCGTCGGGTACTCCCGGCAGGTCCGCGACGAGCCCGGCAACCTCGACTTCCGCTGTTTCGAGAGCGTCGAGCAGGCGAACCGGTTCGCCATCCTCGCCTCCTACGCCGACCCCGACGCCGGCACCGCGCACGTGCGGTCCGACCACGCGCAGTGGTTCTTCGGCTGGCTGCCCTCGGTCGTGGTGGACGTGCCGGAGATCGTCTACCGGGAGCTCGACGGCGACGGCTGGGAGCCGATGGGTGAGGTCAGGATGGAGTGAGCCACCGCCCCCACAGGCGGTGCGCGCCCAGGCCGAGCAGGATCCCCGCCGTGTCGGTCGCCGCGTCCCACACGTCGCCGGCGCGCCCGATCGGCAGCGTGGCCTGCGCGACCTCGGACGCCCCCGCGTAGATCACCAGGCCGGCCAGCAGGGGCCCGGCGGGCAGGCCCGCCCGTCTCCCGGTCGCCCCGAGCAGCGCGAAGAGCAACAGATGGATCACCTTGTCGGTGCCCGGGGGAGCGGTCGGCACGCCGGAGGCGGGGGTGAACAGCACGGCCAGGCTCAGCACGACCGCGAGCGCGAACGGTGCGCCACGCCGGACCAGCTGTGTCATCGTCACCCCTCCGACCGGTTCCCGACCGACACCGCCGGGCAACCTGATCGTTTCAGACAGGCGTTAGGCTGAACCGCGTGACTCGCCGTACGAAGATCGTCTGCACCATCGGCCCGGCCACCGCGACACCGGACCGTATCCGGGACCTGGTCGACGCCGGGATGGACGTCGCGCGACTCAACTTCAGCCACGGCGACCGGGCCGACCACGAGAACGTCTACACGATGGTCCGCCAGGCCGCGGACGACGCCGGGCGCGCCGTCGGGATCCTCGCCGACCTGCAGGGCCCCAAGATCCGCCTCGGCCGCTTCGCCGACGGCCCCACCGAGTGGGCCACCGGCGAGGAGGTGCGGATCACCGTCGAGGACGTGCCCGGTACCCACGACCGCGTCTCGACCACCTACAAGGGCCTGGCCACCGACGCCCGGGTGGACGACCGGCTGCTCGTCGACGACGGCAAGGTCGGCCTGCGCGTGGTCGCGATCGAGGGCGACGACGTCGTCTGCCGGGTCACCGAGGGCGGCCCGGTCAGCGACAACAAGGGCCTGAACCTGCCCGGCATGAACATCACGGTGCCGGCGATGTCGGACAAGGACATCTCCGACCTGGAGTTCGCGCTGAAGCTGCGCGTCGACGTCGTGGCGCTGTCGTTCGTGCGCAGCCCGGCCGACGTCGACCTCGTCCACAAGATCATGGACAACACCGCGGGCGGGCGGCTCCCGGTGGTGGCCAAGCTGGAGAAGCCCGAGGCGGTGGACAACCTCGAGGCCATCGTGCTGGCCTTCGACGGGGTCATGGTCGCCCGCGGCGACCTCGGCGTGGAGCTGCCGCTGGAGAACGTGCCGCTGGTGCAGAAGCGGGCGATCCAGATCGCCCGGGAGAACGCCAAGCCGGTGATCGTGGCCACCCAGATGCTCGACTCGATGATCACCAACTCGCGCCCGACCCGGGCCGAGGCCTCGGACGTGGCGAACGCGGTGCTCGACGGCAGCGACGCGGTGATGCTCTCCGGCGAGACCAGCGTGGGTCGCTACCCGATCAAGACGGTGCGCACGATGGCGCAGATCGTGGAGGCCGTCGAGGCCGGCCCGGCGGACGTGCCGCCGCTCAACCACGTGCCGCGCACCAAGCGCGGCGTGCTGTCCTACGCCGCCCGCGACATCGGCGAGCGGCTCTCCGCGCGGGCGCTGGTCGCGTTCTCCCAGTCCGGCGACACGGTGCGACGGCTGTCCCGGCTGCACACCCGGCTCCCGCTGCTGGCCTTCACCCCGGAGCCCGCGGTGCGCAGCCAGCTCGCGATGACCTGGGGCGTGGAGACGTTCCTGGTGGACCGGGTGACCTCGACCGACGCCATGGTGCGCCAGGTCGACCACGCGATCCTGTCCATCGGCCGGTTCAAGCCGGGCGACCTGGTGGTGATCGTGGCCGGCTCGCCGCCGGCGACCGTCGGCTCCACGAACCTGATCCGGGTGCACCGCCTCGGCGAGGACGACCACGCCTGACGCGGCGAGAGATCCGCGCACCGGCGGGACCGTCCGGGCCTGGCAGACTCCCCGCTCGTGAGCACCCCCGCCGCGGACGACCCCGTCCCGAACACCCCGGCCGCCGACCCCGCACCCGAGCTGGCCGCCGACGGCAGGCCCCGGGGTCAGGCCGTGCTCGACGACCTGGTCGGGCTGCTCGACCTGGAGCGGCTGGAGGAGAACCTGTTCCGCGGCGTCAGCCCGTCGCACTCGCTGCCGCGGGTGTTCGGCGGGCAGGTGGCCGGGCAGGCGCTGGTCGCCGCGGGACGCACGGTGCCCGAGGACCGGGGCGTCCACTCGTTGCACGCCTACTTCATCCGCCCCGGCGACCCGACCGTCCCGATCGTCTACGAGACCGAGCGGGTCCGCGACGGGCGGTCGTTCACCACGCGGCGGGTGCTGGCGATCCAGCACGGCGAGGCGATCTTCTCGCTGTCCGCGTCGTTCCAGGTGCCCCAGCACGGCCTGGAGCACACCGAGCCGCTGGCGGTGCCGGCCCCCGACCCGGAGTCGCTGCCGGACCTGGGTACCCGGGCGGCGCGGGGCGAGGGCAGCTGGCTGACCGCGACCCCGCGCCCGCTGGACATCCGCCTGGTCGATGAACCGGTCTGGTCCTCCCGCCGGGTCGGCGCCTCGGACGAGCCGATGCGGGTCTGGATGCGCGCCGACGGCCGGCTGCCCGACGAGCCGCTGCTGCACGTCTGCCTGCTCACCTACGCCAGCGACCTGACGCTGCTGGGCTCGGTGCTGGCCCGCCACGACGTCACGACCTCCGACGTCCAGATGGCGAGCCTGGACCACGCGATGTGGTTCCACGGGCCCTTCCGCGCCGACGAGTGGCTGCTCTACACCTGCTACTCGCCCGCGGCCTCCGGCGGGCGCGGGCTGGCCGGCGGCCGCTTCTACACCGCCGACGGCCGCCTGGTCGCCAGCACGATGCAGGAGGGCCTGGTCCGCCTGCCCGTCGACGGGGCGTCGCGATGACCGTCGAGTCCGACGTCACGATCCCCAGCCTCAACGGCGGGCGGCTCCCGGGGTTCCTCGTCCGGCCGGAGGACCACGCGGACAGCCCGCCGCACCCCGCCCTGCTGATGATCTACGAGGCGTTCGGCATGACCGCCGAGATGCGCCGGATCGCCCGCGAGCTGGCGGCGCAGGGCTACACGGTCCTGGTGCCGGACCTGTTCGCGCGCGGGAAGGTCCGGGCGCTCTGCGTGGCCGCGACGATGACGACCATGACCCGGGGCAGGGGTGCCGCGCTGGGGGACCTGGAGTCCGCCCGGCGGTGGCTGGCCGGGCAGCCGACCGTCGACGCGGAGCGGATCGGCACGATCGGGTTCTGCATGGGCGGCGGGTTCGCGCTGCTGCTCGCCGACACCGGGCTGTACAAGGTCAGCGCCCCGTTCTACGGCCGTGCCCCGCTGCCCCTGGAGCGCGCGTGCCCGGTGGTGGGCAGCTACGGCGGCCGGGACGGGTTCATCGGCGACTACCCGGCCCGGCTCGCGGCCGACCTCTCGCGCACCGGGGTCCCGCACGACGTCAAGACCTACCCCGAGGCCGGTCACTCGTTCATGACCCGCGCCGAGGGCGCCTCGGGCGCGATCGCGGCGCGGACGCCGATGCACGCCGCCTACCACGAGCCCAGCGCCACCGACGCGATGGAGCGTGTCCTGGCGTTCTTCCGCGAGCACCTCTGAGAGCGCCCGCGCTCAGCGCATCGCGTCCACCAGCCCGGCGAAGCGGGACGGCGGCGGTGTGTCGCCGGGGCGGTTGAAGCGCAGCCGGTGCGCGACGTCGCCGAACCGGTCCCGCAGCGTGGCGGCGACCTCGGCCTCGGTCCCGACGGCGCACATCGCGTGCAGGACGTCGTCGGTCACCAGCCCGACCATGTCGTCCCAGCGCCCCTGCCTGGACAGCCGGTGGAGCTCGTCCTGCAGCGCGCCCCAGCCGTGCAGCTCCAGCACCGGCCGGTAGGCCGGGGTCGAGCCGTAGAACGAGATCTGCCGGCGGACCGCCTCGACGTCACGCTCGTCGAGGGCGACGAACGGGGAGAGCGCGATCTCGAGTTCCGCGGCGCCGTCCGGCCGGTGCCGTCGCACCGACGGGACGATCACCTCCCGCAGGTAGCGCTCGGTGAGGAACGGGTGCGCGAACAGCCCGTCCGCGACCCGTGCCGTCGTGGCCAGCATGCGCGGCCCGACGGCGGCCAGGAACACCCTCGGCGGGCCGTGCGGGTTCGGCGGCGGGGTGAAGTTCGGGGTCATCAGCGAGTGCTCGTAGAACTCGCCGTGGTGGGCGAGGCGCCCGCCGGTCTCCCAGGCGTGCCAGATCGCGCGCAGCGCCGTCACGAACTCGTGCATCCGCTCGGCAGGCCTCGACCACGGCATGGAGAAGCGGCGCGTGACGTGCGGGCGGATCTGGCTCCCCAGACCGAGCACCAGCCGTCCGCCGGAGTAGCGCTGCAGCTCCCAGGCGGGGTAGGCGACGGTCATCGGCGTGCGGGCGAACGCGATCGCCACCGACGGGCCGATCCGGATCCGCTGCGAGTGCTCGGCGGCCAGCGCCAGCGCGGGGAACGGGTCGCCGGTGCTGTTCTCGGCGTTCCAGCCGCCGTCGTATCCGATCTCCTCGGCCGACGCGGCGTCCGCCCCGATCGTGCCCAGGCCGTCGCGCAACCGCGCATCGATCTTCACACCGGTGAGGTTGCCCCTCGCGCCCTCCGCCGGTCAACGAGGCAGGATGAGGGGCATGAGCGAGCAGCAGAAGGACCGGTCCTGGGGGTTCCGGACCCGGGCCGTGCACGCCGGGGCGGTGCCCGACGCCGCAACCGGATCGCGGGCGGTGCCGATCTACCAGTCGACCAGCTACGTGTTCAACGACACCCAGGACGCGGCGAGCCTGTTCGCGCTGCAGAAGTACGGCCTGATCTACAGCCGGATCGCCAACCCCACGGTCGCGGTGCTCGAGGAGCGCCTGGCCAGCCTGGACGGCGGCATCGGTGCGGTGGCGACGGCCAGTGGCCAGTCCGCGGAGTTCCTCACGTTCGCCGCCCTGGCCGGCGCCGGGGACCACGTCGTGTCCGCGTCGGCCCTCTACGGCGGCACGATCACCCAGCTCGACGTGACGCTGCGCCGGTTCGGCATCGACACCACGTTCGTCCCCGGCACCGATCCGGCCGACTACGCCGCCGCGATCACCGACCGGACCAAGCTGATCTTCGCCGAGGTGGTGTCCAACCCGGGTGGCGAGATCGCCGACATCGCCGGGCTGGCCGAGGTGGCGCACGCGCACGGGATCCCGCTGGTCATCGACAACACCCTCGGCACGCCCTACCTGTGCCGGCCGATCGAGCACGGCGCCGACATCGTGATCCACTCGGTGACGAAGTTCCTGGGCGGGCACGGCACCACGCTCGGCGGCGTCGTCGTCGAGGCCGGGACGTTCGACTGGGGCAACGGCAACTTCGCGTCCATGACCGAGCCGGTGCCCTCCTACGGCGGTCTGAGCTGGTGGGGCAACTTCCAGGAGCTGGGGTTCCTGACCAAGCTGCGGGCCGAGCAGCTGCGCGACGTCGGCGCGACGCTGTCCGCGCACTCGGCGTTCCTGCTCCTGCAGGGCGTGGAGACGCTGCCGCAGCGGATGGACCAGCACGTGGCCAACGCGCAGAAGGTCGCCGAGTGGCTCGAGGCCGACCCGCGGGTGGGCTACGTCCGTTTCGCCGGGCTGCCCTCGCACCCCCACCACGAGCGGGCGCGCACGTACCTGCCGGCCGGGCCCGGCGCCGTGTTCGCGTTCGGCGTCGCCGGCGGTCGGGAGGCGGGCGCGCGGTTCATCGAGTCGGTGCAGCTGTGCAGCCACCTGGCCAACGTCGGGGACGCGCGCACGCTCGTGCTGCACCCGGGCTCGACCACCCACCAGCAGCTCACCCCTGCCCAGC
Organism: uncultured Pseudonocardia sp.; assembly: GCA_966211265.1. GTDB lineage: Bacteria > Actinomycetota > Actinomycetes > Mycobacteriales > Pseudonocardiaceae > Pseudonocardia. The sequence goes on from CBIHNM010000024.1 coordinate 24,635, forward strand.
TCGACGATGCCGGGGTGCCGGAGGACCTGATCCG
>CBIHNM010000025.1:0-24285 GCA_966211265.1 uncultured Pseudonocardia sp.
CGCGGTCGCCGCAGGCGAGGTCGTTCCAGATGATGACCATGGCGATGCAGCGGGCGAGCCCGACGATGATCAGGCCGGTGCGGTACTCGGGCAGGTCGGGCAGCATGAGCCAGGCCAGGGCGAACATCACCGCCGGGCCGAGGACCCAGTTCAGGACGAGCGAGGAGACCAGGAGCCTGCGGTCGCCGGTGACGGTGTCGAGCCGGTCGTAGCGGACCTTGGCCAGGACCGGGTACATCATCACCAGCAGCCCGATGGCGATCGGCACCGACGTGCCGTCGATCGAGATCGCGTCCAGCGCGGGGGCCAGGCCCGGGATCGAGCGTCCGAGCAGCAGCCCCAGGGCCATCGCGGCGAGGATCCACAACGGCAGGAACCGGTCCAACGTGGACAGCTTGGCCACCACGGCCGCGTCCGGGTGCGTGGTCTGCTCGGTGCTCATGCGTCCACCACCGGAAGCGTGCGGATCTCGGCCGAGGCCTCGGCCGGGGTCAGGACCTCGGAGAGCTGCCCGAGCAGTTCGGGCAGGACCCGGTAGTAGACCCACGTCCCGCGCCGTTCCCCGATGATCAGGCCCGCCTCGCGCAGCACCCTGAGGTGGTGGGAGATCGTCGGGCCGGTCAGGTCGAAGACGTCGGTCACGTCGCAGACACAGGCCTCGCCCCCGTCGTGCGAGGCGATCAGGGACAGCAGCCGCAGCCGCACCGGGTCGCCCATCGCCTTGAACACCCGCGACAGCCGGGACGCCTGCTCCTCGGACAACGGCTCCCGCGCCAGCGGGGACCAACACTGCGCGGGGCCGACCCCCGGCGCCTGCTCTGACTTCGACATGCATCTAATTCGGCCAGTATCGAACCCGGAACGCAAGTCGGAGTGAGATGAACTTCTGTCCCGATCCCGCGCCGGTCGCCCGGTGGTGGGGGCCGGCAGGGTTCGGCACGACGACGCGGTCCTTCGAGTTCCGTGCCGGCGGGCCCGGGACTTCGTGATGCACGGTCCGGACGGGACCGACCACCGGGAGTGGATCACCTGGACCGAGATCGTCCCGCCGGAGCGCATCGCGCTGGTGCACGGCGAGTCCCGCGACGAGGTCGGGAAGGGGGTGCGGCGCTGACGGCCGCGCTCGTCACGGACCGCTGCCGCCGCGAGGCCGCAGGCGGGCGGTTCCCAGCACGTGCGGGGACGCGGGCTGGACGAACCGGTCCGCGGGGAAGCGCAACCGCCGGCAGGAGGTGATCTCGAACCCGCCCTCGGTGATCGCTCCGGCCGGGTCGCGCGAGGTGTGGCAGCCCCCGGTGAGCAGCGGCCACACGGTCGCGTCGGCCCACCGCTGTACCCGCAGCAGCCCGGGGGTCTCGGCGAACGTGTGTTCCAGGAAGTGCACCGTGCCACCGGGGCGCAGCACCCGTGCCAGCTCGGCCAGCGCGGCCCGCCGGTCGTCGAGGCTGCACATGACCAGGCACAGCACCGCGGCGTCGACGCAGGCATCGGGCAACGGCAACCGGTCCGCGGTGCCCGGAACGACGGTCACCTCCGTCCGGGTCGTGCGCGCGGTGCGCTCGGCCAACCCGCGCAGGTAGGGCTCGGGCTCGACCGCGACGACCCGGGTCACGGCGGCCGGGTAGTGCGCGAAGTTCAGCCCGTTGCCGGCACCGATCTCGACGACCTCGCCCGCGAGGCCGGCCAGCAGTTCCGCGCGCAGCACGTCCATGCCCTCGGACTCCAGCCGGCGGCTGATCCGGGCGTAGAAGCGGCTGAAGACGCGGCGCGGCCGGTCGACCTCCGCGGCCGGACGGGACGGTGTCATCGGTCCTCCCGGGTCGGTGGGGCGCGAGCGCGGCGTCGCCGGCCGGAACATGACACCACACATCGTGAATTATGTACACAGTGTGTATTGAACACCGTGTACTAGGATGGTGTGCATGTCGTCGGACCCGGTCGTCGCGTTGGACAGGATCTTCGAGCTGGCCGACCGGGTCGGCGACCTGATGCGCACCACCCTCGACGGGCGCGGTCTGACCCCGGCCCGCGCGGAGGCCCTGCTGGTGCTGCACCGCCACGACCGGCCGTTGCGCCAGCGCGAGCTCAGCGAGGTACTGCGCTGCACCCCGCGGCACGTCACCGCGCTCGTCGACGCGCTCGAGGAGCACGGGTGGGTCGCGCGCGGACCCCATCCCACCGATCGCCGGGCCACCCTCGTGTCGCTGACCCGGCAGGGGGTCGCCGCGGCGGAGCGGATGTCGACCGAGCGGCACGAGGCCGCGCACGCGTTGCTCGGCGGGATGTCCGACGCCGAGCTGGCCGGCTTCCTGGCCGTGGCCGACCGCGTCCTCGAGGGACTGCGCGAGGCCTGAGGCGGTCCCGGTCCGCGAGCCCGACCCGCCTCGGTCCGGCCGCACCCACGGCGTTGCCGACCACACTATGTGCGTCTACGCTTACGTTCGTGTCGGCTTACGGAGATGGCGCTCTCGGGTTGCTGGGCGACCCCAGCCGCCGAGCGATCTTCGAGATGCTGGCCCGCCGTCCGTCGTCGGTGCAGGAGCTGGCCGACCACCTCCCGATCAGCCGGCCCGCCGTCTCCCAGCACCTGCGGGTGCTGCGCGACGGGGGGCTGGTCGTGAGCACCGCCGAGGGCACCCGCCGGATCTACCGGCTCGACCCGGAGGGCGTCGGCGCCCTGCGCGCGTGGCTGGACGGCGTCTGGGGTGATGCCCTCACCGGCTTCCACAAACTCGCCGACTCCGACGCCCCGGCCCCCGGCCCGGGCCCCGACCTGGAGAAGTCATGAGCACTCCCGCACCGATCCCCCCGATCACGGGCACGGTCACCGTCGCCCTCCCGCTCCGGCAGGCCTTCGAGGCGTTCACCGGCCGGATCGACGCGTGGTGGCCGCACCGGTTCCACATCGGAGCGGCCGAGGTCGAGGAGGTGGTCCTCGAACCCCGTGTCGGCGGCCGCTGGTACGAGCGCGATGTCGACGGCAGCGAGTGCGACTGGGGCCGGGTCCTGGCCTGGGAGCCCCCGACGCGGCTGCTGCTGACCTGGCAGATCAACGGCAGGTGGCAGTTCGACCCGGACCCCGGGCACGCCAGCGAGATCGAGGTCCGCTTCCGCGCCGACGGGGACGACCGCACCACGGTCGACCTCGAACACCGCCTGTTCGAGCGCCTGGTCGCCGGGCAGGACATCCACGACGGGATCACCGGCGGCGGCGGATGGGTGCTGCTGCTCGACTCGTTCGCCCGGACCGTGGCCGACCGGTCATGACCGCCGCGGTCGACGTGATGAGCCTGGCCCGGGCCGAGCGGGCCGACCTCGCCGGGTTCCTGGCCACCCTGGCCCCGCACGAGTGGGACGCCCCGACCCTGTGCGAGGGCTGGCGGGTCCGCGACGTGGTCGCCCACGCCTACAGCTACGAGGACCTCGGGTTCGGCCGCCTCGTCGCGCGCATGCTCAGGGCCGGCCTCGACGCCGGCCGCGCCAACGCCGTCGGCGTCGCCGAGCACCGCGACAGGTCCCCGGACGAGCTCGTGGCGAGGGCGCGGGACCATGTCCGGCCCAGGGGGCTGACCGCGATGATGGGCGGCCGGATCGCGCTGACCGACGCGGTGATCCACCAGCAGGACATCCGCCGGCCCCTCGGGATGCCCCGCGAGATCCCCGCCGACCGGCTCGTCGCCGCGCTGGACATGGCCAGGACGGCGCCCCCGATCGGCGCGGTCGGACGCATCCGGGGGCTGACCCTGACCGCGACCGACATCGGCTGGAGCGCCGGCTCGGGCCCCGCGGTCGAGGGAGCGGGGGAGGCCCTGCTGATGGCGGTCGCCGGTCGACGGGGGATCGTCGCCGAGCTGACCGGACCCGGCGTGGCGACGCTCGCCGAGCGGATCGGAGGCTGAGCGGCCCGCGACGCGTCCGGTGGGCCCGCCGCGGATCACGGCGACCGGGACCGGGCGCTCAGGCCCCGGTCCCACCGGGGCCGGGCGACCGCGCGAGCCCGTTCGGCTCGTCCGAGGCCGCCGGAACGCCGAGGCTCCGGGCGACCAGCTCGTAGGACCTGCGGCGATCGGCGTGGCCGTGGATCGGCGCCTGGATCGCCAGCTCGTCGGCCCCGGTCTCGTCCCGCAGCGCCCGCAGCTGCTCGGCCACGGTCTCCGGTGAGCCGATGGCGTAGCGGGAGAACCGCTCGTCGACCATCGCGCGTTCCTCGTCGGTCCAGGACCGGCCCGCGGCGTCCTGCGGGCTCGGCAGCAGGATCGGGGCGCCGCGGCCGCGGCTGACGACCTTGGCCTTGATCGGGCCCGCCAGCCACCGGGCGCGTTCGTCGGTGTCGGCGGCGATCACCGGGACGGCGACCATCACCCTCGGGCAGGGGCAGCCCGGTGACGGCCGGAAAGCCGACCGGTAGGCGTCCAGCGCCCGCGCGGTGCCGGACGGGTTGATGTGGTGGCCGAAGGCGTAGGGAAGCCCCCGTGACGCGGCCAGCGCCGCGCTGGCCTCGGAGGACCCGAGCAGCCAGACCGGGGGCGCGTTCCCGATCGCGGGGACGGCCCGGACCGGGTCGTGCACGGCGTCGGCCTCGAAGTAGCGCATCAGCTCGCCGAGCTGCTCGGCGAACGGCGCGGGCGGCGTGCGACCGCGCACCCGCTCCACCGCACGGGGGCTCCCGCCGGCGGCGCGACCCACACCCAGGTCGATCCGGCCGGGATGGAAGGCCTCCAGCGTGCCGAACTGCTCGGCCAGCACGATCGGCGCGTGGTTGGGGAGCAGGACCGCTCCGGAGCCGACCCGGATGCGGCTGGTCGCCGACGCGATCCGCTCCATCACCACCGCGGTCGCGCACCCGGCGACGCCCTTCATCCCGTGGTGCTCGGACACCCAGTGCCGGTGGTAGCCGAGGCCTTCGGCGAACCGCGCGAGGTCGACGGTGCGGTTCAGGGCCTGCCGGGCGTCGGAGCCGGCCACGATCGGGGACGTGTCGAACAGCGTCAGCGGCAGCTCGGCCGCCGGCCGGGTCGTCACGTCGTCGCCTCCTCGTCCGGGGCCGTCGCCGAGAGCCTGCCAAGCATCGGCGCGCACCGCATCCGGGCTCGGCGGCCCACGGGGGCCGCGTCGTGCCGGACAATGAGCCACGACGACGACCCGGGAGCCGACGTGCCTGATCACCACGACAGCGACGACCCCGAGGGCGATGACGCCGTGCGCGCGCTCGTCGAGCTGCGGGCCGAGCTCGACCGCACCGTCGCGGAGCTGGACGCCGCCGCCGAGCGGGCCGACGAGCTGATCTCCCTGCGGGCCGCCGGGCGGTCCTGGCGCGAGATCGTGTTCCAGGAGGAGCCCCCGCTGATCATCGAACGGATCAGCCGGGTGCTCGAGAGCCTCGGTGGTGCGGGCAGCCGGTTCCGGCGCGAGGAGGCCCGTGCGCTGCTGCGGGAGGACGTGAGCATCACCGCGATCGGCAAGCTGTTCGGGGTCACCCGCCAGCGGGCCTCGATGCTGGTCCAGGACCGCCCGGAACGCGACCAGGACCCGCCCGGGCCCTGAGGCAGGGCAGACTGCGGGGATGGCGCGGTCGACGTCGGGGGAGTCGGTGCTCGAACGCTCCGTGCGGATCCTCGAGGCGTTCACCCCGGAGACGACGACGCTGGCCGTCTCGGAGATCGCGCGGCGGGCCGGCCTGCCGTTGGCGACGGCGTCGAGGCTGGTGGCCGAGATGGTCTCGCACGGGCTGCTGGCCCGCGACGACGACCGGCGGGTGCGGATCGGGCTGCGGCTCTGGGAGCTCGCCTCCCGGGCGTCGCCGACGCTGTCGTTGCGGGAGACCGCGATGCCGGTGATGGAGCAGCTGCAGGCCTCGATCGGGCACCACACCCAGCTCGGCGTCCTCGACGGCGACGAGGTGCTGTTCGTCGAGCGTCTCAGCGCCGAGCACGCCGTCATCAACTACACGCGCATCGCCGCCCGGCTGCCCCTGCACGCCTCGTCGTCGGGGCTGGTGCTGCTGGCCTACGGTTCGGCGACGCTGCAGGAGCGGGTGCTGGCCGCGCCGCTCGCGCGCTACACCCCGGCCACCGTCGCCGGCGCCGACGAGCTGCGCGAGCTGCTGGCCCGGATCCGCAGGCAGGGCTTCGTCCTGTGCCCGGGCCACATCCACCCCGACGCGACCGGGATCGCGGTGCCGGTGCGGACCGGGGACCGCCAGGTCGCCGCCGCGGTGTCGGTGATCGTGCCGAACGACGACCGCGCGCGGGGGCACCTGCCGGCGCTCACCGCGGCCGCCCGGTCGATCGAGCGGCGCCTCGGGGACGGCCCCGCCCCGTCACGGTGACCGGTGATCGACCTCCCGTTCAATGGAATGGCTGTGGTGGCGCCCGGCGCCGCGCGCCGATGCTGGCCCCGACACAGCGACGCGCGGGAGGCCCGAATGCGATCCGAGGACCCCGGACACGCCGGCGGCACGGCAGGACCCGAGGCCGGGCTGCCCGCGACCGCGGCCGACGTCCTGACGGTGCGCGACCGGTCGGTCGTCTCCGACGGCGTGGTCGCGCTGACGCTGGCCCGACCCGACGGGGCACGGTTGCCGGACTGGGCGCCGGGCGCGCACATCGACCTCCTGCTGGGCAACGGCGCGACCCGGCAGTACTCGCTGTGCGGGGACCGCTGGGACGCCCACAGCTACCGGATCGGGGTGCTGCGCGAGCCGGACGGGCGAGGCGGGTCGGCGTTCGTCCACGACGTGCTGGAACCGGGCACGCGGGTCGGGCTCGGTGGGCCGCGCAACCACTTCACGATGGCGCCCTCGGCGCGCTACGTGTTCGTCGCCGGCGGCATCGGGATCACACCGCTGCTGCCGATGATCCGCCAGGCCGAGCTCGTCGGTGCCGGGTGGACGCTGCTCTACGGCGGCCGCACCCGCACCTCGATGGCGTTCCTCGACGAGCTCGCCGGCTACGGCGACCGGGTCACGGTCGTGCCCCAGGACGAGGCCGGGCTGCTCGACCTCGACTCCGCGCTGGGGCCGCCGCGCGCGGACACCGTCGTCTACTGCTGCGGGCCGGGCCCGCTGCTCGACGCGCTGGCCCGCGCGAGCGCGGGCTGGCCGCCGCACCGCGTCCGCACCGAACGGTTCACCGCCGCCGAGCAGGGCCCGCCGCAGCGGTCGGAGCCGTTCGCGGTCGAGCTGGCCCGTACCGGGACGACGGTGACCGTCACGGCCGCCGACACCGTGCTCGACGCCGCCCGGCGCGCCGGGGCGACCACGCTGTCGTCCTGCCGCCAGGGCACCTGCGGCACCTGCGAGACCGCCGTGCTGGGCGGTGTCGCCGACCACCGCGACTCGATCCTCGGCGACGCCGAGCGCGCCGCGGGGGACGTCATGTTCCCGTGCGTGTCCCGCTCGGCCGGTGACCGCCTCGTCCTCGACCTCTGACCCGACCGCCGCCCGGAGGTGGCCCCAGTGACCCCGACCCCCGCCACACTGCCGACGACCGACGTCGACCCGTTCTCGCACGAGGTGCTGGAGGACCCGCTGCCGTTCCAGGCCGCCCTGCGCGACGCCGGCCCGGTGGTGCACCTGGACCGCTACGGCGTCTACGCGATGGGCCGCTACGAGCACGTCCACCAGGCCCTGCGGGACTGGCAGGGCTGGGTGTCCGGGGCCGGGGTGGGACTGAGCAACTGGCGCCACGAGGAACCCTGGCGTCCACCGAGCCTGCTCCTGGAGACCGACCCGCCGCACCACGACGCCCCCCGCGCGGTGCTGGAGCAGATCCTGTCGCCGCGCGCGCTGCGGCGGCTGCGCGAGCGCTGGTTCGCCGACGCCGAGGACCTGGTCGACTCGCTGCTCGACGGCGCGGGCGAGACCGTCGAGCTGGACGCGATGTCCGCGCTCGCCGAGGTGTTCCCGCTGCGGGTGTTCCCGGACGCGGTCGGCCTGGGCCGGCACGGCCGGGAGAACCTGCTGCCCTACGGCAACCACCTGTTCAACGCGTTCGGCCCGGACAACGACCTCGTCGCCCGGGGCGCCGGACGGATCGGGGAGCTCTCGGCCTGGGTGAACGCCCGGTGCGCCCGCGAGGCGCTGAGCCCGGACGGGTTCGGCGCCCGGATCTGGGAGGCCTGCGACCGCGCGGACATCACGCCCGAGCAGGCGCCGCTGATCGTGCGCTCGCTGCTCTCGGCCGGGGTCGACACCACCGTGCACGGTCTCGGCGCGTGCCTGTACGCGATGGCCACCCACCCGCAGCAGTGGCAGCGCCTGCGCGCCGACCCGCCGCTGGCGCGGATCGCGTTCGACGAGGCCGTGCGCTGGGAGTCGCCGGTGCAGACGTTCTTCCGGGTCGCCGACGACGACGTCGAGATCGGCGGCACGCTCGTCCCGGAGGGCCACAAGATCCTGATGTTCCTCGGCTCGGCCAATCGCGACCCGCGGCGCTGGGTCGCCCCGGACTCCTTCGACCTGTCCCGCGACCCGTCCGGGCACGTCGGGTTCGGGATGGGCATCCACCAGTGCGTCGGCCAGCACGTCGCCCGGCTCGAGGCCGAGGCCCTGCTCATCGCGCTCGCCGGTCGGGTCGAGCGGATCGAGATCGCCGGGACGCCGCGCCGGCACCACAACAACACGCTGCGCGCGTTCGGATCCCTGCCCGTCCGGCTCACCCGGAGCTGACTCGTCCGGACGCCGGCCCTGCCGGGGCCCCGGTCGGAGTAGTGTCGGCTGCGTCGAGCACCGTGCACGCGGGCAGTCGCCCGGGTCGTCCTCGATGACAGTCCACACCCGACGCCTCACCGGCGTCGCGGGGACGGAACCCCCTGACGTCGTCGGCCACCGCGGCATCGCCCGCGGTCCCGGTCGCCGTCCCGAGGGCCACCGCCCCGATCTCCGTGCCGACCCCGGGACCCTGCGCCGGCCACGGACACCGTTCCGACCACAGACAAGGATGTCCGATGACCGCCCTCGCCACCGCCCCCACGTACCTGAGCCCCTACGAGCTGCGCCTCTCCCTCGTCGTCGCGGAGCTCCGGCAGAGCACCGACGTCCCCGAGGCCGAGGCCTCCACCGTCGCCGAGAAGATCCTCCGGGCGCTCGACCACATCCCGGAGAAGGTCCGCTAGTCCCGCTCTGCAGGCAGCCGGTCCCGGTGCCGGACATCGACGCCGGGACCGTGCCGTCACTCGCCGGGGTCGGAGTCCAGCATGTACCAGGGCACCATGTGGACAGCCCCGTTCAGCCCCGGCATCGGGACGCCCTGGGCGGTGAGATCGCGTGCCTCGTCGCGTGCCACGACGATCCAGCGCCCGGCGGTGTCCACGCTCATCTCGAGCTCGACGGTCTGGTCCTCACCGTCGGCCCGCGCCCGGTAGATCCGGCAGCGGCGCGCGACCTCCCAGATCTGCGCATCCCCGAGCTGGGTGACCTTCTGCAGGATCTCCAGGACGTCGACGTCGTCGTTCGGCATGGGAGTGAACGTAGTGGCCGGAGCGCGAGCGTGGAGTATCGATCTGAGAGCGGCCGGAGGGGGTCAGGACCCGGCCGGCGGGCTCATCGCCGCGACCGAGGCCAGGCGGGTCTCCAGGCCGGCGACCAGGAGCTCGACCTTGCGCAGCGTCCACCGGCGCGGCGGGTCGTCGACCACGCCCAGGACCGGCGCCCCGGCCCCGGGGGCGAGCGGCTCGGAGGCGGAGGCGAGCCGCGGCTCGTGCGCCTGCGCGGTCGCGCCCCCGCCGCCGGTGGTCAGCCACGGCATCATGACCATCTCGAGGATCGTGGTCGCGCCGAGCGCCGCCTCGTCCTGGTCGAAGCCCGCGGTGACGAGGCTCGCGGTGAGCCGCCGGTAGGCCTCGACCGCCCGCTCGGGGAGCGCCGGCAGCCGCAGCACGGTCAGCGCCAGCCCGGGGTGCTTGGCCATCACCTCGAACAGGGCGCCGGACATCTCGATCACGTAGTCCTGCCACCGGCCGTGCGGGTCGGGGAACTCCGCCTCGGCGTAGATCTCGTCGACCACGGCCGTGAGCAGTGCCTCGAGGCTGGAGAAGTGCCGGTAGAACGTGGAGTACTTGACGCCCACGCGGGTCGTGACCGCTCCGACGGTGAGTGACGTGAGACCGACTTCCCGGGCTGCGGCCAGCAGCGTCGCCCGGTCGGTCAGCGGCGGCCTACCGGTCCGACGGGGTGGCTTGCTCTCGCTCACGTATAGGTCCTTCTGTCCAGGTACGTCACGGCCTTACGCATAGTCGCCCTGAAAGCGACGACTAAGACTAGCCCGAACAGGGTGTCCGCTCCTCCACCCCGCGTGGTCGAGTCCTCGGTGTACTGCCGACGGCCGGTGTCGTCCGTGCGGTGGCCGGTGCGCTCAGCTGCTCGGTTCGCGACCGACGGTGATCCGGCCGAGGGCGGTCAGTGATCGCGACCCCTCGTCCCAGTACTGGCTGTGGGAGGCCACCCACGCCGACTCGTCGACCGGCGTCGCCGGGTCGTCCCGCAGCGGGAGCAGGCCACCGGGGTCCGAGGCGAACACCCGTGCACCGAACGTGGGGTGGGTGGGGTCGAGCCCGTGCAGGAGCATCGCGCGCGGGGCGAACGGTGCCGAGGTACCCATCAGGTCGGTGCGCGCGAGGTCCTCGACCGGGTCGTTGGCCGCCGTGCTCGCCCACACGTGCGCGGGGTCGATGTGCAGGTCCGCGACTCCGCGGCGGGTGCCCGCCCCGGGACTCGCCACCAGCACGAGGTCGTCGGCCGCGAGGTCGCCGCGTCGCGCCGCGTACCCGGCGACGGTCGAGCCGTAGCTGTGCCCGACCAGGGTCAGGTGCGCCCGCGGCCCCCGGTGGGTCGTGCGCAGCCCGTCCTGGAAGCGGGCCAGCGGCTCGGCGGCGGCCGCGGCGTAACCGGTGGCCACGGCCCGCGCCACGGTCGGCGGTGCGTCGTAGCCGAGCCAGGTGACGGCGGCCGTGCTCGCCCGGGGATCGGCCGCCCGCGCGGCCGAGACGGTCGCGTCCGCGCGCAGCAGGTCGGTCTCGACCGTCGCCAGCCGGGCGGTGGTGCCGGGGACGTAGGTGACCACGTGCTCGGCGGTGTCCGGATCTCCGGCGGCGACGATCGCGTGCCCGGGGCCGTCGGTGTCGAAGCCGAGCAGCAGGGCCGGGGGATCGCCCGCCCGCAGCCGGCGCCCGAGGGCGTCGATGCCGCGCAGCATCTGCTCGACCCGCCGGGCCGCCGCGGCGTCGCCCCGCTCCCGCAGCCGCGTCCCTCGCCGCGCCAGCCGGTCGCGCTCCGCGTCGAGCCGTAGGCGGTTGGCCTCGTCGCGGGCGGTGGCCGGGACACCGTCGAGGGCGCCGACCCGGTCGGGCTGCTCGGCGGTGACCCGGTCCCGGGCGGCCGGGGCCAGGGAGCCCCACCAGTCCCGGACGTCGGCCGGAGCGGTCCCCGGCCCGGGCGGTGCCGTCGCCGGTACGGGTGTCGCGTGCCCGGGCGGGGCCAGTGCCGCCAGCGCCGCCGCGGTCTCCTGGTCGGAGCGGGCGGCGTCGTCGAGGGCGGCGGTGATCTCGCCGCCGATCCGGTGCAGGTCCGCGAGGTAGGACCGCAGCCCGATCGGGAGCATCACGAACGGCGGCACCATCATCCGGTGCTGCGGGGTGATCCGGCCGTCGGCGTCGACGTGGGTGGTGGCCGGGTTGGCCCCGAGCACGGCGTCCATCAGCCGCTTGCGGGCGGCCAGCACCGCACCGGCGTGCCGTCCGAGGACCTCCGCGGCCCGTGCGCTGCGGTCGGCGGCCGCGGTCAGCTCGGCCCGCAACCGGTCCCGGCTCGCGCGCGCCGCCCGGGCGTCACCGCCGGCCCAGGAACCCGCCAGCGGCGCGAACGCGGCGTCCAGGCGCCCGGCCGCGGCGGTCAGGTCCTGGCCCAGGCGCTCCCAGCCGCGGGCCTGGTGCAGCCACTGCGTCGGGTCGGTCTCGGCGAGCTCGGCGAAGGTCGGCATCAGCCGGTCCGCGTCGTCCGGGCGCGCAGCGACCGGGCGACGGCGTCGTCGGATGCGGTCCAGGCGGCGGCACAGTGGCGCATCGCCGCGGCGCAGGTCCCGACGTCGGCCCCGAGGCGCCGGACGGCGACCAGGGCGGCCTCGGCGAGCGTGGCGCCCGCGGCGACCGAGTCGAAGCCGGGTGCCCAGGCCGGATGCGGGGTCAGCGGCGACCCGGGCTCCCGTGCCGCCGCGACGACGTCTCGACCGACCCGGGCCAGTGCGGCGCCCGCCGCGTCCAGGTCCACCGGGTTCACCCGTACGTCCGGCTGCTGCCCCATGCGCGAAGTCCTTCGATCGACGTCGTGTCGAGAGGGAAGGTTCCCAGCCGGTGCGCCGCACCGTGGGCGAACGCGGGGACCGGTCGCACCCGTGACCGCAACGGTCACGATCACCTACGCGGTCCTGCTGGTCGCGGGGCGGGCATGAGATCATCTGGCCGGACGCGTCGAGGCGCGCCATCATAGTGGCGGTCCGCCAGCACCGGGGCCGATCGAGGGCCGGAAGCCGGCCGAGAGGAGTGCCGGTGGTCAGCGTGCAGCGCGTGATGTCGGTCTCGACACCGGTCGAGACCGTCATCGGCTACCTCGCCGACTTCGGGCACTCGGAGGTCTGGGACCCCGGTACGAAGTCCTGCACCCGCTCCGACGGCGGCGGCCCGGTCGACGTCGGGAGCACTTGGCGCAACGTGTCGGTGTTCAACGGCCGCGAGACCGAGCTGCACTACCGGCTGGTCAGCCGTACCCCGTCCCGGCTGACGTTCGTCGGTGAGAACCCGACGGTCACCGCGACCGACGACATCCGGGTGGAGCCCTCCGAGGAGGGCGGCACGACCGTCACCTACCACGCGGACCTGCGGTTCAAGGGCCTTCTGAAGCTGGCCGCCCCGTTCCTGCGGCGCGAGTTCGAGCGTCTGGGCGACGAGGTGGAGCGTCTCCTGCCGCCGGTGCTCGAGAAGCTCTGAGCCGGGCGGGGCCGTCCCGGTCGTTGCGCAGGGCGCGCGGTCAACGCACCCAGTGCCCCATCCGGCGGCTGATCTCCTCGGCGCCCGCGACGACGTCCGGTGTGATCGCCTCGATCCGGTCCGGCGGCAGCCGGTAGGCCGGTCCGGACACCGACAGGGCGGCCACGACCGTGCCCGAATGGTCGCGGATCGGGGCGGCCACCGCGTTCAGCCCGACCTCGTACTCCTCCAGCGCCCACGCGTAGCCCTGGGTCATGACACCCTCCAGCTCGGCGGCCAGCTTGGCCGGGGCGACCAGCGTGCGCGGGGTGGTCCGTTCGAGGTCGACCAGCAGCTTCTCCCGGTCGCCGGGCTCGGCCGCGGCGAGCAGCACCTTCCCGCTCGAGGTGCTGTGCAACGGCGTGATCCGGCCCAGCCAGTTGTAGGTGGTGACCGTCGCCGGGCCGCGGGCCTGGTCGACGTTGACCGCGACGCCCTGGTCCAGGATGGCGATGTTGACGGTCTCGCCGAGCTCCGAGGCCAGCTGCTCGCACATCGAGCGGCCCTGCTGGGTGACCTCGAGGCGTTCCGAGACCCGCCCGGCCAGCGGGATCAGCCCGAACCCGAGCCGGTACTTGCCGCGGTCGCCGATCTGCTCGGCCAGCCCGCGGCCCTCCAGGGCCCCCAGCAGGCGGAACGCCGTCGACTTGTGCACCTCGAGCTCGCTGGCCAGCTCGCTCACCCCGGCCTCGCCGCGGCGCGCGAGGATCTCCAGCACGCTGATCGCCCGGTCCACCGACTGGACGCCGCTCTCCCGTGTGCGCTCCGGGTTGCTCATGGCGCAACCATAACGCGCCAGGGCCCCGCCGACCGATGACGGGCCGCGCCGGACCCCGGCTCCGTGTTCGGATCGGCCACTCCGGTGGTCCGCGCCACCGGCGCGCGCATGTGCTTGCGCGGCACCGGTGCCGGGTGGAGGGTTCTCCGGTGCCGACTCTCTACATCGACGGAAGCTGGACCTCCGGTTCGGGCGGGACCGCACCGGTGATCAACCCCTTCGACGCGAGCGTGGTGGCCGAGGTCGACCAGGCGGGCCCCGACGACGTCGAGCGCGCCGTCGCCGCGGCCCGTGCCGCGTTCGACTCCGGGCCGTGGCGGTCGACCTCCACCGGTGAGCGCGGCGCGATCCTCGGCCGCATCGCGGAGCTGCTCGTGCGGGACAAGGAGGAGATCGCGCGCTCGGAGACCCTGGACACGGGCAAGACGCTGGCCGAGAGCCGGATCGACGTCGACGACGTCACCGCGGTGTTCCGCTACTACGCCGGGCTGGCCGGGAAGGACGCCGGACGGGTCGTGGACACCGGTCAGCCGGGCGTGGTGTCCCGGATCGTGCACGAGCCGGTCGGGGTGTGCGTGCTGATCACGCCCTGGAACTACCCGCTGCTGCAGCTGTCCTGGAAGGTGGCGCCGGCGGTCGCCGCCGGCAACACGATGGTGATCAAGCCCAGTGAGGTCACGCCGTTGACCTCGATCCACCTGGTGCGGCTCTGCGAGGAGGCCGGGATCCCGGCCGGGGTGGTGAACATCCTGCTCGGCGACGGGCCGAGCGTCGGCGCCCCGCTCACCGAGCACACGGGGGTCGACATGGTCAGCTTCACCGGCGGCCTGTCCACCGGCCGGGCGATCATCCGGGCCTCGGCCGAGACGGTGAAGCGCACCGCGGTCGAGCTGGGCGGGAAGAACCCCAACATCGTCTTCGCGGACACCGACCTCGAGCTTGCGGTGGACTACGCGATGCTCGCGGTGTTCCTGCACTCCGGTCAGGTCTGCTCGGCCGGCGCGCGGCTGATCGTGGAGGACCCGCTGCACGACCGGCTCGTCGACGAGATCGTGCGGCGCGCCGACCGGATCCGCCTGGGCAACGGCCTCGACGACGGCGTGGAGGTCGGCCCGCTGGTCTCCGCCGCGCACCTGGCCACGATCGAGGGCTTCGTCGAGTCGGCCCGCGGCGAGGGTGCCACCGTGCGGTGCGGGGGCTGCCGCCCGGACGACCCGGCGCTGCGGGAGGGCTACTTCTACCGCCCGACCGTGCTCACCGACGTCACCCGGGACATGCGGGTGATCCGCGAAGAGACCTTCGGGCCGATCCTCACCGTGGAGCGCTTCACCACCGAGGCCGAGGCGATCGAGCTCGGCAACGACACCGAGTACGGCCTGGCCGGTGCGGTGTTCACCCGGGACATGGGCCGTGCCCAGCGGGTCGCGTCCGCGCTGCGCCACGGCACCGTCTGGATCAACGACTTCCACCCCTACTTCCCGGGCGCCGAATGGGGCGGCATGGGCCGCTCCGGCAACGGCCGCGAGCTCGGTCCGACCGGGCTCGCCGAGTACCAGGAGATCAAGCACGTCTGGATGAACACGGCGCCGGAGCCCCAGCGCTGGTTCGGCTAGTGCGATGAGTCCACGCGGGTCGACAGTGGAGGTCAACGATGAGCAGCACCGAGGCGTCGCCGCCGGGTCCCACGGCGCCCGATGGCGGCGGAACGGGTGGTGGCACGGATGACGGCCTGGCCGACTTCGGCTACAGCCAGACCCTGGACCGCACGATCGGCAGGTTCTCCAGCTTCGCGGCCGGGATCAGCTACATCTCGATCCTGACCGGCACGTTCCAGCTGTTCTACTTCGGTTTCGGCACCGGGGGTGCGGCCTACTGGTGGTCGTGGCCGATGGTGTTCGCCGGCCAGCTCATGGTCGCGCTCTCCTTCGCCGAGCTGGCCGGGCGCTACCCGGTCGCGGGCTCGGTCTACAACTGGTCCAAGCGTCTGGCCGGTCCCGCGACCGCCTGGATGGCCGGCTGGATGATGCTCACCGCCTCGGTCGTGACGATCTCCGCGGTGGTGCTGGCCTACCAGCTGGTGCTGCCCCAGCTCTGGTCCGGTTTCCAGCTGGTCGGCTCCGCCGCCGACGGCAACGACGCCGCGCTGAACGGGGTCCTCCTCGGCGGCATCCTGATCGTGTTCACCACGGTCGTGAACGCGATCGGCGTCAGGCTGATGGCCAGGATCAACTCCGCCGGGGTGTTCATCGAGCTGATCGCCGCGGTGGCGATCATCGTGGTGCTGGCGTTCAACGTCGTGAACCCGCCGTCGGTGCTGTTCGACACCCGGGGGCTCGGTGAGGGGGCGCCGGGTGGCTACGTCGGTGTCTTCCTGGTCGCCGCGCTCGCCTCGGCGTACGTGATGTACGGCTTCGACACCGCCAGCTCGCTGGGCGAGGAGACGGTGGACCCGCGCCGCACCGCGCCCTCGGCGATCCTGCGCGCGGTGGTCGCCTCGTTCGTGATCGGCGGGCTGATCCTGCTGCTGATCATCCTGGCCGCACCGGACCTGGGCGACCCGGCGATGGGGGAGAAGAACGGCGGCGGCCAGATGGTGCTGCTGCAGGTGCTCGGCGGACCCGTCGGGTCGATCTTCCTGGTCGCCATCGTGGTCGCGATCACGGTCTGCGCGCTGGCCGTGCACACCGCCGCGATCCGGCTGATGTTCGCGATGGCGCGGGACAACGCGCTGCCCGCCGGCGCGGTGCTGGCCCGGATCGACCCGGTACGCAAGACCCCGGTGGTCCCGGCGGTGCTGATCGGCGTGATCGCGATCGTCATCCTGGTCGCGAACGCGGGCGTGCCGGAGGTGTTCACGGCCGTCACCAGCGTCGCGATCATCATGATCTACCTGGCGTACCTGCTGGTCACGGTGCCGATGCTGCGCAGGCGGCTGCGCGGGCAGTGGCCGGACGCCGGGGGCACGGGCTACTTCTCCCTGGGCCGGCTCGGCCTGCCGGTCAACATCCTGGCCGTGCTGTGGGGCGCCGCGATGGCGATCAACCTGGCCTGGCCCCGCGAGGACGTCTACGGCGCGGGCTGGCTGCGGTTCATCGCGTTCGTCTTCATCGGCATCGTGGCGCTCGGCGGGCTGGCCTGGTACCTGCTGCGCGGACGCCACCACGTCGGTTGCCTGCCCGAGCACATGGCCGAGCAGAGGGACCAGGAAGGGGGAGCCACCCCGTGACGGGACACTTCGACTACGTGGTCGTCGGCGGTGGGTCCGGCGGTTGTGCGCTGGCCGCGCGGCTGTCCGAGGACCCGTCGGTGACGGTGCTGCTGCTGGAGGCGGGCCCGTCCGACGTGGGAGACGACGCGGTCCTGCGGCTGTCCGACTGGATGCGCCTGCTCGACTCCGGCTACGACTGGGACTACCCGATCGAGCCGCAGGAGCGCGGCAACTCGCACCTGCGTCACGCCCGGGCGAAGGTGCTCGGCGGGTGCTCCTCGCACAACTCCTGCATCGCGTTCTGGACCCCGCGCGAGGACCTCGACGAGTGGGCCGCGTCGGGTCTGACCGGCTGGAGCGCCGACGAGTGCTGGCCGCTCATCGCGCGCCTGGAGACCAACGACGGGGCGTGGGAGGGGCACGGCCGCAGCGGTCCGGTGAACCTGATGCAGATCCCGCCGGACGACCCGTGCGGCGTCGCCCTGCTGGAGGCCGCGGCCGGGGTGGGCCTGCCGACGGTGCGGTTCAACGAGGGCGTCACGGTCACCGAGGGGGCCGGGTTCTTCCAGGTCAACCGCTTCCCGGACGGTACGCGTGCGTCGTCGTCGCACGCGTACCTGCACCCGGTCATGGACGCGCGGCCGAACCTGGAGATCCGCACCGACTGCTGGGCCTCCCAGGTGCTCTTCGAGGGCACCCGGGCCACCGGTGTGGAGTACCAGCGCGGGATCGGCCCCGGCCGCGAGACGGTCACCGCCGACCGGGAGGTGATCCTGTCCGCGGGCGCGATCGACACCCCGAAGCTGCTGATGCTCTCCGGGATCGGGCCGGCCGAGCACCTGCGCGAGCTCGGCGTCGAGGTGCGGGTGGACTCCCCGGGCGTCGGGTCCAACCTCGACGACCACGTCGAGGGGCTGGTGATGTGGGACGCGGCCCGGCCGATGGTCACCGAGTCCACGCAGTGGTGGGAGATCGGGCTGTTCCACCGCACCGACCCGTCGCTGGACCGGCCGGATCTGATGATGCACTACGGCTCGGTGCCGTTCGACCTGAACACGGTCCGCCACGGCTACCCGACCACCGACAACGGGTTCTGCCTCACCCCGAACGTCACCCGCGGGCGCTCCCGCGGCACGGTGCGCCTGCGCACCCGTGACTTCCGCGACCGGGCGCGGGTGGACCCGCGCTACTTCACCGACCCCGATGGCCACGACATGGCCGTCATGATCGCCGGCGTGCGCCTGGCCCGGCGGATCGCCGCCCAGCCCGCGCTCGCCGGATGGATCGCCTCCGAGCTGGCACCCGGCCCGGACGCGGTCACCGACGACGACCTGGCCGACTACCTGAGGAAGACCCACAACACCGTCTACCACCCGGCGTGCACGGCGAGGATGGGCACCGACGACGACCCGGCGGCCGTCCTCGACCCGCAGCTGCGCGTGCGCGGGGTGGCGAACCTGCGCGTCGCCGACGGGTCGGCCCTGCCCTTCCTCCCGGCGATCAACCCGAACATCACCACGATGATGGTCGGCGAGAAGTGTGCGGACCTGCTGAGGCAGGCCCACCGGGGCTGAGCCCCGCGGCCGGGTCGAGGCGGGTCAGCGACCCTCGAACACGGCGTGACCGGGGCCGATGGTGAGGAACGTGTGCAGGGCGCCGCGCAGGTCCCCGGTGTCGAAGAGCCGGCCGGCGATCGCGGGGACGTCGGCGTCGGCCTTCGCGACGCCGCCGTCGAGATAGGCGCGCAGGACGGCCTTCGTCGCGGCGTGCGCGACGGTCGGGCCGGACGCGAGACGCCGGGCCAGGTCACGGGCGGCACCGTCGAACCCGTCGACGGCCAGCACCCGGTTGACCACGCCCCAGGCGTGCATCGTGGCGGCGTCGTAGAGGTCGCCGGTCATCACGAACTCGCGCGCCCGGCCGGTGCCGGCTCGCTCGGCGAGGCGCCCGGTGCCGCCCATCGCCGGGGTCAGCCCCACGGTGGCCTCGACCAGACCGAACCGTGCCTTCTCCGAGGCCAGGATCAGGTCGCAGGCCAGTGCGAGCTCGAACCCCCAGGTCAGGCACGTGCCGTGCGCGGCGAACACGGTCGGGCAGGGCAGCGCGGCGACCCGCTGGGAGATCGTGACCAGCGCGGTGAACAGGTCGGTGGCCCCGGCCTCGTCGAGGGGCTCGAACACCCGCACGTCCACCCCGCCGGTGACGAGCCCGCCCTCGAAGCGGAACAGCACCGCCCGCGGGGAGCTGCGCTCCAGCTCGCCGATCGCGGAGACGAGCCCCGAGCCCATCGGGCCGTCGAACAGGTTCAGCGGCGGCGCGTCGACGGTGACGACGGCGAGCCCGTCGGTCTGCTCGACGGTGACGGGCCGGTCCGTGGTCATCGGGTCCTCCGGGAGGGGCCGGCGGCGGGTCCGGAACTCGTCGAGGACGACAGCGCGCGCGGCAACTCCCGCGCGGCCTCGACCAGGCTCGGCCCGTACCAGGTCAGGAGCCGGCCGCTGACCAGGGCCGAGGGGGCGTCGAAGGCCTCCGGGCCGTCGTCGGCGGTGAACAGGTAGGGCTCGTCGGGCAGCACCACCAGGTCGTGTCCGGGCAGGTCGGAGGGGTCGAACCTCGGGTAGCGCTCCGGGCTGTCGTCGAGGACGTTGTCGATGCCGAGGCGGTCCAGGACCGCGCCGGTGAAGGTGTCCGAACCGACCGCCATCCACGGCTTGCGCCAGATCGGGACGACGGCACGGCGCCGCGGTCGCGCGGGGGGCACCGCGGCCCAGAGCTCACGGGCCTCGCGCAGCCATCCGGGCTCGTCGAGGCCGCATGCGGCGAGCATCCGGGCCAGCGAGCCGAACGAGCCCTCGACGTCGCGGATGTCGGTGACGTAGACGGCCACGCCCGCGGCGCGCAGCGCGTCGAGGTCGGGCAGGCGGTTCTCCTCCTGGTTCGCCAGCACCACGTCCGGCTCCAGCGCGAGGACGGCGTCGAGGTCGGGGTTCTTCGTGCCACGGATCCGGGTGACGTCGAGGTCGGCCGGATGGGTGCACCAGTCGGTCGCGCCGACGACCAGGCCCGGCCGCGTCGCGGCGACCGCCTCGGTCAGCGAGGGGACCAGCGAGACCACCCGCCGCACGGTCGCCGGGACCGCCACCTCGCGCTTCTCGTCGTCGATCACAGGGGCCATGGCCCCGACCGTATCCGCCCGGTGCCCGGGCCGGGGTGCGGGCGGCGGTCCGGAACGTCAGTGCGGGGCCAGCAGGCGGGGTGCGCGGGCGGTCACGAACTCGCGCAGCGCGCGGACCGGGGCGGTCGGGCGGTCGTCGCGGGGATGCACCATGCCCAGGGTGCGGACGGTGCGCGGCGTGCGGACCGGCCGCTGCACGACGCCGGGGACCTCGGGGGCCCGCGGCAGCAGGGCGACGCCCAGGCCCGCCCCGACCAGGCCGCGCAGGGTGGCCGCGTCCCCACCCTCGAACGCGACCCGCGGTGCGAACCCGGCCTGGCGGCACCACGCCTCCACGGTCCCGCGCAGCCCGTAGCCGGGGGCGAAACCCACGAACGGCTCGTCGGCGGCCTCGGCCAGGTCGAGCGCCCGGTCCGGACCGGCTCCGGGGTCCAGGCGGTGCCCGGACGGGACGGCCAGACGCAGCTCCTCGTCGGCGAGCGCGACCGAGGTCAGGCCCGGCTCGTCCGGCAGCGGCGAGGTGAGGGCGAGGTCGGCGACACCCTGGCGGAGCCGGTCCAGCAGCATCTCGTGCCGGCCCTGGACCAGCTCGATCCGGATGCCCGGGTGGGCGTCGCGGAACCCGCGCAGCAGCCGGGGGACGGCCTCGGTGCCGAGCGTGGACAGGAAGCCCAGGGTGACCCTGCCGTGCGTCCGGTCGGCGTCGCCGGCCAGCTCGTCGGCCGCGGCGGTGAGCTCGGCCAGCGCGGTCTCGGCGCGGCGCAGCAGGGTGCGCCCGGCCGGGGTGAGCCGCAGCGTCCGGCCGGTGCGGGTGAACAGCGCGACCCCCAGGTCGGCCTCCAGGCGCGCCATCGCCCGGCTCAGCGTGGGTTGCGGGACACCGATCCGTTCCGCGGCCCGGGTCATGTGCTCGGTCCGGGCGACGGCCACGAACTGGGTCAGTCGGGGCGCGAGCACATCATGCACTTCTGCATCGTAAACGGTGGCAACATGCATTGGACGCATCAGCGGATCCGGTCGTACGGTCTTGTGCAATGACAACGACCGGGCGCCCTGCCGCCCACGCCCCGGCCGCGGCCCCGCACGAGCGCGGGACACCGGGCTTCCGGCGTCTGGGCGCGGCGCTGTGGTGCTCGGGACTCGCGACGTTCGTGCTGGTCTACAGCGTGCAGGGGCTGTTGCCGACGCTGTCGGCGCGCTTCGGCGTGTCCTCCTCGGTGGCCAGCCTCGTGCTCTCGGCGACCACCGGGACGCTCGCCCTGGCCGTGCTGCCGCTGTCCGCGCTGCTCGAGTCCCGGGGCCGGGCGCGGGTGATGACCTGGGCGCTGGGCGCCTCCGCGGTGCTGGCCGTGATCGCACCGCTCGCCCCGACCTTCGGCGCGCTGGTCGCGGTCCGGGCCCTGCAGGGGATCACGCTGGCCGCGCTGCCCGCCCTGTCGATGGCGCACCTGACCAGGGAGGTCGCGCCGCGCCACCTCGGCGGCGCGGTCGGGTTGATGATCGCGGGGAACACGCTCGGCGGGCTGTCCGGACGGCTGGTCGCCTCCGTGGTCGCCGACGTCGGAGGCTGGCGCGCGGGACTGGCCGCGGTCGGGATGGTGTCGGTCGTCGCGGCCCTCGCGTTCCGGTGGCTGCTGCCCCCGGCCACCGCACCCGACCCCTCGCCGACCCGGCTGCGCGACCTGGGCGGGCCGCTGCGCCGGCACCTGCGCGACCCGGGCCTGCTGTGCCTGTTCGGGATCGCCTTCCTGAGCATGGGCGCGTTCGTGACGGTCTACAACTACCTCGGGTTCCGGCTGCTCGCACCCCCGTTCTCGCTGCCGGCCGCGCTCACCGGGTTGATCTTCCTCGGGTACCTGGCCGGCGGCTGGGCCTCCACCGGGGCCGGCCGGCTGGGCGACCGGTACGGCCGACGCCCGGTGCTGTGGCTCTCGGTGGTGGTGGCGCTGGGCGGGATCTGGCTGACCGCGCCGGACTCGCTCGTCGCGGTCCTGGCCGGGCTCCTGCTGGTCACGGTCGGCTTCTTCGGGGCGCACTCGGTGGCCAGCAGCTGGGTCGGGCGCCGGTCCTCGATGATCGAGGGCGGCGAGCCCGCGCAGGCGTCGTCGCTGTACCTGTTCGCCTACTACGCCGGCAGCAGCGCGGGCGGTGCGGTCGGCGGGGTCGCGTTCGACCACCTGGGCTGGACCGGCCTGGCCGGCTACGTCTCGGCCCTGCTGCTCGGTGCGCTCGCCCTCGCGCTCGTGCTGCGCCGTGTCCGGGCCCCCGCCGCCCGCACCTGACGGCCCGCGGGGTGCGGGTGCATGATCGGGTGCGGCGGTGCGACCTCCCGGCCGGTCCGCACGTCGTCCCCGATGACACCGGCATCGGCGAGGAGGCCCCGTGACGGCGCTCGACACGTGGCCCGCCGCCGCCCTCGCCCGCTCCCGCGGTGGCGGCGTGGTCCCGCGCCCGGCCGGGCGCGGGACGTTCCCGCTGCACTACGTGCGCACCGGTCCGGGCCGGGCCGCGACGCCGCCGATCGTGGTCGTCCCGGGCGGTCCCGGGATCGCCTCGGTGCTGCCCTACCGGGGCGTGCGTCGCCGGGCCGCCGCCCACGGGCTGGACGTGGTGATGATGGAGCACCGCGGGGTCGGCCTGTCCCGCCGCGACGACGCCGGCGCCGACCTCGCGGTCGCCGACGTCACCGTGCAGGCCGCCGCCGACGACCTGGCCGCCGTCCTCGACGACGCCGGGATCGGCCGGGCGGTCGTCCTGGGCTCCTCCTACGGCACCTACCTGGCACAGGCGTTCGGCGTCCGGCACCCGGACCGGGTGGCGGGGATGGTGCTGGACTCGCCGATCCTGTCCGTCTCCGGGGACCTCCCGATCGTCCGCGACCACGTGCGCCGGCTGTTCCGCGACGGCGCCGAACCGTCCACCGCGCGGTGCGCGGCGCTGCTGCGCGGGCTCGTCGCCGACGGCACGGTGGCGGCCGGGGAGACCGGGCGCGTCGTGCCCGTCGTGCACGAGTTCGGCGGGCCCGCGCTGCTGGAACGCCTGCTGTCGGCGCTGGCCCGGGGCCACGGCCTGCGCAGCTGGCGGCTGATCGCCGGCCTGACCGTCGAGGACGTCGGGCCCGGCACGCCGCTGGTCTACGAGCCCGACCTGGTCCGCGGGATCGCGTTCGGGCAGCTCGGCTACGGCCTCCCGCCGGACGGGCTGGTGCTCGACCCGCAGGAGGCCTTCGTCGAGGCGGCCCGGCACGCCCCGGCCTACGCGGGGGAGCCGTTCGCGCTGCCCTCGCAGATCACCCGGTTCCGGTGGCCGACCGCGGTCGTGTCCGGGGACCGGGACCTGCGGACCCCGCGGCCGATCGCCGAACGGGTCACCGCGCTGGTCCCGCGGTCGCGCCTGGTCCCGATCCCGGACACGGGGCACAGCGCCCTGGACACCCACCCGGTCGCGGCGCTGGCCGTGGCGGGGCTGCTGGCCGGTGGCCGGTTCCGCGACCTGCCCGCGCTCGCGCCGCGGATCGCCGCGCTCCCGCGCCGGGGCGCCTCCCGGCTGATCGGCCCGGCGATCGGGGCCGTGCTGGCGCTGGACCGGTTGCTGCCCGGCTGAGCCGGCCGGGCGCCGGTCAGCCGCCGAACACCAGCAACGCGAGCACCGCCAGCACGACGAGCACCAGCGCCACCCCGATCAGCGCGAACCCGAGCCCGCGGCGCCGCTCGCCGGAACGGCCGTGCTCGCCCTCGACGTCGGCCAGGGTGCTGTCCAGCGCCGTCGTCGGCCCGCCGGGGAGCGGACCGCCCCACGGCGGGTCCGGCGCCGGGCCCTCGGCGGGGGCCGGCTGCACCAGTGTGTGCGCGCCGGGGTGCTCGCCCGGCGCCCCGAGCGACCCGCCGAGCGCGACCGACATCGCCGCCGCGTCGGGGTACCGGCGGTCCGGGTCCTTGGCCAGCGCGCGCAGGAGCACCGCCTCCAGGGCCTCCGGGATGTCGGCGCGCAGCCGTCGCGGCCGCGGCGGGTCCGAGCGCATGTGTGCCAGCACCACGGCGAACGAGTCGCCGTCGTCGAACGGCGGGCGGCCGACGAGCAGCTCGTAGAGCAGCACGCCGATCGCGT
>CBIHNM010000026.1:0-24081 GCA_966211265.1 uncultured Pseudonocardia sp.
GATCTTGATCGGTGCACTGTGGATGCGGGAGTGCGCACATCGTGCGACGGTGAGTCGATGCCAGCCACACCCGTCAACTCCACCGCCGCCGCGCTGCTCGGCCTGCTGCACGGAGGCCCGATGACCGGTGGGCAGCTGGTGTCGGCGGCCGGGGAGCAGTTCGGACTGTTCTTCTCGGTCACCCGCAGCCAGGTCTACCGCGAGCTCCCGGTGCTGACCGAGCAGGGTCTGCTCCGCCTCGGCAAGCAGGGGCCGCGCGCGTCCCAGGCCTACGTGATCACCGCGGCCGGCAAGCGTGCGTTCAAGGCCTGGCTCGCGACCGGCGGGGAGGCCGAGGCGGTCCGCAGCCCGCTGGTGCTGCGCCTGCTGCACGCCGGGTCGCTGACCGTCAAGCAGCGCTCGGAGCTGCTGCGCACCGCGCGTGCGGCCTACACCGAGCGACTGGCCCAGGCCCGTGCCGCGGTCCGGGCGACCGAAGATCCGTACGGCCGCCCGGTCGCCGAGTTCGCCGTGGCGCACACCCGCGCCATGATCAAGCTGATCGACGCCGTCCCGGCGGAGTGACCGCCGCCGGCGACGGTGTCCGCGCACGGGTCCGGCCGGGCGCCGCGTACGCTGAAACGCTGTGAACCCCGACGTCCAGGCCGACATCAAGGATCTCGACGGCACGCTGTCCAGCATCGAGGCCGTCGCCGACGTTCCCGCGCTGCGTCAGGAGATCGACGAGCTCTCCGAGCAGGCCGGGCGCCCCGATCTCTGGGACGACGTCGAGGCCGCGCAGAAGATCACCAGCCGGCTCGCGCACGCCCAGAGCGACCTGCGCCGCCTCGACGACCTGCGCAGCCGCCTCGACGACCTCCCGGTGCTCTACGAGCTGGCCGAGGAGGAGGACGACGGCTCGGCCTCCTCCGACGCCGACGCCGAGCGCGCCCGGCTGCGCCGCGAGATCGCCTCGCTCGAGGTCCGGACCCTGCTCTCGGGCGAGTACGACCAGCGCGAGGCGCTGGTGACGATCCGCGCCGAGGCCGGGGGCGTGGACGCCGCCGACTTCGCCGAGATGCTGCTGCGGATGTACCTGCGCTGGGCCGAGCGCCACGGCTACGGCACCGACGTCTACGACACCTCCTACGCCGAGGAGGCCGGCATCAAGTCGGCCACGTTCGCGGTGCACGCCCCCTACGCCTACGGGACGCTCTCGGTCGAGCAGGGCACGCACCGGCTGGTGCGGATCTCGCCGTTCGACAACCAGGGCCGGCGCCAGACCTCGTTCGCCGGGGTCGAGGTGGCCCCGGTGGTCGAGACGACCGACCACGTCGAGATCGACGAGAAGGAGCTGCGCGTCGACGTCTACCGGTCCTCGGGACCCGGCGGGCAGGGCGTCAACACGACCGACTCCGCGGTGCGCCTGACCCACATCCCGACCGGGATCGTCGTGTCGTGCCAGAACGAGCGCTCGCAGCTGCAGAACAAGGCCAGCGCGATGATGGTGCTCCAGGCCAAGCTCCTGGCCCGCAAGAAGCAGGAGGAGCAGGCGCTGATGGACTCGCTCAAGGACGGCGGCTCGTCCTGGGGCAACCAGATGCGCAACTACGTCCTGCACCCCTACCAGCAGGTCAAGGACCTGCGGACCGGGCTGGAGCAGAACAACCCCTCGCAGGTGCTCGACGGCGAGATCGACGACTTCGTCGAGGCGGGCATCCGCTGGCGGATGCAGGCCGCCGACGCGTGAGCGCCGTCGTGTCCCGGCGCGCGGGCCTCGTCGCGGCCCTGCTGTGTGCGGTCGTGGTGACCGGCGCCTGTGACGCCGCGCCGTCCCCGACCGGCCCGGCCCCGGCCCCCGGTGCCCCGGCGGCGGTCGTGAGCCCCGAGCAGGCCGTCCGCGACGCCGCGGTCGCGACGACGCGGGCGGGTTCCGCGCGGACCGAGCTCCTCGCCGAGACCCCCGCCGGCGCCGTCCGGGCCACCGGTCCGGTCCGGTTCACGCCGTTCGCCGCGGACCTGACCGCCACCGTCGGGTCCCGCCAGGTCGCGCTGCGCACCGTCGACGGCACGTCCTGGGCCCGGTTCGGGACGCGCTGGCAGCAGCTCTCGCCCGGCCTGGTGCCGGTCGGAGCCGTGGCCGGTGCGTTGCGCTCGGCGGCGGGACTGTCCGGGGTGACCGAGGTCGGGCGCGAGCAGATCGGAGGGGTCGCGACGACGCACTACCGCGGCACCGTCGACCTCGCCGCCGTGCCCGCCCCCGACGCGACCGCCCGCGCCGAGCTCGCCGAGCTCGCGGCGCTGGCCTCGCCCACCCCCGGCATCGAGGTCTGGGTCGGCCCGGACGGCCGGGTCGTGCGGCTGCGCACCAGTTCGGTCGCGACGCCGGGGACGCAGGCGGCCTCCGCCGCGGCCCCGGGCACGATCACGGTGACGCTGTCGCAGCTGGGCGTCCCGGTCGAGGTGACCCCGCCCCCGACGGGCTGAGCTGCGCGTCCGCCACGTCCCGTCCGGTGCGGATACGACGGGGTGGGCGCGTCGTGACCGGGTGTGCCGGTACGGCGGCGGTAGGTTGCCGAGTGTGATCGAGCTGCGCGACGTCACCAAGCTCTACCCGGCGTCGAGCCGGCCTGCCCTGGACAAGGTCACGGCCACGGTGGACGACGGCGAGTTCGTCTTCCTGATCGGCCCCTCGGGGTCGGGCAAGTCGACCCTGCTGCGGCTGCTGCTGCGCGAGGACCGTCCGACCGGCGGCACGATCAGGGTCGGCGGCCTGGACGTGTCGAAGCTGCCGCGGCGGAAGGTCCCCAGGCTGCGCCAGCGGATCGGGTGCGTTTTCCAGGACTTCCGGCTGCTGGCCAACCGCAGCGTCGCCGGCAACGTCGCGTTCGCGCTCGAGGTGCTGGGCAACCGGCCCGCCGACATCCGCCGCGAGGTGCCGGAGCTGCTGGCGCTGGTCGGGCTGGAGGGCAAGGCCGAGCGGATGCCGCACGAACTCTCCGGCGGTGAGCAGCAGCGGGTCGCGATCGCGCGGGCGTCGGTGAACCGCCCGCCGCTGCTGCTGGCCGACGAGCCCACCGGCAACCTCGACCCGGAGACCAGCCGGGAGATCATGCAGCTGCTCGAACGGATCAACCGCGGAGGTACCACGGTCGTGATGGCCACCCACGACGACACGATCGTCGACGCGATGCGCCGGCGCGTGATCGAGCTGCACGACGGCACGGTCGCCCGCGACGAGGCCCGCGCGGTCTACGGGGCGGGCCGGTAGGTGCGCGCCGCACTGCTGAGCCGCGAGGTCGGCTCCGGCCTGCGCCGCAACATCACGATGACGGTGGCGATGGTGCTCACCACCGCCGTCTCGCTGATGTCGGTCGGCGCCGGGTTGCTGGTCGTGCGCACGATCGACGACATCGGCGCGCTCTACACCGACCGCCTGGAGATCCAGGTCGCGCTGACCCAGGACACCTCGTCGAACGACCCGGACTGCACCGGACCGATCTGCTTCCGGCTCAAGAACGTCCTCGAGTCCACCCCCGGGGTG
This sequence comes from uncultured Pseudonocardia sp., assembly GCA_966211265.1. Taxonomy (GTDB): domain Bacteria; phylum Actinomycetota; class Actinomycetes; order Mycobacteriales; family Pseudonocardiaceae; genus Pseudonocardia. Next base: position 3,524 of record CBIHNM010000026.1, read on the forward strand.
GGGGAGGTGCGGTTCGAGAGCCAGCAGCAGGCCTACGCCCGGTTCAAGGACCTGTTCGCGGGGCAGACCGTGGCCGAGGTCGCCCGCCCGCAGTCGCTGCCCTCGACGCTGCGGGTCCAGCTCACCGACCAGGCGGGCGGACCGGACGCGGTGCGCGCGGCGGTCGCGAACCAGGTCGGCGTGCGGGAGATCATCGACCAGCGCGACGTCGTGGCGAAGCTGTTCGACTTCCTCGGCGGGGTGCGCGACGTCGCGTTCGCGATGGCCCTGGTGCAGGCGATCGCGGCGGTCCTGCTGATCTCCAACACGGTGCAGGTCTCGGCGTTCACGCGGCGGACCGAGGTGGGGGTGATGCGCCTGGTCGGGGCCACCCGCTGGACCACGCAGCTGCCGTTCCTGGTCGAGGCCGCGGTGGCCGGTCTGGTCGGTGGCGCACTGGCCGGGGTGGGGTTGCTGGTGGGCAAGTTCCTCGTCGTCGACGACCTGCTGGGCGCGATCGCGCAGAGCAACGTCATCCCGCCGGTGCAGCTCACCGACGTCCTGCTGACCTCCGCCGTGCTGGTCCCGGTCGGCGGCGTCGTCGCGGGCCTGACCGGCTACGTCACCCTGCGCCTGTACGTGAAGGTCTGATCCGAACCGCCCCGGCTCGCCCTCCGTCGGTGCAGCCCGGCCTGCGGCCCCGCGCGCCACTCATGCGGCTCCAGTTCGGAATAGCGACTCGTTTGCGGCATGAGTGCGGGGCGGCCGGCCGCCTGGCGGCCGCCCGTCGTCGGCACTCATGCGGCTTCGGTTCCCGTTGACGGCACGCATGCTGCATGAGTGCCGGCGCGGAGCCGGTGGCGGCAACCGCGTGGCGCGCGCGGGTAGGCTGGTCCGGTGAAGGAAAAGGGCCGGAAGGTGATCGTGCAGAACCGCCGGGCCCGGCACGACTACGCGATCCTGGACACCTACGAGGCCGGGGTCGCACTGGTGGGCACCGAGGTGAAGAGCCTCCGCCTCGGCCGGGCCTCGATGGCCGACGCGTTCGCGACCGTCGACGAGGGCGAGGTGTGGCTGCGCGGCCTGCACGTCCCGGAGTACACGCAGGGCAGCTGGACCAACCACGAGCCGCGGCGGACCCGCAAGCTGCTGCTGCACAAGGGCGAGATCGAGCGGCTGATCGGCAAGATCCGTGAGGGCGGGCTCACGCTCGTCCCGCTGGCGCTCTACTTCAACGACGGCAAGGTCAAGTGCGAGCTCGCGCTGGCCCGGGGCAAGAAGAGCTACGACAAGCGTGCCGACCTGGCCAAGCGCGACGCCGACCGGGACATCCAGCGCGCCATCGGCCGGGCCGCGAAGGGCCGTGCCCGGAGCATCCGCTGAGCCGCGCCCCGGCGGGCGCCGACCTCCGCACCCGCCGGATACGGTGACCGTCGTGGATCTCCCCGCGCCTCCGGTCTCGGACGACGACGTTCCCCGTTGGACCGCCGAGCTGGGCCTGCCCGGTCTCGTCGACACGCACGTGCACTTCCTGCCCGAGCGCATGCTGGACAAGGTCTGGGCCTACTTCGACCACGCCTGCGAGCACTACGGGCGGGCGTGGCCGGTGCACTACAAGCTGCCCGAGGACGAGCGGCTGCGGGTGCTCGAGGAGCTCGGCGTGCTGCGGTTCGCGCCGCTGACCTACCCGCACAAGCCCGGGATGGCCCGCTGGCTGACCGGCTGGGCCGCCGAGTTCGCCGACCGGAACCCGGCCGCGGTCCGGACCGCGACGCTGTTCCCGGAACCCGACGTCACCGAGTACCTGGGTGAGGCCGTCGAGGGCGGTGCCCGGATGGTGAAGGTGCACGTCCAGGTCGGTGGTTTCGACCCGCGCGACGAGCTGCTGGCCCCGGCCTGGGGCCTGCTGGCCGAGGCCGGGGTGCCGGCCATGGTGCACTGCGGGAACGGGCCGATCCCGGGCAGCTACACCGGGCTCGACATCTTCGGCGAGGTCCTCACCGCACACCCGCGGCTGCGGGTCGTGCTGGCCCACGCCGGGCTGCCGGACTACACCGCGGCGCTGGAGCTGATGCGCCGCCACGAGAACCTGATGATCGACACGACGATGGTCGGCACGCCCTACAGCGAGGACATGGCGCCGCTGCCGCCGAGCTGGCCGGCGAGCCTGGTCGAGTTCGCCGACCGGGTGGTCCTGGGCACCGACTTCCCGAACATCCCCTACGCCTACGCCGAGCAGCTGGCCGCGATCCACGGCTGGGCGGCCGCCGACGACCGCCTCGGCCTGCCCTTCCTGCGCTCGGTCCTGCACGACGTGCCGGCCGCCGTCCTGGGCGTCTGACCGGACGCGGACGGGCCGACACCGAACCGGAATGATCCGCGGGCCCGGAGGCGTTACCCTGGTACGACCACCCGGGCACGGGTGGGCAGAGGACGACCCACCAGGGGGTGAACGGTTTCGACTCCGATCGTTGATCGAGGTGAAGCGTGCCGAGGAAGACGACGATGATCTCGTTAACCATGCGTCGTAACCAAATAAGTGCCGACAACAGTCGCACTGCCCAGAGCGCTTTCGCGCTCGCTGCCTGATTAACCTCAGGTAGGGCTGTCGGACCGGAGGCGTTCCCGCTCCGGACCCCGGCATCATCAAGGGGACTCACCGCGCGGCTCGGCCACGGAGCCGCGTGGGACATCAAACAGTGGCTGGGATCGTCACACCGGCTTGTTCGCGTGACCGGTGGATCCGAGTAGAGGCCCAGCGGACTGCGCACGGAGAAGACCTCGTGAACCGACGGAGGACCCGGGTTCGATTCCCGGCACCTCCACCGAGAGACCGACACCGACGGGGCCGTGTCTGCCACACAGGCGGACACGGCCCCGTCGTCGTGCGGCGGGGGAGGGGCTCCCGGAAGGCGGCCTTCCCGGGCATTTCCGGCGTCGTGGTCCTGCTCGCCGTCGGCGGGGCGGCGGTGGCATCCTGGGGACATGCGAGTGACGGTCGACAAGGACATGTGCATCGGCGCCGGGCAGTGCGTGGTCACGGCTCCGGACGTGTTCGACCAGGACGACGACGGGCTCGTCGAGCTGCTGAACCAGAGCCCGGGCGAGGACGACGCCGAGGCCGTGCGCGAGGCCGCGGACGTCTGCCCGGCACGGGTGATCACGGTCGACGAGTAGCCCCGACCCGGCAACGGGGACTCACGCCGCGCCGACCCCGATCAGCGTCCCGACCAGGTAGGTGGCGCCCGCCGCGATCGCGCCGAACATCAGCTGACGCAGCGCGGCGCCCCACCAGGTCCGGCTGGTGAACCGGGACGTCAGCGCGCCGGCCGCGAGGAGGCCGAGGCCACCGATCGCGAGGCCGAGCCACAGCGACGCGAAACCCAGCAGGAACGACACCAGCGGCACCAGCCCGCCGACGGCGAACGCGGCGAACGACGACGTCGCGGCCGTCCACGGGGACGGCTTGTCGTCGATGCTGACGCCGAGCTCCTGGGTGATGTGCACGCGCAGCGCCAGGTCCGGGTCGGCGTGCACCTCGCGCGCCACCGCGGCGGCGGTCGGCCCGCTCAGGCCCATCTCCGCGTACATCCGGGCCAGCTCGACCTGCTCCGCGCGCGGGTGCACGAACAGCTCGCGGCGTTCGACGGCGGCCTCGGCGTCCACCGCGTCGTTCTGGGTGCCGACCGAGGCGAACTCGCCCAGCGCCATCGAGAACGCCCCCGCGACGACGCCGGCCAGTCCGGTCAGCACGATCAGCGCCCGGTCCGCGCCGCCCCCGCCGACACCGGCGACCAGCGCGATCGTGGTGACCAGGCCGTCCATCGCCCCGAACGTGGCCGCGCGCAGCCAGCCGCCGGAGATGTCGCGGTGGTGGTGGTCCCGGGCGTGCTCGGCCATCTCCGCGTCGAACCCGGGGTCGGTCATGGCGGTCACCCTATGCGCTCTGACCTGCGGATGCGGGGCGTGTCGCCGCCCCGTCCCGGCAGCGGGCCGACCGGCCGTCGGGTCGCGGGCCCGGGCCGCGGGTCACAGACCGGTCCGATGTCGGAACCCCCGTTGTGGCTGTTCGGCGACCGGCTCGGACCGCACGTGCACGCCACCGAGGAGCTCGCCGGCCGCGAGATCGTCCTCGTCGAGTCGTCCGGGGCGCTGGGACGCAAGCCGTTCCACCGGCAGAAGCTGCACCTGATGCTGTCCGGCATGCGCCACCGCTGCGGGCCGTGCACGCCGTCGAGCAGGCCTACCGCGAGGGGCCGTGCGGCTCGCCAGCGCGGAGGGCTTCATCCGGCAGGTGCTGGGCTGGCGCGAGTACGTCTGGCAGCTGTACCGGCGTTCCGGGCGCGGTACACCCGCCGCGACGCGATGGGCGCCCGCACACCGTTGCCGGGCTGGTGGACCTCACTCGACGCCGACGTGGTCACCGCGAGGTGCCTGTCGGCGGCGCTGGAGCAGGAGTCCGCGCGCGAGGAGTTCTGATCCGCCGGAACCGGCGCGGCGGCCGCGACGTGGGGATCGCTAGGCTCGGCCGGGTGGACCGCGCGCGGATGCTCGACGTCGTGGGCACGCTCGTGCGGCTCGGGCTGGCCGCGATCTGGCTGGTCTCGGGGGCGCTCAAGATCGCCGACCCGATCGGGACGGCGGTCGCGGTGGACGCCTACGACGTGCTGCAGAACGGTGCGGTGCCGGTGGTGGCGGCGGTGCTGCCGACGCTGGAGCTGGCCCTGGGCGTGCTGCTGGCGGTCGGCGCCGGGACGCGCGCGTCGGCGGTGGTGTCGGCGCTGCTGCTCCTGGGTTTCGTGGCCGGGCTCGGGCAGGCCTGGGCGCGCGGGCTCTCCATCGACTGCGGCTGTTTCGGCGGCGGAGGTGCGGTCGCCCCGGGCGAGGAGGCCTACGGCGCCGAGCTGGCCCGCGACCTGGGGTTCCTGGCGCTGGCCGGGTGGCTGGTGGTCCGGCCGCGGACCCGGTTCGCGCTGGACCGGGTCCGGGGGCGCGGGCGGCACGGTGACCGAACGACGACCGAGGGCCGGTCCGAACCGGCCGGAGCAGGGAAGGATCTGCGATGAGTGGACGGAGCGAGCGCGAGCGGCGCGAGGCGGCGCGGGCGCGGCTCTCGGCCGCGGGCATCACGCCGACGGGCAGGACCGGTGGCGGTGGCAGGCAGGGCCTGGTGATCGCGGCCGTCATCCTGGCCGTCGCGGTGGCCGCCGGACTGGTCTACTCCTGGCAGTCGAGCCCGACCGCGCCCGCCGCGGCACCGGCCTACCAGGTGGTCCGCAACGGCACCGTCGTCACCGCGGGCGCCGCGACCGCCCCGGTCACCGTGGACGTCTACGAGGACTTCCTCTGCCCGGCCTGCCAGCAGTTCGAGCGGATCTACGGCAACGAGATCACCACCGCCCTGAACGAGGGCAAGATCAAGGTCAACTACCACGTCATCGCGATCCTGGACGAGGCCAGCACCCCGCCCGGCTACTCGACGCTGGCCGGCAACGCCGGGCTCTGCGCCGCCGACGCCGGGATCTGGCCCGCCTTCCACGAGCGCCTGTTCGCCGAGCAGCCCGCCGAGGGCGGGCCCGGCAAGACGGCCCAGGAGCTGGTGACGATCGGGCAGCAGCTCGGCGCGCAGGGGGACTTCGCCGGCTGCGTGACCGGCAACCGCGACGCCGCGGCGATCGCCCGGGCCACCGGTGAGGCCGCCGGGAACCCGGCGGTCGCGCCGGGCGGGCGGTTGGCGACCCCGACGGTCCTCGTCGACGGCACGGCGATCGAGATCAGCGACGGCGACTGGCTGAAGAACGCCACCTCCTGACCCCGCCCCACCCCGCGTTGCGGAGCCATGTCGCGACCCTCAGGCGTCGGGATCCGCGTCAGGGCCCCACGACGCGGGGTGTCAGGCGCGGCAGGAACCACTGGACCAGCGGGCCGACGGCCAGCGCGTAGGCGACGGTCACCACACCGAACGTGCCGCCGAGCAGCCAGCCGGTGAGCACGACCGCCACCTCGATCGCGGTCCGCACCAGCCGTACCGAGGCGCCGGTGCGCGCCGCGAGGCCGGTCATCAGACCGTCGCGCGGCCCCGGGCCCAGCCCGACACCGATGTAGGCGGCGGTCGCGGCGGCGTTCAGCACGATCCCGGCGACGGCGAAGCCGGCCCGCCACCCGAGCGCCTCCGGCGCCGGCAGCACGGCCAGCGCGAGGTCCACCGTGGCCCCGATGACCACCACGTTCGCGAGCGTCCCGATCCCCGGGCGCTCGCGCAGCGGAATCCACACCAGCAGCACGACCGCGCCGGTCAGCACCGTGGTCGCCCCGATGCTCAGGCCGGTGCGCAGCGCGACGCCCTGGTGCAGCACGTCCCACGGCATCGCGCCCAGCCCGGCCCGCAGCATCAGCGCCATCGAGACCGCGTAGGCCGTCAGCCCCAGGACGAGCTGGGTCAGCCGCCGCGTCCGCCGGGGCATCCGCAGCGACCAGCGGGTCGTTCCGTCGATCGTCACGAAATGGCATGCTGCTCCCCGTAGTGGAGTGATGTCATCGGTCCAATCGAGGGGAAGTGGCCTTGATCGGGGACGGGAGTGGGCACGGGATCGGCGCCGCCCGGCTGGCCGCGCTGCTCGGCGACGTGCGGTCCGGGCGTGGGCCGGCCTACCGGGTGCTGGCCGCGGCGGTCCGGGTCCTGGTCGACGACGGCCGCCTGCCGGCCGGGACGCGGCTGCCCGCCGAGCGCGCGCTGGCCGCCGAGCTGGCGCTGAGCCGGGTCACGGTCACCCACGCCTACCGGGACCTGCGCGCGGACGGCTGGGCCGACGCGCGTCAGGGGTCCGGGACCTGGGTGCGCCTGCCGGAGGGGCCGCTGCGTGCGGACGGGGCGTGGGTGCCGGGCCCCGTCCGCGGCGGGGACATCGACCTCACCCACGCCGCCCCGCCGGCCCCGGAGCGGATGGGACAGCTGGTCCGCCGGGCGGTGGACCGCCTCGACCCCGAGCTGGCCGGGCACGGCTACGGCCCGGACGGGCTGCCCGCGCTGAGAGAGCGGATAGCGGATGGTTTCGCCACGAGGGGTCTGCCCACCGACCCCGACCAGATCGTGGTGACCAGCGGGGCGCTGCACGCCATCGGCACCGCGCTCGCCGAGCTCGCCGGGCCGGGCGACCGGGTGCTCGTCGAGCACCCGACCTATCCCGCCGCGCTGGACGTCGTCGCCGACGCCGGTGCCCGCCCGGTCCCGGTGGCGCTGGACCGGGACCCGGCGCCCACCGCGCTGCCGCGGGCGGCCCGCCAGACCGCGGCCCGGGCCGCCTACCTGATGGCCGACTTCCAGAACCCGACCGGTGTCCTGCTCGACGACGAGTCCAGGTCCCGCCTGCTGCACCGGCTGGCGCGGCTGGGGGTGGTCACGGTCGTCGACGAGACCTTCGTCGAGCTGGACCTGCGTGACCCTCCGGTGCCCGGGCCGTCGCCGTGTGCGGCGCACGCCCCGCGCGACGAGGACGTCGTCACCGTCGGCGGCCTGAGCAAGATCGCGTGGGGCGGGCTGCGGCTGGGGTGGATCCGGGCGGCCCGCGAGCCGGCCGCGCGGATGCGGCGCCGGCTGGCCCGGGCCCAGGTCTCGCCGCCGGTGCTGGAGCAGCTGGTCGGTGTCGAGGTGCTCGACGCGCTCGAGGACCTGCGCGCCGAGCGGGTCGGCATGCTGCGGGCACGGCGGGACCGGCTGGTCGCCGAGGTCGCCGCGGAGTTCCCGCACTGGAGGGTCGAGGTCCCCGACGGCGGGCTGGTGCTCTGGTGCGACATCGGCGCGCCGATGTCCACGGCGCTGTCCGCGCTGGCACCGCGGCACGGGCTGGGCCTGGCCCCCGGCCCGAGGTTCGGGCCGGGACGGGCGTTCGAGGACCGGCTGCGGCTGCCGTTCACCCACCCCGAGCCGGTGCTGGCCGAGGCGGTGCGGCGGCTGCGCCGGGTCGTCGACGACGTCGGCGCGGGACCCGTGTCGGAGTCCCGCGCCGAACTGGTCGTCTAGCGCCCCGAGGGTCAGACGAGAAGGTCCAGGAGCAGCACGAACACCAGGCCGAACACCGAGATCAGTGTCTCCATGATCGACCAGGTCCGGACGTTCTGGCCGACGGTGAGCCCGAAGTACTCCTTGACCAGCCAGAACCCGGCGTCGTTGACGTGCGAGAAGAACAGCGAGCCGGCGCCGATGGCGAGCACCAGCAGCGAGGTCTGTGCCGGGTCCAGGGTGGACAGCAGGGGCACCAGGATCCCGGCCGCGGTCACGGTCGCGACCGTCGCCGAGCCGGTGGCCAGCCGGATCGCGACCGCCACCAGCCACCCCAGCAGCAGCACCGAGATCCCGGCGCCGGTCGCCCAGTCGGCGATCAGCCGCCCGATCCCGGTGTCGACCAGGGTCTGCTTGAACCCGCCACCGGCGGCGACGATCAGCACGATGCCGGCGATCGCCGGGAGCGCGTTCTCCAGGGTTCCCGACACCGCGCGCACGCCCATCCCGGCCCCGCGGCCGAGCGTGAACGCCGCGACCAGCACCGAGATCAGCAGCGCGACCAGCGGGGTCCCCACGAAGTCCAGCGCCGAGCGGACCGGCGTGCCGTCGGAGGAGACCAGGTCGGCCACGGCCTTGGCCATCATCAGCGCGACCGGCAGCAGCACCGTCGCCAGGGTGATCCCGAAGCTCGGGCGGGGCTGCTCCGCGGCCCCGCCCGCGCCGTCCCCGGAGCCCGCGCCGTCGCCCGAGCCCGGGCCGGTGCGCAGGGCGGTCGTGGTGCCGGCGGAGCCCTCGCGGGAACCGGCCGCCACCTCGTCGCGGCCGGAGAACAGCGCCGGCGGCGCGACGTCGACCCAGCGGGCGGCGAACCGGGCGAACACCGGCCCGGCCAGCGCGATCACCGGGATCGCCACCACGACGCCGAGCAGCAGGGTGATGCCCAGATCGGCGTCCAGCACGCCGATCGCGGCGAGCGGGCCGGGATGCGGGGGGACCAGGCCGTGCATCGCCGAGAGCCCGGCCAGCGCCGGGATCCCGACCGCGATCACCGAGACCTGCGCGCGCCGGGCCACCAGGAAGATGACCGGCATCAGCATCACCAGGCCGATCTCGAAGAACATCGGCAGCCCGATCAGGGCGCCGACAGCGGCCATCGCCCACGGCAGGGTGCGCGGCCCGGACCGGCCGACGATCGTGTCCACCAGCCGGTCCGCGCCGCCGGAGTCGGCGAGCAGCTTGCCGAACATCGCGCCGAGCGCGATCAGCGTGCCGACGCTCGCCGCGGTCTCGCCGAAGCCCTCGGAGAAGCTCTTCACCGCGTCGTCCATCGCCTGGCCGGCCACGGCGGCGACCAGCAACGAGCCGATCGTCAGGGCCAGGAACGGGTGCAGCGAGAAGCGCGTGATCAGCAGCACCAGGGCCGCGATGCCGACCAGCGCGGCGACGACCAGGCGACCGCCGGAGGCGGCGGGCGCGACGGCCTCGGCCGCCAGCAGGACGGTGTGCACGGGTCAGACCTCCACGGTGGGACGGGACGGGACGAACGCGGCCGCACAGGCCCCGGCCAGGTCCTCGACCGGGCGGGCGACGTCGAGCGTGGTGCCGTGCTCGTCGGGCTCGAGCGGCTCGAGGGTGGCGAGCTGGGACTCCAGCAGCGCGGCGGGCATGAAGTGGTCGTGCCGGGCGGCCAGGCGCGCCGCGATCGTGGCCGGGGAGCCGTGCAGGTGGGCGAACGCGGCATCCGGGACGTGCGCGCGCAGGACGTCGCGGTAGCTGCGGCGCAGGGCCGAGCAGCTGATCACCGCCCCGGTGCCGGCGCGCGAGGCCAGCCACGCCCCGACGGCGTCGAGCCAGGGCAGGCGGTCGGCGTCGGTGAGCGGGACACCGGCGCGCATCCGGGTCACGTTGGCCGGCGGGTGCAGGTCGTCGGCGTCGGCGTAGGGCAGTCCGAGACGCCCGGCGAGGGCGGCGCCGACCGTCGACTTCCCGGATCCGCACACCCCCATCACGACGAGCAGCGGCGGGCGCGGCCCGGTGCGGGCACCGGCGGCATGGACGGGTGCGGGGCGGATGGCGGTCATCGGCGTCCTCGTGGGTGACGGCAGCGGCACACGGTCGGCGCCCGGGATCCCGGTCCGGTCAGACCGGCTCTCCGGCGGAGCCGTGGCCAAGAGTGCGTCAAAAGTAGTACTTATTCAATACTGGATCGAATAAGAGCAGGTATTTGACGGAGTCGATCTCGGTGTCGTCCGTCGTATGCCACGATGACGAGCGTGAGCGAGGCGGGACCGGGGCTGCACGCCGGACTGGTCGACCGGCTCGGCGCGCTCGTCGTCGCCGGTGAGCTCGGGGCCGGGCAGGTGCTGCGCGCCGAGGAGCTGGGCACGCGGTTCGGGGTCTCGCGGACGGTGGTGCGCGAGGCCGTGCGCGTCCTGGAGTCGATGGGGATGGTGCGCAGCCGCCGCCGGGTCGGGGTCACCGTGGCACCGCGCGAGCAGTGGAACGTGCACGACCCGAGGATCGTGCGCTGGCGCCTCGACGGGCCCGAGCGCGACGCGCAGCTGCGCTCGCTGTCCGAGCTGCGCCACGGCATCGAGCCGGTCGCCGCGGCGCTGGCCGCGCGCCGGGCCACGCCCGAGCAGTGCGGCGAGCTGACCGGTGCGGTGATGGAGATGGCCGTGCACGGCCGGGCCGGGGACCTGGAGGCCTACCTGGTCGCCGACATCCGCTTCCACACCGCACTGCTGGCCGCGTCGGGCAACGAGATGATCGCCGCGCTGGACGGCACGGTGGCCGAGGTGCTGTCCGGGCGCACCCGGCACGACCTGATGCCCCCGGTCCCGGAGCCGGCCGCGGTCCGGCGGCACGGCGCCGTCGCCGAGGCCGTGCGGGCCGGCGACGCCGCGGCCGCCGAGACCGCGATGCGCGCGATCCTGGACGAGGCCGCGGCCGCGATGCGCCCGGCGACCGGCTGACCGCCGCCGATCACCGACCGGTCATCGGGCGGTCGACGGGCCCCCGGTGAACGTCGTCGTCAGCGGGCCGGCCGGGTCCAGGGTGCCGGCCTCGATCGCGGACTCCTGGTGGGCGATCTCCCGGTCCAGGGCCCGGTTGTCGCCGCGGGCGCGCGCGGAGAGCATCCGCGCCGCCGTCGGGATGAGCGTGCAGGTCGCGGGGACGCCGGCACCGTGTCCGCACCTGCCGCCGTCCGTGACGTCCGGCGTCGGGGCCGGTGCGGCGGACCGTGTCAGCAGCGCGCCACCGAACTGGCGGCGGGCGGGGTGGGCGCAGCGCGCGCACTCGGCCAGTGCCGGTAACGGGTGGCCGGCCCAGAGCTCGGTACGCCAGTCACAGTCCGGGCAGCGGTACTCCACCAGGATCGGCATCAGGAGATGGCCTCGCCGATCGCCCTGAGCCGGTTCCAGTCGTCGAAGTCGTGCTGGATGATGATCTCCGCGTCGTGCGCGTGGGCGATCTGTTTCATCCGTCGTATCGAGTGCACCGCGTCGAGCGTCGAGTAGTCCGAGGGCATCGGGAGGTCGTTCTGCAGTGCCTCCGGCACGTGCACGGTGTCGCCGGTGAGCATCACGCTCTGGTTCGGCAGCCTGACCAGCGTGGACGTGTTTCCGGGCGTGTGCCCGGGCAGGCTCAGGATCTGGATGGCGCCGTCCCCGAACAGGTCGAGGTCGCCGGTCAGCGGGTGCCACTCGACGCCGCGGACCGGGTCGATGTCGGCGGTCCGGAAGAACACCGACGCCGCGGGCATCGGCCAGTAGGCGTAGGGCAGGTCCGGAGCCCCGATGTAGAAGCGGGCGTTCGGGAACAGCTTCATGCCGCCCGTGTGGTCGAAGTGCGCGTGCGAGATGATCACGTGGGTGATGTCGTCGGGCGTGAAACCGACGGCGGCCAGCTGCTGGTCCACTCGCATCTCGGACGAGAAGTCGAGCCCGAGGTGGTCGGCGAGCTCGCCGTAGGTGCCCTGCGGGTCCTCGACCGCTTCCGGGGCCAGGCCGGTGTCGCAGAGCACGAGTCCGCGCGGGTGCTGGATCAGGTACGCCGGGACCGGCAGGTGGATCTCGCCGGTGCCACCGACCACGAGGATCCCGCGGTCGAGGGTGAACTTCGCGCCGTCGAGGGCCCAGAGCTTCGTGGCCGTGCCGTTGCTCATGCGATCTCCTTGGGGTGGGGCGCCGCCCGCCCCGGGGCCCGTCACCGGGCCCCGGGACGGCCGAGGGCCTAGCGGAACTCCGGGATGATGTGTTCGGCGAAGATCTCCAACTGGCGTTTCGCCTCGTCGATCGGCATCAGACCCTGGTCGAAGAACCAGGAGAACCACTCCAGCTCGCCGCCGTTGCCGTGGATCGTGGCCAGCGACTCGATCTCGCGCTTGATGTCGTCGACCGTGCCGGCCAGCCCGTACTTCGTCTCGGTGAACCGCTTCATGGTCCACTCCTCGGGCGGGAGCATGGTGCCCTTCGGGTAGCGCTCGGCGTCACCGGGCAGCCGGTGGGCCTCCCAGAACCCGAAGCCGGAGAAGTACACCTGGAACCCGAAGTAGTTGGTCCGCTCCATCAGCTCCAGGGCCTGCTCCCGGGTGTCACCGAACGACACCGCGCGCAGTGCGCCGACGCTCTCGCCGAGCCGTAGCTCGCGGCCCACCTCGGCCGCCGAGTCCCGGTACACCGTCGTCAGGTGCACGAACTGGGTCGGTTCGGCGGTCAGGATGATCGGCATGACGTCGTGATGGGCGGTGTGGACCATCGTCGACTCGGACACCGAGAACGGCTGGAACGCCTTCGGGTACGGCTGCTGGAGCGGCTTCGGGATCACCGAGATGCCCCGGATGTGCCCGTTCTCGTCGACCTCGTCCGGGTGGCCGTACCGGCGCGTCCACTCCGCGGCCGGCCAGCGGGTGATGCCACCCTTCGGCGGCACGTTGTAGAACTGGCCCTCGAACGTGAGCAGGTCCTCGGTCCAGGCCTTGTAGATCAGCTCCAGGTACTCCTCGTGCACGGCGCGGTTGTGCTTGTCGGCCTCCCCGCCGTCCATCGGGGTGCCGGTCACCGGGATGTGCTGGCCGAGCACGTTGACCCAGCGGTCCTGGTAGCCGCGGGCGTACCCGCCGTAGACCCGGCCGCCGCTGAGGTGGTCCAGGTAGGCCACCTGCTCGGCGACCTGGAGCGGGTCGTTGGCCGGCAGCACGATCGACAGCGGTGCGAAGCTGATGTTCTTCGTGCGGGCGGCCAGGTCGGCGTAGAGCATCATCGGCTGCACCGAGGCCTCGAAGCCCTCGGAGTGGAAGTGATGCTCGGTGGTGGAGAACAGGTCGAAGCCCGCCTCGTCGGCCAGCACCGCGAGCTCGCGGACCTCGGCGATCATGGCCTGGAACGCGTCGTTGTCCCGGCCGATGGGGCGCTTGGCCGCACGTTCCTCCAGCGTGGCCGGGATCGTGGGCAGTGTGAACAGCTGAAACTTCACCTCGGACTCCTCGGATGGACGGGTGTGGCCCCGGCAGGGCGGTGTTCACGGCGGGACCGGACCCATTCGACACGTACGATGTCTGTGATCCGTGTCTCAACTTGGGTCACGGTGGGCGGCCCTGGTGGTGGTGACGGTGGACGCGATCGATCGGACGCTGGCCTGCGAACGCGAACGCTTCCTGTCCGGAGGTGACCCGCGCCCCCGTGTCCGGGAGGAGATCCGGTCCTCCTGGCGCCGGTGCTCGAGCTGGTCGGTGCCGGCCGGGCAGCTCGCGCCGCCCTACCGGCCCGACGTCAACCCGGAGTCCCGGCTGCTGCGCGCGGCCGGGCCGGTGCTCGACGCGCTGTGCGAGCGGCTGGGTGAGCTCGGGCTGGGCTTCGTGGTCACCGATTCCGGCGCGCGGATCCTGGACCGGCGGGTCCGCGAGCCGCAGCTGCAGCGCACGCTGGACACGTTGCACGTCGTGCCCGGGTTCGTCTTCTCCGAGGACGCCGTCGGCACGAACGGGCTGGGCACCGCCGTCGAGCTGGGCCGCACCACCCGCGTCGACGGGCACGAGCACTACGCCGACCAGCTCGTCCGGTTCACCTGCGTCGGCGTGCCGATCGTGGACCCGATCGCCCGGCACCCGGTGGGCATCCTGGATCTCACCTGTGCCGCGGACCGGGACAACCGGCTGATCACACTGCTCGCCGAGCAGATCGCACGCGCCGTCGAGGCCCGGCTGTTCGAACAGCACTCGATGGTCGAACGCAGGTTGCTGGCCCGGTTCATGTCGGAGAGCCGGCGTTCCCGGGTCGGCGTCGTCGTGCTCAACGACCGGATGTTGCTCAGCAACCCGCTCGCCGCGCGCCTGCTGGACGGTGGCCAACAGGCCCTCCTGCACGACCGGGCGGCGCAGCTGGCGGCCCCCGGCGCGGCCGCGGCGCCACCGGAGGGAGAGCTGACCGCGACGGACGGGCGGGTGGTGCGGACCCGGACGAGCCCGGTGTACGACGGCGACCGGGTGATCGGGGCGGTGGTCGAGCTGCGCCCGCTCGACGTCCCGGGACCGCGCCGTCCGCCGTCGCTGCACGTGCCGGCCGCCCCGGACGGGCTGGTGGGAGCGGACCGGGCGTTCCTCGAGGCCTGCAGCGCGGCCCGGGCGACGCTGGCCGCGCGACCCCTGGTGCTCCGCGGCGAGCCCGGCACCGGCAAGCTCGCCGTCGCGCGGGCGCTGCTCATGGAGGACGCCGGCGAGCCGGTCGTGCGCGACGCAGCCCATCTCGGCGCCGACCCGGACCGCTGGCTTGCCGAGCTGCGGGCGGCGCTGTCAGGTCCCCCCGGCGGGCTGGTGCTGCGTCACGCGGACCTCCTGGGACCTGAGGAGTGGCGGGTCGCCGGGGCGGTCCTGAGGTGCGCGGTGCGGTCCGGCCGGCGCTGCGCGGTCACCTCGACCGTCACGCCGAGCGGGTCGTCGGTCGACCCCGCAGACCTGCTCCTGAGCGACCTGGGCGCCGAGCAGGTGACCCTGCCGCCGCTGCGCAACCGGCTGCGTGACGTCCCGGCACTGGTCGCGACCATGGCCGCGCCCCGACGGATGTCGCCCGAGGTGGTGCAGCTGCTGGCGCGGCTGTCCTGGCCGGGCAACGTGCGGGAGCTCCGCGCCGTCGTGCGCCGGACCCTGGACGTGGCCGCGCCGGGCACCACGCCGGGCCCGGACGACCTGCCCCCGGACGTGCGCCGGGCCGCGTCCCGGCGCAACCTCACCCGCTTCGAACGCGCTGAGGTGCACGCCATCCTGGAGGCCATCGCCGAGACCGGTGGCAACCGGCGCGACGCGGCCGCCCTGCTCGGCATATCCCGTTCCACGCTCTATCGCAAGCTGCAGTCCGCCGGCGTCGACCTGGCCAACACGGTCTTCTGACCTCCCGTTCCGGACACCGTCTCGTCCCGGCCCGGGGGAGGGTCCCGGACACCCGTGCCGGGAGCCTCGGCATGGTGGAGAATCTCGGATCGGTCCCAACGGTGCTGTGTTCGGGCCGGGAGCTACCGATGTCGGTCCGGTCCGGCCGCCGCGGGTCGGGGCACCGCACCGGGCCCCCCGGACGGCGATCGTCCGGGCGCCTGACTGTCCCGGCATGGACGGTGCCCGCCCACTGCCCGTAACGTCATGGTCACCCCGCGTCGCGACCGGTGACCGTGGGGAGCCGACGACCGGGGGGTTGTGTGACGACGACGTGGGCTCGAGGGCCCGGCCCGAACGGCCGACGGGGCCTCGCGCAGCGGCGCGCCGCCACCGCCGGGGCGAGCGTTCGCGACGCGTTCCCGCGGGCGCGATCGACCCCGTGGTGCGGTACCGCGACCGCGGGCGCACGCGCTGACAGGATGCCTTGATGTCCCAGCAGAGCGTCGTCGACGAGCTGCAGCGGCTCGGGATGTCGGGCTACGAGGCGAAGGCCTACGTGGCCCTCGTCGCCGCGGGCTCCCCGTTGAACGGCTACGAGGTCGCCAAGCGGTCCGGGGTGCCGCGCAGCACCGTCTACGAGTCGCTCGGCAAGCTGGTCGGGCGCGGCGCGGCCTACGAGGTGCGGGCGGGCGAGGCCAGCGTCGGGTACCTGCCGTTGCCCCCCGCGGCGCTGATGGACCGGATGCGTCGCGAGTTCGCCCGCTCGATCGACGTGCTGAGCACCGAGCTGCCGCAGGTCGCCTCCCCGCCGGACGCGCGGCTGGTGCACAGCCTGGCCGACCGGACCTCGCTGCTCGAACGCGCCGAGGACGTCGTGGCCGCGGCGCACGAGGAGCTGTTCGTCTCCGCCTGGCCCTCCGAGCTGGCCGCGCTCAAACCGCTCGTCCGACGGGCCGAGGCCGGGGGCGTGGAGGTCTCGGTCGTGGTGTTCGGCGACGACCCGGAACCCGTCGGGTCGACCACCACGCACCGCTTCTCCCGGCCCGAGGTCGTGCTGGACAACCTCGGCTGCCGGTTGCTGGTCGTGGCCGCGGACCGGGAGCAGGCCGTGATCGGCGGCGTGGTGAACGGCGAGGCGTGGGGCGTCTACACCGACGACCCCGCCGTCGTGCTGGTCGCGATGGAGTACGTGCGCCACGACGTGGCGATGCACGTGATCGCCGACCGGTTCGCCCCGGAGGGTTTCGAGGAGTTCTGGAACTCCGAGCCGGAGCTGCTGCGACTGCGCGCCGACCACGGCATCCCGGCGGCCCTGCTGGCCCGCGGAAGCGTCTGCTCGCCGCCCCCGCGGCGCGGGCGTCGCACGCCCTAGGTGCCGTCCCGCGGGAGCGGGCGGCGGAATTCGTACCTGGCCGACGGGCGTCGGCGAGGCATGATGCGCAGGTGCGAGACGACGGGCAACGGGTGTGGTGGGTCGCGTGTGCTCTGCTGTTCGCGGCGGCGTTCGGCACCAACGTGCCGACGCCGCTGCTGCTGGTCTACCGCGACACCATGGACCTCTCGCCGACCGTGCTCACCGCGATCTTCGGGGTGTACGCGCTCGGGCTGGCACCCTCGCTGCTGCTCGGCGGCCCGGCCTCGGACCGGCTCGGACGGGTGCGGGTGCTGCTCCCGCTGACCGTGCTGGTCGGGCTGGCGTCGCTGCTGTTCCTGGTCGGCTCCGGGTCCCTGGCCGCGCTGTTCGCGGCCCGGTTCGTGCAGGGCCTGGCCTCCGGGGCGGTGTTCAGCGTCGGCAGCGCGTGGCTGCAGGACCTGGCCGGGCCGGCGCAGGCCCCGGTGGCCGCGCGGCGCGCGTCGATCGCGCAGACCGCCGGGTTCTGCCTCGGCCCGCTGACCTCGGGCCTGCTCGCCGGGTACGGGCCGTCCCCGTTGACGCTGCCCTACCTGGTGCACGCCGCCCTGGTGCTGGTCGCGCTGGTCGGGGCGCTGGCGGTGGTCGGGTTCGGGACGCCCGGGCGCGGTGGGCGTGACGGCGCGGGCTGGCTGCCGCGCCCGAACCTCGCCCCGCCGGCTCGACGGCTGTTCGGCCGGGTGATCGTGCCGACGGCGATCTGCGTCTACGCGTTCCCGTCGGTGGCGGTGACCGTGCTGCCGTTGCTGCTGGTGGACCGGCCCTCGCTGGTCGTGTTCACCGGCGTGCTGGCCGCGGTCACGCTCGGGACCGGGACGCTGGTGCAGCCCTTCGCGCACCGGCTCGGCGCCCGGTGCGGCCCGGTCGGGGCCGGGCTCGGCGCGCTCGGCTACGCGGTCGGGGTCGTGTCCGTGCCGACCCAGGCCGTGCCGGTGACGTTCCTGGCCGGGGTGCTGCTCGGCGCGGGCGGCGGGCTGTGCCTCAACGCCGGCCTGGTCCTGGTGGCGCGGGTGTCCACCCCGGCCACCCGCGGCGCCTGCAACGGGCTGTTCTACACCTGCGCCTACATCGGGTTCGCCGCACCGCTGCTGACCACCTCGTTCGTCGACGTGACGCAGCTGGCGATCCCGCTCGGGGTGCTCGCCGCGGTGACCGCGGCGACGGCGGCGTGGCTGCGGTGGCGCTCGCGCGACCCCGCACTGTGATCAGCCGGTCGGGACCTCGTCCGGCGCGGCGCCGCCGAGGTGGCGGGCGAAGAAGTCGAGGATGATCCGTGCCCGGTGCACGCGGTGCTGCGGGGACCCGCCGCGGGAGAGCCCGTGGCTCTCCTGCGGGAAGCGCCAGTACTCGACCGGGGTGCCGAGCATCCGCATCGCGACGAACAGCGCGTCGGCCTGCTCGACCGGGCACCGCAGGTCGTCCTCGGAGTGCAGGATCAGCAGCGGCGTCGCGATCGACCGGACGTGGGTCACCGGCGAGAGCCGCCGGTAGACCTCCGGCGCCTCCAGCGGTGAGACGCCGATCTCCCAGCCGAACCACCCGGCCACATCCGAGCTCCAGTCGATCGAGGCGAGGTTGTTCACCGCCCGCTCGCTGCACGCCGCGGCGAACCGGTCGGTGTGCCCGACCAGCCAGCTCGTCAGGTACCCGCCGTAGGAGCCGCCCAGCACGCCGACCCGGTCGGGATCCAGGCGCGGGAACGCCGCCAGCGCGCCGTCCAGGGCGGCGAGCACGTCGTCGGCGTCGATGCCGCCCCACCCGGTGCCCGGGGACTCCGGCGCCTCCGGTGCGCGGATCGCCCGCGACCAGGCCTGGGTGAAGCCGGTGGAGCCGTGCGGGTTGCACCAGACGACCGCGTACCCGGCACCCGCCCAGAGCCGGAACTCGTCGAACCAGGTGTTCGCGTACTGCGCCATCGGCCCGCCGTGGATCGAGAGCAGCACCGGTACCGGGCCCTCGGCCGCGGTGTCGGGCAGCAGCACCCAGGTGTCGACGTCGCCGTCCCCGGCGGGGGAGGGCACCGCCAGGTGCGACGGCTCGGCGCCCGGCACCGCGGCGTGGAACGTGTCGGTGAGACCGGTGATCCGGCGTTCGGCGCCGTCGTCGTCGAGCACGAACAGCTCGGGGCACCGGGTCGGGGTGCCGGACAGGAACGCCGTCGTGCTCGCGGCCCGGTCCACCCCGGACACCACGCGGGTGCCGCCGAGCACGCGCCCGACGGACCCGTCCGCGCCGAGCCGGTACAGGTGCACGTCGCCCCGGTCCTCGACCGAGAACAGCAGGTCCGCGCCGTCCCAGATCGGGGCGCGGGTGGCGCCCATCGGCGCGCACGTGCGGTCCAGCGCCGTGGTGCGGACCTGCTCGGCCCCGGTCCGCGCGTCGACGACGGCGACGTGCGCGTGGCCGGGCTGGACCGTCTCGTCGGTGACCAGCGTCGCGATCCGGGTGCCGCTCGCGTCGAACGCCGGATGCCGGTGCGAGAGGTCGGAGACGGTCAGCCGCCTCGGATCCGCGCCGGAGTCGGCGTCGACGAGGTACACGTCGTTGCGCGGACGCAGGTCCCAGCCCGGCTCCCGCGCGGCCACGAGCGCGATCGTGCGCGAGTCCGGCGACCACGCCGGCCCGCCGTGCTCGTAGGGCCCGCCGGCGACGACCCGCGGCGCGGCCGACCCGTCGACCGGCACCACGAACACGCTCGCCGGCCGGTCCACGATCCAGCCCTCGCCGTCGAGACGGGTGAACAGGCGGTCGATCCGGCGCGGCTCCCGTGCCCGCTCGTCGGCGGCGTCGTAGCGGGCCGTCCGCTCCCGCGACACGAACGCGATCCGGTTCCCGTCCGGCGACCACGCCGGCTCCGAGATCGCCTCCACCCGCTCGCACAGCGTGACCGTCTCGCCCGGCACCCCGACCGGCACGATCCGCAGCGCCGCGCCCTCGACGCCCTCGCCGCGACCGGTGGTGAACGCCAGCCGCGTCCCGTCCGGTGACCAGACCGGCGCGCCGTCACCGTGCTCACCTGCGGTGAGCTGGTAGGGAGCGCTGTCGCCGTCCACGGCGGCCAGCCAGACGGCGCTGCGGTAGCGGTTGCCCTCCAGGTCCACGCGCCGGACGGTGAACGCGATCCGGGTGCCGTCGGGGGAGACGGCGGTGTCGCCGAGGGTGACCAGGGATCCGATGTCGAGGGGATGCACGACCAGGACGCTAGGGCGGCGCGGCGGTGGTGGCGACCCCGTTCCGAGGGGCACCGGAGCGCCATGTAGAGTTGTTTTCATCGCAAGGGGCTGTGGCGCAGCTGGTAGCGCACTTGACTGGCAGTCAAGGGGTCAGGGGTTCGAATCCCCTCAGCTCCACCCACTCTGACCATGCCCAACGTCCTCGTTGGGCATGTCGTTTAGGTACCGCGTGGTGCCTGTCGTGGTGCGAATCTCGCTAGCGTCGGATCATGGCTGGCACCACGGCACGGCGGGGACGACAGCGCGGGCGCATCGAGGATCTCCCGAGCGGTTCGCTTCGTGTGGTCGTCTATGCCGGGGTCGACCCGGTGACCAAGCGTCGTCATTTCCTGCGCGAGGTCGTTGCGGCCGGCCCGTCGGCCCGGAGGGACGCGGAGCAGGCTCTGCGCCGACTCGCCGCCCAGGTCGACGAGCAGGCGCAGGCCAAGACGGTGGCGACCGTCGACCAGCTGCTCGATCAGCATTTCGTGCTGCTGGAGGTCGAGCCGACCACGCCGGCCACCTACGGGCCGGCCTTGTCCGCGAGCCTCACCGGCCTTGGAGGGACGCCTTGCGGTGGCGGGG
>CBIHNM010000027.1:0-23751 GCA_966211265.1 uncultured Pseudonocardia sp.
GGCGGGTGGGGCGGCGGCGGGTCCGCCGCCGGCCGGCGGGGCCGGGACGGCGTTCGGGTCGCTGCTCGGTGCGGCGGAGGCGCTCGGCGGCGCGGCCGCGGAGCTCTCGTCGCCACCACCACCGAAGCCGGTCAGGCCGAACAGGCCGACCACGCCGGCCAGTGCGCCGACGCCGAGCAGTGCGATACCGGCCACCTTCAGCGGCGAGGGACCGCCGGGTGAGCTGGGTGCGGTCACGGCAACCTCCGGATCGGGCACGGACGGCGTGCAGCCGTCACGCGGGATGGCCTCACGCGCAGGTCCGGCATCTCGGCCCTCAGGGCTCGATGCCGAGACGGCGCGCGGCGCGTGTGCGCTGGCGGCTGGTGCGCAGCCGGCGCAGGCGCTTGACCAGCAGCGGGTCCACCGCCAGCGCCTCGGGCTTGTCGACCAGCGCGTTCAGCACCTGGTAGTAGCGGGTGGCGGACATGTCGAACAGCTCGCGGATGGCCTGTTCCTTGGCTCCCGCGTACTTCCACCACTGACCCTCGAACGCGAGAATCTCCCGTTCGCGACGGTCGAGCTCACGCGAGCCTGCGGGGGAGCGGTGCGCCCCGCGGCGTTCCGCAGCGGTCTCAGCGGACTCCATCACGCTCCTCGCGCGGCCGATCGACGATGTCCAGGATGGAATGACACGTCTGTCATTCGCGGGGCACATTGAACCACGGGGTACCGACAACGGGTCCCCACGACGCGCCACCCGAGTGTGAATCCTGCCGCGTCCGCGAACCCGGACGGCGCAGGCGCGCCGGGCGCGCCGGGGCCCGCCGCGCGCGTCCGATACGCCTCGTGTGCGAGTCCGCCGCCCGGGCGGCCAAGGCTCACCCGGATGCCGCAGCCGCGCCGCCGCACCTCCGCCGCGCCGCTCGCGGTCCCGCCCGGTCCGCCTGGTCAGCCGTGCCGTACCGGCGCCCGTACGATCGCGCGGTGACGGTTCTGCCCATCCGCATCGTCGGTGACCCCGTGCTGCACAACCCGACCCGCCCCGTCGAGCAGATCGACGACACCATCCGGACGCTGGCCGCCGACATGGTCGAGACCATGGAGGCCGCGCACGGGGTCGGCCTGGCCGCGAACCAGGTCGGCGTGGACCTGCGGATGTTCGTCTACGCCTGCCCGGACGAGGAGTCCCGCACGATCCGCCGCGGTGTCGTGGTCAACCCGGTGCTGGAGACGACGGCGCGTCCCGAGGTCATGCCGGACCCCGACGACGACCACGAGGGCTGCCTGTCGGTACCCGACGAGAGCTTCCCGACCGGGCGCGCCGGATGGGCCCGGGTCACCGGCACCGATCTCGAGGGCGAGCCGGTCGAGGCCGAGGGCACGGGCTTCTTCGCGCGCTGCCTGCAGCACGAGGTCGACCACCTGGACGGGCTGCTCTACCTGGACCGGCTGATGGGGCGCAACCAGCGCGCGGCGAAGAAGATGCTCAAGCACAACGGCTGGGGGACCCCGGGCCGCTCGTGGGACCCGGCCACCCAGCACGCCGAGGACGTCGAACGGGGCTGAGCGGTGGCCGACGCCGCCGTCCCCGCCCGGTGACGGTCCGGGGCTGCGGCGTTCAGTCCTGTCGCAGCTCCCGGCAGGTGGACTCGATCTCGTTCCACGCGCGGCGCGCGCGCTCGTCGGTGTCGATCCAGGACTTGGCCTCACCGGCGGCCGCCTCGTCGCCGTGCTCGGCCAGCACGTGCAGCTCGACGAGCCGGTTGCGCCACGCGGTGTCGGGGTCGGCCGGTGTGTCGATGCCGTTCGGGGGCAGGGCGGACTCGGAGTCGAACATCGTGGGGGCGCACTCTCCTGCGGGTCGCGGCCGCACGCACGCGCCGGCCGGGCTCGGTCCCCGAGTCACCCGGGACGGGCGGGACGCGGCGACCTGTGACGACACCGACCGTGCCCGCCCGGTCACCGGTCGCGCAAACAAACGTGACGAAGGCCGGTCCACGGTCGGGTGCCCGGCCGTCGCGTCCGCGGGCGCCCGCCGCCCGGTGCGCCCTCCGTGGGCCCGGTCAGCTCCGGGGGTCGAGCACGAACACCGGGATCACCCGGCTGGTCTTGGTCTGGTACTCCGCGTAGGGCGGGTAGGCCTCGACCGAGCGGTCCCACCACTGCTCGCGCTCGGCGCCGGTGAGCTCCCGGGCGACGTAGGTGCCGGTGGAGGCGCCGTCCTGGACGGTGACGGTCGGGTTCGCGAGCACGTTGTGGTACCAGGCCGGGTGCTCCGGGGTGCCGCCCTTGGACGCGATCATGGCGTAGCTGCCGTCGTGCTCGACGCGCATCACCGGGACGTAGCGCTGCCTGCCCGACCTCGCCCCGGTCGTGGTGACCAGGACGATCGGGCGGTCCATCACCGTCACGCCCTCGGTGGTCCCGTTCTCGAGGATCTTCTCGGTCTGCTCGCGGACCCAGTCGGTCGGGCTCAGTTCGGCGTTCTGCGTCATGTCGCTCGCAACGTCGCAGGCCGGAGGCCTATTCCGGCCCGCGGGTGATCCCCGCGCGTTCCCGCCCGCAGATCCGGTCTGGCGTACCGGCGCGATCCGCGGTTACGGTTCGGTCACATCTGAACACGCGGGAGCTCCGTCGCACGGGGCTGAGAGGGCGATGATCCGGTCGCCGACCGCCGAACCAGCCGGGTAATGCCGGTGAGGGAGGAAGTCGTCATGACGACGTTGTCCGAGCACGTGCACCCGCAGGTCACCACCGGACCGATCCACGGATCGCACAAGGTCTACCTGGACGGGCCCGAGGGTCTGCGGGTCCCGGTGCGCCGGGTCGAGCTGAGCAACGGCGAGCACCACGACGTCTACGACACCTCCGGGCCCTACACCGACGAGAGCGCGACCGTGGACGTGCGGGCCGGGCTGCCGCCGGTCCGTGCGGACTGGATCGCGGCGCGTCGGGGCACGGAGGACGCACGGGTGACGCAGCTGGCCTACGCCAAGGCCGGCCTGGTCACCCCGGAGATGCGCTACATCGCGATCCGCGAGGGCTGCGACGTCGAGCTGGTCCGCTCCGAGGTCGCCCGCGGCCGGGCCGTCATCCCGGCCAACGTCAACCACCCGGAGGCCGAGCCGATGATCATCGGCAAGCGGTTCCTGGTGAAGATCAACGCCAACATCGGGAACTCGGCCGTCACCTCCTCGGTGCCGGAGGAGGTGGACAAGATGGTGTGGGCGACCCGCTGGGGCGCCGACACCGTCATGGACCTCTCCACCGGCCGCGACATCCACGAGACCCGCGAGTGGATCATCCGGAACTCGCCCGTCCCGATCGGCACGGTGCCGATCTACCAGGCGCTGGAGAAGGTCGACAGCGACCCGCAGAAGCTCACCTGGGAGCTCTACCGCGACACCGTGATCGAGCAGTGCGAGCAGGGCGTCGACTACATGACCGTGCACGCCGGCGTGCTGCTGCGCTACGTCCCGCTCACGGCCAAGCGGATGACCGGGATCGTCTCCCGCGGCGGCTCGATCATGGCCGCGTGGTGCCTGGCGCACCATCAGGAGTCGTTCCTCTACACCCACTTCTCCGAGCTGTGCGAGATCTTCCGCCGCTACGACGTCACGTTCTCCCTGGGCGACGGCCTGCGCCCGGGGTCGATCGCCGACGCCAACGACACCGCGCAGCTCGCCGAGCTCGAGACCCTCGGTGAGCTGACCAGGATCGCGAAGGACCACGACGTCCAGGTGATGATCGAGGGTCCCGGCCACGTCCCGATGGACAAGATCGTGGAGAACGTGCGCCTGGAGGAGCAGTGGTGCGAGGAGGCGCCGTTCTACACGCTCGGCCCGCTGGCCACCGACATCGCGCCCGGCTACGACCACATCACCTCGGCGATCGGCGCCGCGACGATCGCGCAGGCCGGTACCGCGATGCTCTGCTACGTCACGCCCAAGGAGCACCTGGGCCTGCCGAACCGCGACGACGTGAAGACCGGCGTGATCACCTACAAGATCGCCGCACACGCCGCGGACCTGGCCAAGGGGCACCCGCACGCCCAGCACCGCGACGACGCGCTCTCGCAGGCCCGGTTCGAGTTCCGCTGGCGCGACCAGTTCGCGCTCTCGCTCGACCCGGACACCGCGCAGGGCTTCCACGACGAGACGCTGCCGGCGGAGGGGGCCAAGACCGCGCACTTCTGCTCCATGTGCGGGCCCAAGTTCTGCTCCATGAAGATCACCCAGGACGTCCGTGACTACGCCGAGGAGCACGGGCTGACCAGCGTCGAGGCGATCGAGGCCGGGATGGAGGAGAAGTCCGGCGAGTTCCGCGACGAGGGCGGTCGCGTCTACCTGCCGATCAGCTCGGCCGCCGGGGACTGACGCCGGCCGGGCCCGACGCCCGGAGGGCCGGGCCGCACCGGCGCGCCCGGGGCAGGGAGGATGGCGACATGTTGGACGAGACCGTCGGCACCACCCCGCCCCGGGTGATCACGATCGCCGGGACCGACTCCGGCGGCGGTGCCGGGATCCCGGCCGACCTGCGCACGTTCGCCGCGTGCGGGGTGCACGGGTGCCTGGCCGTGTGCGCGGTGACCGTGCAGAACTCGCTCGCGGTCACCGGCGTGCACGCCGTCCCCGCCGAGACGATCGCGGGCCAGATCCGGGTGGTCGCCGAGGACATCGGGGTGCAGGCGGCCAAGACCGGGATGCTGGCCACCACCGAGATCATCGAGACGGTCGCCGCGACGTGCGACGAGGTGGGCATCGGCCGGGACCGTGCCGCGCCGCTGGTGGTGGACCCGGTCGCCGCGTCGATGCACGGCGACCCGCTGCTGGCCGGTTCCGCGCTGGAGGCCTACCGGACGGTGCTGTTCCCGCGGGCCACCGTCGTCACCCCGAACCTGGACGAGGTGCGCCTGCTGGTCGGGCACGACGTGCACGACCGGGACGGCCAGTACGCGGCCGCGAAGGCCCTGCACGAGCTGGGCCCGCGCTATGTGCTGGTCAAGGGCGGGCACCTGGCCGAGGACGTCGACGGCTGCCTGGACCTGCTCTACGACGGCGACGAGTTCGTCGAGCTCCCGGGTCCGCGCTTCGCCACCGGCAACACCCACGGCGGCGGTGACTCGCTGGCGGCGGCGATCGCGTCGGCATTGGCCCGCGGGGCGGACCCGGTCGCGGCCGTCGGCTTCGGCAAGCGCTACATCGTCGAGGCCGTGCGGCACTCCTACCCGCTGGGGGCCGGGCACGGTCCGGTGTCGCCGCTGTGGGCCACGCGGGCCTGGTGGGACGAGAAGGATCAGGCTTCCTGATCGTCGAGATTCGCATCTGCGCGGCTGACCGCGGCCGCCCGGCCGTGGATGCGACGCGCGACTCGGGCGCGGAGCCGCTTAGGGTCGGCTAATCCGCAGGTCAGCGGATCGTCGCTCGTCGCAGGTGTCGGGTGGCGCGTATACGCTCGCGATCGATGAGCATCCTGGGCACACGCGTTGTCCGAACCGAGGATCCGGTCTTCCTCACTCGCGGCGCGACCTACACCGACGACCTGACCGACGAGCGGCTGACCGGAGCGTTGCACCTGACGCTCGTCCGCTCCCCGATCGCCCACGCCACGATCACCTCGATCGACACGTCCGAGGCGCTCGCCGCGCCCGGCGTCGTCGCCGTGGTGACCGGCGCCGACCTCGACCTCGACCCCGCGCTGCTGTTCCCGGGCGCGAACAAGGCCATGACCCGGCCGTTCCTGGCGACCGAGAAGGTCCGCTTCGTCGGCGAGCCGGTCGCCGCGGTCCTCTCCGAGGAGCTCTACCAGGGCGAGGACGCCGCCGACCTGGTCGACGTCGACTACGACCCGCTCCCGGTCGTGATCGACCCGCTGGCCGCGATGGACGACGAGACCCTGCTGTTCCCCGAGGCGGGTACGAACACCGCCGCGGCCTACAACCACGACGAGGAGCCGGCCGCCGACTTCTTCGACGGCTGCGAGGTCGTGGTCACCCGCGACATCGTCAACCAGCGGCTGGCCGCGGCCCCGCTGGAGACCCGCGCGGCCAGCGCCTTCTGGGAGGGCGACCGGGTCACCTGCTACATCTCGAACCAGAACGCCCAGGGCGGGCGCGACGAGATCGCCACGTGGCTCGGCCTGGACAAGGACAAGGTCCACGTGATCCTGCCCGACGTGGGCGGCGGCTTCGGCGCCAAGATCGGCTCCGACCCGGAGTTCGGGCTGGTCGCGTGGCTGTCCCGCCGGCAGGGCCGCCCGGTCCGCTGGAACGAGAGCCGCTCGGAGAACATGACCGGGATGGTGCAGGGCCGCGCCCAGCGCCAGACGATCACGATCGGCGGCACGAAGGCCGGGAAGGTCACCCACTACCGCCTCGACGTCGTCCAGGACGCCGGCGCCTACCCGCGTCTGGGCACGTTCCTGCCGATGTTCACGCGGATGATGGCGCCGGGCACCTACGACATCGCCAACGTCGACTCCCGGGCACGGGTCGTGGTCACGAACACGACCTCGATCGCGGCCTACCGCGGCGCCGGACGTCCGGAGGCGACCGCCGCGATCGAGCGGGCGATGGACCTGTTCGCCGCCGAGATCGGGATGGACCCGGCACAGGTCCGCAAGCTCAACGTCGTGTCCCCGGACAAGTTCCCGTTCAAGACCAAGGGCGGGGTCGAGTACGACTCCGGCGAGTACGCCGAGGCGATCGACCTGGCGCTGGCGGAGTCCGGTTACGAGGGCCTGCGCGCCGAGCAGAAGGCCCGCCGCGACCGCGGCGACGTCCGCCAGATGGGCATCGGCGTCTCGTCCTACGTGGAGATCACCGGTGGCGGCGCGTTCGCCGAGGACGCCTCGGTCGAGGTGCACGCCGACGGTTCGGTCACCGTGCTGACCGGCACCTCGCCGCACGGTCAGGGCCACGCCACGGCGTGGGCCATGCTCGCCTCCGAGCACCTGGGCATCGGGCTGGACAAGATCACCGTCAAGCACGGCGACACCGACCTGGTCCCCCGCGGCGGCGGCACGATGGGATCGCGCAGCCTGCAGACCGGTGGCATCGCGGTGCACCAGGCCGCCGGCGAGCTGGTCGACCTGGCCAAGCAGCGCGCGGCCGACCTGCTCGAGGCGAGCGTCGAGGACCTCGAGGTCGACACGGACAACGCCGCGATCACGGTGCGCGGCGTGCCGGGGGCCACGAGCGTCACGTTCGCCGAGCTGGCCGCGGCCGAGCAGCTCAAGGTCGACACCACCTGGGACGGCAAGAAGCCCACGTTCCCGTTCGGCGCGCACGTCTGCGTCGTCGAGGTCGACACCGAGTCCGGGAAGGTCACCGTCGAGAAGATCATCGCGGTGGACGACGCGGGCCCGATCCTCAACCCGCTGCTCTGCGAGGGCCAGCGGCACGGCGGGATCGCCCAGGGCATCGCCCAGGCGCTGCTGGAGGAGGTCGTCTACGACGACGAGGGCCAGCCGCTGACCGGCACGTTCGCCGACTACGGCATCCCGTCCGCGGCCGAGCTGCCCAGCTTCGACCTGGTCGAGATGACCACGCCGACCCCGATCAACCCGATGGGCTACAAGGGCATCGGCGAGGCCGGGACGATCGGCTCGACACCGGCCACGCAGAGCGCCGTGATCGACGCCCTGTCGCACCTCGGCGTCCGCCACATCGACATGCCGCTGACCCCGCTGCGCGTGTGGGAAGCGATCCAGACCGCGACGAAGCCTGCGGAGTCGCCCATCGACACCGCCTCGGAGGGGGTCACCAAGTGAAGGTCCAGATCTCGGTCAACGGCGAGGACACCTCCGCCGACGTCGAGCCCCGGCTGCTGCTGGCGCACTACCTGCGCGAGAACGTCGGGCTCAAGGCCACCAACATCGGCTGTGACACCACCTCCTGCGGGGCGTGCACCGTCCTGCTCGACGGCGAGGCGGTCAAGTCCTGCACGCTGCTCGCGGTGCAGGCCGACCAGCAGTCGGTGACCACGATGGAGGGCCTCGACGGCGCCGCCGACGGCACGCCGACCCACCCGGTCACGGCCGCCTTCCACGCCGAGCACGGCCTGCAGTGCGGCTTCTGCACCCCGGGCATGGTGATGTCGGCGGTGTCGCTGATCAGCCACGACGACGACCTCGACGAGCGCAAGGTCCGGGAGGGGCTCGAGGGCAACCTCTGCCGCTGCACCGGCTACCACAACATCGTGCGCGCGGTCCTGGTCGCTGCGGGCAAGGATCCCGACGCCGAGCAGAAGGCCGAGGCGGAGTCCGACGCGCTGCGCAGCGCGCCCGGCTTCTCCCGCGGCGAGTCCGCCGAGGAGGCCCAGGCATGATCCCCCTCGCGTTCGACTACGCCCGCCCGGACACGCTCGACGCCGCGATCGCCCTGCTGGCCGAGAAGGGCGAGGACGCCACCGTCCTGGCCGGTGGGCACTCGCTGATCCCGGTCATGAAGGTGCGCCTCGGCGCCCCGGAGTTCGTGATCGACATCGGCCGGCTCGCCGAGCTGGACTACATCAGGCTCGACGGGGACGAGGTCGCCGTCGGTGCCGGGACCAAGCACCGTGACCTGGTCGCCTCCGAGCTCCTCGGCGCCGAGGTCCCGCTGGTCCCGGCCGTGGCCCGCACGGTCGGCGACCCGCAGGTCCGCGCCCGCGGCACGCTCGGCGGCTCGCTCGCCCACGGCGACCCGGCCTCCGACCTGCCGGCCGCGGTCCTGGCGCTGGACGGCACGATCGTGCTGCGCGGCCCGCGCGGTGAGCGCACGGTCGGCATCGCCGACTTCTACACCGGGGTCTTCTCCTCGGTGCGCGAGCCCGACGAGCTCGTGGTCGAGATCCGCCTGCCCCGCAAGGGCGACGCGGGCTGGGCCTACGAGAAGTTCACCCGCCGCAGCAACGACTGGGCGATCGTCGCGGTGGCCGTCTGCGACGGCAAGGTGGGTCTGGTGAACATGGGCTCCACGGCCCTGCGCGCCACCGCCACCGAGCAGGCGCTCGCGGACGGGCGCTCGATCGCCGAGGCCGCGGCCCTGGCCGACGAGGGCACCGAGCCCCCGGCGGACACGGCCGGCACCCCGGCCTACCGCCGGGCCCTGGTCAAGGTCCTCACCCGCCGCGCGTTGGAGACCGCCTCCGGCGCCTGAGCGGCGACGTCTCACCGAGCACCCCCGCCCGGCCCCGTGCCGGGCGGGGGTGCCCCGGGTCGGCAGTGCTCCTGGGTCGGTCAGCCGGACCGTCGCCACGCGCGGCGGGGCCGCCCGTGACCTGCGTGCGCCCGAACCTGTGCACGACCGTGCCGGACGCGGTGCCCGGCTCCGGTGCCGCTCAGACGTCGATGACGAGCCAGCCACCGTGGTGTTCGGAGACCGTGTACTCCCGCCCGGTGCGCTCGCCCATGGCGGCCAGCACGGCCGTGTCGAACAGGCGCACGTGCCCCCAGGTGGCGCTGGCCTCGTCCTCGAACGGGACGGCGACCACGACCCGTCGGCGGGCCAGGCGCAGCATCTCGGCCAGCACCTCGTCCCCCTCGGCCTCGGGCAGGTGCTCGATCAGGTGCACCGCGAGCACGGTGTCCGCGCACCCGTCCGGACGGGCGACGGCGCGGGCGTCGGCCACCATCACGTCGAGACCCGCGCCCAGCTGCGGTGCCATCCGGGACAGCAGCTCGACCGTCCCGCCGGTCAGGTCGGTCGCGGTGACCCGGTGGCCGGCCGCGGCCAGGCGCAGCGACAGGAACCCGAAGCAGCAGCCCAGCTCCAGCACCTCCGAGCCCGCGACGAGCTCCAGCGCGCGTTCGTGCACGGGCTTCATCTCGGCGTTGGTGCCGCCGGGCACCGGGTCACCGGCCAGCGCGTCGACGGTGTTGCGGTAGAACGCCAGCCACGCGTCGTCGGGGGCGTCGGGGTCCTTCGCGGCGCCGGTCACGACCGCGACGAAGGCCTCCTCGAACGCCTCCGGGGCCAGCAGGCCCCGCGCGACGAACGTCGAGTCGAGCCAGCCCGCGAGGTCGTTGCTCAGCTGGTCGAGTCCGATCATGGAAGCTCCTCCGAACGCGGCGTGGCGGTGTCGTCGACGGTAGGTGGTGCGGCCCCGGGGCCACCACGGGCCCGCGCCACAACCCTCCGAGCGGAGCCCGATACCTGCCCGGTCGGTCAGGTGCCCCGGTTACCGGCGTGGCCCGCACACCGTGCGGCGCACGGCCGAACGGTCCAGTGATGCCAGCGACGGGTAGCCGTCCACGGCCATCAGCAGGTCGGCCTCGGCCAGCAACGAGCGCAGCACGTGCACGACCCCGTCCTCGCCGCCCAGGGCCAGGCCGTAGGCGTAGGGCCGGCCC
The DNA here is from genome assembly GCA_966211265.1 of uncultured Pseudonocardia sp. Taxonomy (GTDB): domain Bacteria; phylum Actinomycetota; class Actinomycetes; order Mycobacteriales; family Pseudonocardiaceae; genus Pseudonocardia. The sequence continues at coordinate 10,315 of CBIHNM010000027.1, forward strand.
ACCCCGACCGCGGTCGCGCCCATCGCCAGCGCCAGCACCGCGTCCGAGCCGGAGCGGACGCCGGAGTCGAACAGCACCGGCCCGCGCCCGTCCACGGCGTCGACGACGTCGGGCAGCATCTCCAGCGCGGACAGACCGCCGTTGGCCTGGCGTCCGCCGTGGGTGGAGACGTAGATCCCGTCGGCGCCGGCGTCCAGCCCCTGCCGCGCGTCGTCGGGGTGGCAGATGCCCTTGAGCACGATCGGCAGGTCGGTCAGCCCGCGCAGCCAGTCCAGGTCGTCCCAGGTGAACGCGTGCCCGAACGCGCTCGCCCAGTGCCCGGTCGCGGCCATCAGGTTCTCCTCCGGCGTCTGCGACAGCCGGGAGCGGAACACCGGGTCGGAGGTGTAGTTGGCGATGCAGTGCCCGCGCAGCTGCGGGAAGTTCGCGGTCGCCAGATCCCGCGGTCGCCAGCCGGTGACCCAGGTGTCGAGGGTGACCACGATCGCCCGGTAGCCGGCCGCCTCGGCCCGGCCGACCAGGCTCTCGGCCAGCTCGCGGTCGTTCGGGGTGTAGAGCTGGAAGATCCCCGGGGTGTCGCCGAGGTCGGCGGCGACGTCCTCCATCGGGTCGACCGTCAGTGTCGAGGCCACCATCGGGACCCCGGTGCGGGCCGCGGCGCGCGCGGTGGCCCGGTCCCCGTGCCCGTCCTGGGCGCACAGCCCGATCACCCCGATCGGGCACAGGAACAGCGGCGTGGGCAGGGACATGCCGAACATCTCCACCGTCAGGTCCCGCCGGGTCGCCCCGACCATCATCCGCGGCACCAGGCCCCACCCGCCGAAGGCCTCGGCGTTGGCGCGCTGGGTGCGCTCGTCGCCCGCACCACCGGCCACGTAGGACCAGATCGACGGCGGCAGCGCCGCCTGCGCGCGCCGCTCCAGCTCGTCGAAGGTCATCGGCAGGGTCGGTACCCGGCCGCCGAGCCCGGCCCCGTAGATCTCCAGCTGGTAGTCCCCGTACGCAGGCATGCGCACCCCCTCGACGACGAACGGAACTGTCGTCGCAACCTATCCGACGACAGTTCCGTTCGTTCGTGCGTGGAGGGGCGGGTCAGCGGCCGATCAGCTCGCCGGCCATCTCGTTGGTGGTGTTCTCCAGGCCGGACAGGTCGCGCACGACCCGGACGCGGTCGCAGTGCTCGGCGTAGGCGGGCAGGTCGCAGCGGCCCAGGCCCCAGGAGTAGCGCGGCTCGGGGGTGAGCCAGATCGTCTCCCGGGCCCGCCGGGTGATCTCGATGAACGCCTCCATGTTCGGGTCGTTGCCGTTGCCCCGCCCGTCGCCCAGGACCAGCACCGTGGAGCGACGGGTGACCGCGGTCGGGTGGTCCTCCAGGAACTGGCCGAACGCGAGCCCGTAGTGCGAGTTCGCGTCGACGTCGAGCTGGTCACCGCCGAAGATCATGCCCAGGGCCTGCTCCACCGGGTGGTCGGCGAACAGGTCGGTGACCTCCACCAGGTCGGCCACGAACGCGAACGAGCGCACCTGCCCGAACAGGTCCTGCAGGCCGTGCACCAGGTGCAGGGTGAACCGCGCGGTGGCCCGCACCGACAGCGACACGTCGGCGAGCACCACCAACCGCGGCTTGTCCTCCTGACGTTGCACCGTGACCGGGTTGAACGGGATGCCGTCGAAGCGCATGTTCCTGCGCATCGTGCGGCCCGAGTCGATCCGCCCGCGCGGGGACACCCGGCGACGGTGGGTCAGCGCCCCGTGCAGCGACTTGGCCAGCCGGCGCAGCGAGTCCTCCAGCTGCATCCGCTCGTGCTCGTTCGCCCGGTCGACCTCGGCCACCCGGTCGATGTCGTCGTGCCCCTCGACGATCCGCTGCTCGATCTCGAGCAGCTTCTCCAGGTGCGCCTTGATCGCCTCCGGCAGGTTCTCCAGGACGCCGGCGAGCCGGCGGCGCAGCGCGGCCGCGTCGTCCTCGGTGCCCTTCTCCTGCTCGGAGAGTGCGTCCTCGGTGGAGTTGAGCCAGCCGAGCAGGGCGTCCTGCTGGGCCACCGACAGGTCGGCGTCGACCTTGGTGCCCTGGGCCTCGGCGATGTCGCCGGGCAGGCCGCCACCGGAGAACCGGTCGGTCTCGATCTGTACCCGCTGGCCCTCGGCGAGCTCCTGGCCCTCCTGGTCCTTGGAGAACACGATCTCGTCGGTCATCGCCGCCAGGTCGACCTTGTTGGCCTCCTGGTGCAGGTTGTACTGCTCGGCCAGGTCCTCCGGGTCGAAGAAGTCCCGGATGTCGACCGGGGCCCCGTGGTCGTGGCCCTCCTGCGGGGTGTCGCTCGGTTCCTCGGAGAGCGTGAAGTCCTCCAGCAGGCCCTCGTCGGTCATGTCCCCGTGGCCGTGCCCGTGGCCGTGGCCCTTGTCCTTCCCGCCGACCTTGACCAGCGAGAAGAACAGGTCGAAGACCTCGTCGAAGACCTCCTCGTCGCGCCGGTCCTTGATCAGCGAGACGCGCAGCGCCTCCTTGAGCGTGGCCTTGTCGGACATGACGCCCGGCTGGCCGGCGCACCGCATCGCGTCCACGGCCTCGGAGACCGAGATCCGGATCGCACGAATACGGAGCAGCCGGACGAACCGGTGGATGCTCGCTTCCACTGTTCGCCTCCTGCCGATCAGAGCGGGCGCTTGCGGCTGCCGCCGAAGGAGCGGCTGCCCTGGCCCTTGCTCACCGGACGGACCGGTGCGACCGGCGGAGGAGTCCCGCCGGGCAGCCCGCCGTAGACACCGCCGTGCCGTCCCGGGGCGTCCTTGCCGGCGCGCTTGGCGACGCCGTCGACGTCGCCGTCGTCCGGGTCGTCGTTCGCCGCCGGGCGTGCCGGCTTCGCGGCCGGCTCGTCGTGCGAGTGGTCGCCGTCGTGCCCGTGGCCATGACCGTGCCCGTGACCGTGGTCGTCGATGACGGCGTTCGGGTCCACCAGCCGCGGCATCGCGTCCAGGGCCTTCTTCACGTCCTTGTCGTACTTGACCACGACCGACACGGTGTCCGAGAGCACCCGGGCGTCGAGCTCGTCGACGCCCAGCACGGCCAGCGTGCGGGCCCAGTCGATCGTCTCCGAGATGCTCGGGGCCTTGCGCAGCTCCAGCTCGCGCAGCCCGCGCACGACCGTGACGAGCTCCTCGGCCAGCGCGTCGGACAGGCCCGTCTTCTTCGACTTGACGATCTCCAGCTCGCGCGCGGCGGCCGGGTAGTCCAGGAACAGGTGCAGGCAGCGGCGCTTGAGAGCGGCGGCCAGGTCGCGCGTGTTGTTCGAGGTCAGCAACACGTAGGGGCGCTTCTCGGCCGTGAACGTCCCGATCTCGGGCACCGAGATCTGGAACTCACCGAGGGTCTCCAGCAGCACGGCCTCGAGGGCCTCGTCGGCGCGGTCGACCTCGTCGATCAGCAGCACGACCGGTTCGGGCGAGCGGATCGCCTCCAGCAGCGGCCGCGGGGCGAGGAAGCGCTCGGAGAAGAACACGCTGTCCTGCTCGCCGATCCGCTCGACGGCGCTGGTCAGGTCGGGGGCGTCGGCCACGACCTGCCCGATCTTCTCCCGCAGGATCTGGGTGTACATGAGCTGCTTGCCGTAGTCCCACTCGTAGAGGGCCTTGGTCTCGTCCTGGCCCTCGTAGCACTGCAGGCGCAGCAGCCGGCGGCCGGTGGCCAGCGCCAGCATCTTGGCCAGCTCGGTCTTCCCGACGCCGGCCGGGCCCTCCAGCAGCAGCGGCTTGTCCAGCCGGGTCAGCAGGAAGACGGTGGTGGCCAGACGGGTGTCGGCGATGTAGCCCTGGCTGCGCAGGGCCTCCACGACCTGATCGACGGACTCGAACGGTCCACCGTCGTCGGCGATGGGCGTGGGCACGGAATCGGACACTGTCTCGGACACGCACTACTCCTTCCGGGGCCGCGCCGTCGTCGGCGCGGTCGACACGCAACCAGCCGGCCCACCCCCCCCGCCAGTATTGCTCGCGGCGGCGTGGGGGGCCCCCTGGGCCCCGGTGTGTGTCAGATAACTTGAATGTCGTGCGGCAGATCGATCACGGGCCGAGCGGCCCGCGGGTCGATCAGGGGATGAGCTCGTCCAGGTCACCGTTCACCGAGTGCTCGACGACCGGGCGGACCGTCTCGAACGTGCACTCCTTCGGGTTGCCCGGGGTGCAGGCGTCGCCGAGGACGTGGTTGGTGATCCGGTCGACGTCCGCGACGTCGCCCTTGATGACACCCGAGTTCTCGTAGAACTTGGTCGGGCCGGTGCCCAGCCGGTTCTTCGAGTACGAGTCCTTGGTGACGTCGGCGAACTTCTCCGGGATGCCCACGTCGCGCAGCAGCCGGATGGAGGCCGCGAGTGCGGCGTCGGCGGCCTGCGGCTTGGTCATGCCGTGGGTGTCGATGCCCATCGCCTCGGCGATGTCGGCGAAGCGGCCGTAGCAGACCGGCATGTTGAACGCCCACACGCGCGGCAGCGCGATGGCGTTGTTCAGGCCGTGGTGGGTGTCGTAGAACGCGGACACCGCGTGCGAGATCGAGTGGATGATCCCGAGGCCACCGGAGTTGAACGCCTGGGCGGCGATGTACTGGGCGTACATCATGCCCTCGCGACCGGCCAGGTCCTGGCCGTTCCACACCGCCGCGCGCAGGTTCTCCGCGGTCAGCTTGATGGCGTGCAGCGCGTTGCCCAGCGACGGCTGGAAGTTCAGCCGCGAGGTGTAGGGCTCGGAGGCGTGCGCGAGCACGTCGAAGCCGCACTGCGCGGTGAAGTCGACCGGGCAGTCGTAGTAGAGCACCGGGTCGTCGATCGCCAGGCTCGTCACCGACGCGTCGTCGAAGGCCACGTACTTGTGCGGGTTGTCCGGGTCGGTCGTGGTGTCGGTGATGACGTAGGCCCACGAGGTCTCCGAGCCGGTACCGGCCGTGGTGGAGACCGCGATGTGCGGGGGGTTCGCCGGGTTCTCGGACTTGTTGAAGCCCTCGAACTCGTTGACGTTGCGGCCGTCGTGCGCGACCGAGACGCGGGCGCCCTTGCAGGCGTCGTGCGAGGAGCCGCCGCCGATGGAGACGAACGAGTCGCAGTTGTTCTGCTGGTAGAGGCCCACAGCGTCCATGACGTTGTAGTCCTTGGGGTTCGACTCGACCTTGTCGTACACGACGACCTCGAGGCCGTGGTACTTCATCGACTCGACGATCTTGTTGACGATGTCGGTGCCGCGCAGGCCCGACGTCATCACCAGCGTCTTCTTGAAGCCCAGCTTGAGGGCCTCCGGTCCGATGAGCTCGTGCGAGCCGGGACCCATCAGGGCCCGGGGGAACGGGTGGAACTCCTTGATGGGGAACGGCTTCAACAGTTCGTCAACCTGCATGGCAGCCCTTTCTGGTGCAGGGGGTGGGTCCGCACGGACGCTAGGGGTGCCGTGACCGCGCGCACAGGGCCCCGAGGCAAGACCGTCAAGAGGGCGGGGCGGAAACCGTCTGGTCGTACAGGGGCCGGCCCGGCGACGTCGACGGCGGCGCCCGAATTTTGAGCGATCGCTCAAAATCTGCTAGACAGTGCGCATGCCCCGCTCACCGGTCGATCGGCGGCTCGCCCACCGACCGCGGCACGGCGAGCGCGCCGGTGAGCAGTGCCAGGGCCCGGCCGTAGAGGTCGTCGGGTACCGACGCCGGATCGAGGCGGCGCTGCCGGATCAGGCCGCGGTAGAGCGCGATCAGCACGGTGGCGACCTCCTCGTCGGACAGGTCACCGCCGCCCCCGTGCCGGCTCCGCTCGGCGGCGATCATCCCGGTCGCCGCCGCCCGGCTGGCCCGGTCGTGCTCGGCCAGGGCGTCGTGCAGGTCCCGGTGCCGGACGGCGTAGGCCCAGCTCTCGGCCTCCAGCAGCGCCCGCCTGCGGGAGTCCGCGGTGGCGACGAGCTGGGCGTCCATGGCCGGGAACAGGGCCTCCAGGCCGTCCGGGCGGGAGCCGCCCGCGACGGCCAGGTCCTCGTCGAGGAACTCGTCCATCAGGGCCATGAACAGGTTCTGCTTGCTGCCGAAGTGGCTGTAGATCGAGCCGACCGAGACCCCGGCGGCCCGGGCGATCTCGTCGACCCCGGCCCCCTCGTACCCGCGCTCGGCGAACACCTCGGCCGCGGCGTCGAGCAACGTCGCGCGGGTCCGTGCCCGCCCGCCACGTGCCCAGCGGCGCGGCGCGGACCCACCCTCCTCGGAGGACATCGACCCCCCACTCGTTGACCGGCGTCGCCCGGACGACGACCCGGCAGAACCTACCCGTGGCCCCCACCGGGCCCGGCCCGTCGCTCCCCCGGAGGTCTCCCCGTGTCCCGACCCCTGCTCGTGTCCCGACCCCTGCTCGTCCTCGCCGTCGCGACCGCGGTCGTGCTCGGCGCGGGCCTGCCCGCCACCGCGTCGGCCGACCCCGGCTGCGACGACGCCTGCCGGGTCGCCGGAGCCCGCAGCTACGTCGAGGCTCTGGTCTCGCACGACCCCGCGCAGGTCCCGCTGCACCCGCGGGCCACCCGGGTGGAGGCGGGCCTGCAGACCGGCTTCTCCGGCCCGCAGATCCGCCGCGACCTGCGGTTCGGCCCGCAGTACCGGGTGATCTCGGCGGTCCACGACGAGCACTACGTCGTGCGGGAGGGCGTGGTGGTCGCCGACTACGTCCTCGACGTCGGGCTCGGCCCGGTGCCGCTGACCCGCGCCCGGGTGCACGAGACGTTCGCCTTCGACGGGGCGCAGATCCGCACCGTCGTCGCCGACATCGCTGCGGGGGCCTGAGGTGGCGACGATGACCCGGCGCCGGTTCGTCGGCGTCTCGGCGGCCTCGGCCGCCGCCCTGACCGCGGGCGCGACCGGCGCCGCGGCCGCCACGCCGCGGGCGGTCGCCCCGGTGAGCGAGTGGAGCGCGCGGGCGGTCGTGATCGGCAGCGGGCTGGGCGGCTCCATCGCCGCGGCGCGGCTGGCCGAGGCGGGCGTGCGCACGCTGGTCCTCGAACGCGGCCGGCGCTGGCAGACCCCGGCCGCGGACACGTTCCCGCCGTTCCTGCGGCCCGACCGGCGCTCGTCCTACCTGACGCCGACCCCGGTGTTCCCCGGCCAGCCGCCGATCCTCTACAAGCCCTACACGGGGCTGTTCGAGAAGGTGACCGGTGACGGCATGAGCGTGCTGTGCGGGGCCGGGGTCGGCGGCAGCACGCTGGTCTACGCCGGGGTCTGGCTCAAGCCCGGCGCGGAGGTCTTCAGCGCGGCGATCCCCGGTATCGACCACGCCGAGCTGGAGGCCGAGCACTACCCGCGCGCGGCCGCCCGGGTCGGTATCGGCCCGATCCCCGACGACGTCCTGGCCCACCCCAACTACCGGGGCAACCGGCTGTTCCTGGACCAGGCGCGCCGGGCCGGGATGACCCCACTGCGGTTCCCGAACGCGGTGGACTGGGACGTCGTGCGTGACGAGCTGAACGGGCGGGCCACCCCGTCGGTCTCGGTCGGGGAGTACTTCTCCGGGGTCAACAGCGGTGCCCGCAACTCCGCAGACCGCAACTACCTGGCCGACGCCGAACGCTCCGGGCTGGTCACGGTCGCCCCGCTGCACCGGGTCACCGACGTGCACGCCGTCGGCGGCGGGCGCTACCGGGTCGAGGTGGAACGGATCGACACCGACGGCGTGGTCCGGGAACGGATCGCCGTCACCACCTCGGCGGTGTTCTTCGGGGCGGGCTCGACCGGGACCTCGCGGCTGCTGGTGCGGGCCCGCGAGACCGCCACCCTGCCCGACCTCGGCTCCGACGTCGGCCGGTACTGGGGCAACAACGGCGACCGCATCTACCTGCGGGCCGGGGTCCCGCAGCGCACCGGTGCCCCGCAGGGCGGGCCGCTCGTGGTCGGGGTCCGGCCGGAGGCGCCCGGCCGTCGGGAGGCGGTCACCGTCGGGTTCGGGCCGGCGCCGCTGCCGTTCGAGGCGCACCTGATGTCGGTGCCGGGTTTCGGGGCGTGCGAGCCGGTGGGGGAGTTCCGGTTCGACCCCGCCACCGGCGACGCCCGCCTGCACTGGCCCGGTGACGGCGACGCCGACGCCCAGCGGACCGTGCGGCAGACCCTGCAGCGGCTCGTCGCCCCGGACAACCCGCTCGGCACGGCCGTCGGCGTCGACCTGTCCCGGCTGGCGCGGACCCTGCCCGAGGGCCTGGGCCGGCCGGCCGGCCACGCCGCCGACCTCCCGCTGGGCCTGCTCGACCTGGGCACCCTCGACCCGATCACCTGGCACCCGCTGGGCGGGGCGGTGCTGGACCGGGCGTGCGACAACCACGGCCGGCTGGCCGGGCACCGCGGGCTCTACGTCACCGACGGCGCGCTGATCCCCGGATCCACCGGCAGCGTCAACCCGTCCTGGACGATCGCCGCGGTCGTCGAGCGCTGCCTCGACGACGTCGTGCGCCGCGATGTCGGCAGCGTGTTCTGAGGCGGTCGCCGAGGATCCGCCGCGGACCGCGTTCCACGCCCGCCCGGCCTCGGTGAACCCGGCCCGGGCGTACCGCTCGTGCGAGTGGTCGCCGACCGGCGCGGCGAGGGCGACCAGGTCGCAGCCCCGCGCCGCGGCCCGGGCGCGGGCCGCGGCCACCAGCGCCCCGGAGACGTCTGCGCGCCCGGGGTGCGGCGGATCGGTGTGCACCGGGTCGAGCCAGGCGGTCGCCCCGTCGACCTTGAGGACGCCGGACGCGACGACGTCGTCGCCGGAGCGCCCGGCCCGGGGCCGCAGCGTCACCAACGCCTCCTCGACCCGGTGCCGGTCGGTGAGCCGACCCGTCTCCACCTGCCCGACCGGCGGGCCGGAACCGTCGGCGGGGCGGGCCGGCGCGGTCATCAGGCGCAGCTCCCGTACCCCCCAGCCCAGTGCGGGCAGGTCCGCGGCGGCGCCGGCGAGGGGCTCGCCGTAGAGCGTCGCGGCGCGGTGGGCCGACCCCTCGAGCGCCCGGTCGGCCTCACCGGCCACGGTGGCCGCGTCCAGGGCGCCGTGCACGAGCAGCCGGTTGTGCCGGCGCGAGGCGGGCATCGCGTCGGCGCGCACGGCGACCCCGCCGGTCACCGGGATCTCCCGGGCCGCGGCCCGGCGCAGCAGCGAGGGCTCCCAGACCGTGGCCCGCCCCGCCGCGTCCAGGTCGGGGACGGCGGGTGCCTCGAACCGGCCCTCCCGGTCCGGGCGGTAGGGCAGCACCGCGTGCACCGCGTGCACCGGGATCGCCCCGTAGGCGTGCGGGAAGCGCATCGACTCCGGGTCCCCGGGGACACCGGGCTCCCAGCGGACCTCGATCCCGGCCGCGTCGATCGCGTGCCGGGCCACCGCCAGCAGCACGAGGTCGCGCCGGCCACCGAACAACCGCTGCGCGGGCAGGGCGACCTGCTCGGGGGTCGACAGGTGGACGAAGCCGACCTCGGCCAGGGACGGCGGCGCGAGCGTGCCCGTCCCCAGCGCGGACCGCCAGTCGGCCGGGGTGCACAGGTGCAGCAGCAAGTCGGTCACCGGCCCAGCATGCCGAGCCGCCGCGGCGTCCCCGGCCACGGGGCGCAGGCCCGGGCCCGCCCGCCCGACCGGCGTCGGCCCCTCCGAACGGACGGGCGGACAGGGCCGTCCTTGCTTTCGGCACCGGGTGCCAATAACGTCCGAAAGCGTTGCCCGTCACTGTCACGCAGGAGGTAGGCCGATGGCCCCGATCGAGCAGAACGAGTCCGCGTCCCAGGAGCCGCTCGTCGAGGAGACCCTCGTCGAGGAGGTCTCCATCGACGGCATGTGCGGTGTCTACTAAGCCGCTCGACGCCGGTGCGACGAGCGGAGCTCGCGACGCGAGCATCCGCACGGTGGACGGTCCGGGGTCGGCGTTCGACCCCGGATCGGCCTACCGGTGCAGCCCGAACGTGGCGCTGCGACCGGAGCCCTTCGGCGCGCTGGTGTACGACTTCGTGACCCGCAAGCTGTCGTTCCTCAAGACCCCCGAACTGGTCGAGGTCGTCAAGGACCTGGAGAACCAGCCCGACGTGCACGCCGCGATCGCGGCGGCCGGCGTCGCGGAGGCGCAGCGTCCCGCCTACGTCAAGGCCCTGGCCGGCCTCGCCGAGTCCGGCACCATCGAGGCGCGCTGAGCGCCCCCTCGCCCCATCCCGCTCGACGCACCACAGTGGAGTGTGCCCGTGAAGCTCGTCGATCACTTCCAGTACGGCTTGAACTCGCCCATCTGTCTCACCTGGGAGCTCACCTACGCCTGCAACCTGGCGTGCGTGCACTGCCTGTCCTCCTCCGGTCGGCGCGACCCGCGTGAGCTCGACACGGCCGAGGCCAAGCACGTCATCGACGAGCTGCAGCGGATGCAGGTCTTCTACATCAACATCGGCGGCGGCGAGCCGACCGTGCGCCCGGACTTCTGGGAGCTGCTCGACTACTCGATCGACCACAACGTCGGGGTCAAGTTCTCCACCAACGGCATCAAGCTGGACAAGAAGCGCTCCGCCCAGCTCGCCCGCACCGACTACGTCGACATCCAGATCTCGATGGACGGCGCGACGCCCGAGGTCAACGACCACGTGCGCGGGCCCGGCTCGTTCGACACCTCGATCCGGGCACTGGAGAACCTGGCCGAGGCCGGCTTCGGCCAGCCCAAGATCTCGGTCGTGATGACCCGCCAGAACGTCGACCAGCTCGACGACTTCAAGGCCATCGCGGACAAGTACAACGCCCAGCTGCGGATCACCCGGCTGCGCCCGTCCGGGCGCGGTGCCGACGTCTGGGACGAGCTGCACCCGACCGCGGGCCAGCAGCGCCAGCTCTACGACTGGCTGGTCAAGAGCGGCGACAACGTGTTGACCGGCGACTCGTTCTTCCACCTCTCCGCGTTCGGCGAGGCCCTGCCCGGGCTGAACCTGTGCGGCGCCGGGCGCGTGGTGTGCCTGATCGACCCGGTCGGCGACGTCTACGCCTGCCCGTTCGCGATCCACGAGAACTTCCTGGCCGGCAACGTCCGCTCGCCCGGCGGGTTCCAGGAGGTCTGGGAGAACTCGGAGCTGTTCACCGAGCTTCGCCAGCCGCAGACCGGCGGCGCCTGCGCCTCGTGCAACCACTACGACTCCTGCCAGGGCGGGTGCATGGCGGCGAAGTTCTTCACCGGCCTGCCGCTCGACGGGCCGGACCCGGAGTGCGTGCGCGGCTTCGGCGAGCAGATGCTGGCCGACCGCGACGGCGCGACCGTGATCCCGAAGTCGGACGTGGACCACTCCCGTTCGGAGCCGCGCAACTCGCGCGCGCCGAAGCAGCCGACGATGCTGAGCCTGGCCCCGCCCCCGCGGCGCCCCGACCGGGCCTGCGACGAGAGCCCGCTGGCCGGCATGCCCGCGCCGTCGGTCCCGGTCGCCGGGAGCTGACCGCACGGCGGTGATCTTCTTCTGTGGCCGGACCGGTGCCGTCGGTGGCACCGGTCCGACCACACCCGTCGATCACGGAGGAGGACCGCGCGGGTGCCCGGCGACGACGACGCGACCGCCGGCCTGAGCGACCCGGTCCGGATCGGGAGACGTCGCGCGCCGTCGCGGGTGATGTTCGGCCCGCACGAGACGAACCTCGGCCACCGCCGTGAGATCTCCGAGCGGCACGTGGCCTACTACGCCCGCCGCGCCGTGGGCGGCGCCGGGCTGATCGTCACCGAGGTCGCCTCCGTGCACCCCTCCGACCACCCCTACGCGCGCGCGCCGCTGGCGGCCGACTGCGGGCCGGGCTGGGCCGCGGTCGCCCGGGCCTGCCGCCCGCACGGAACCCTGGTGCTGGCCGGCCTCGGTCACGCCGGCTCCCAGGGCTCGACCGCGTACTCGCGGCTGCCGCTGTGGGGCCCCTCGCGCGAGCCCGACGTGGTCACCCGCGAGGTGCCGGTGGCGATCGAGCAGGCCGAGATCGACGCGCTGGTGGACGGGTTCGCCGCCGCCGCGCGGGGTGCGGCCGCGGCCGGGCTGGACGGGGTGGAGCTCAACGCCGGGCAGCACTCGCTGCTCCGGCAGTTCTGCTCGGGCCTGACCAACCACCGCACCGACGCCTACGCCGACCGGGGCCTGCTGCTGCGGGAGGTCCTGGCCGCGGTCCGCGGCGCGCTCGGTCCGGACAAGGTGCTGGGGCTGCGGCTCTGCGTCGACGAGCTCGCGCCGTGGGCGGGGATCACCCCGGAGGCCGGGACCGGGCTGGCCGTGTCGGTGTCCGGTGTCGCCGACTACCTGGTCCCGGTGCGGGGCGGAGCGTTCTCGGTGTCGGCGACCCGCCCGGACATGCACACCCGGCCCGGGTTCGGCCGCGAGGTGTGTGCGCGGGTGCGGGCGGCGGTCCGGTCGCGGGGCGCGGGCCCGGCGGTCGTGCTGCAGGGCAGCGTCGTCGACCCGGGCATGGCGGGGGCCGCCCTGGCCTCGGGCACGGCCGACCTGGTCGAGATGACCCGGGCGCAGATCGCCGACCCGGACCTGGTGCGGCTGTGCCGGGCCGGGCTCGCGCGGCGGGTGCGGCCGTGCACGCTGTCCAACCAGGGTGCGGCCCGGGATCCGCGCAACCCCGTGGTCGGCGACGAGGCCGAACCCCGCTCCGGGCACGAGAGCACCGACCCCGACCCGGTCGGGACCGACCCGGTCCCGCGCAGCGTCGTGGTGGTCGGCGGCGGGCCGGCCGGGTGCGAGGCGGCGCGGACGCTGGCCCTGCGCGGGCACCGGGTGACCCTGCACGAGCGCGACGAGCGGCTCGGCGGCGCGCTGCGGGCGGCGGCGGTCCTGCCCGGCCGGGCCCGCTGGGACGTGCTGGCCGACTGGTGGGCCGCCGAGCTGGACCGGCTCGGGGTGACGGTCGTGACCGGCTCCGAGCTCGGCGAGGCCGAGCTCGTCGCGGCCGAGGCCGGGGGCGCGTCGGTGCTGCTCGCCACCGGTTCCCGCCCGCCCGCGCCGTCGGAGCCGTGGACCCCGCAGGACGTCGCGGCACCGCACCCGGCCGGCGGGCCGGCGGTGGTCGCCGCCGCCGAGTTCGTCCGGGCGTGGCCGGGGACCGTCACCGGGGCCCCGCCGCCGGGACCGGGCTCGGAGGTGGTGGTGTTCGACCCGGTCGGGGACGCGACCGGCACCGGGATCGCCGAGCTGGTGGCCGCGACCGGCGCGCGCTGCCGGCTCCTCACCCCGGACGCGGTGGCCGCCGACCGGCTCGGGCGGACCGGTGGCCTGGCGGAGGCGAACGGCCGGTTGGACCGGGCCGTGGTCGAGCGGATCCGGTTCGCCCGCCCGGCCGGGGTGTCCGACGGCCGGGTCACGGTGGTCGACGTGCACACCGGCGCCGACCGCTCGCTGCGCTGCGACCTGCTGGTCGACTGCTCGGCGCGCCGGCCCGCGGACGGGCCGGGCGGCCCGTCGCGGCTGCGGGC
>CBIHNM010000028.1:0-22992 GCA_966211265.1 uncultured Pseudonocardia sp.
CGCTGATCTTCCACATGTTCCGCGACCCGCGGCAGCGCTCGCTCGCGGTCGGGGCGTGGATCAGCGCGTTCTCCGCGGGCAGCGCGATCGGGCCGGTGCTCGGCGGGCTGATGCTGGAGGCGTTCTGGTGGGGGTCGGTGTTCCTGCTGGCCATCCCCGTGATGGGCGCCCTGCTGGTGATCGGGCCGAAGGTCCTGCCCGAGTACCGCGACCCCGACGCCGGGCGGCTCGACCCGCTCAGCGCGGCGATGTCGGTGGCGGCCCTGCTGGCCGTGGTCTACGGCCTCAAGCTGCTCGCGCAGGACGGCCCGTCACCGACCGCGGTGCTGGCGGCCGCGCTCGGCGTCGCGGTCGGCGCGGCGTGGGTGCGCCGGCAGCGGCGGCTGGACGACCCGATGATCGACGTGAGCCTGTTCCGGATCCCCGCCTTCAGCGCGACGCTCGTGGTGAACTTCCTGTCGATCTTCGTGATGGTCGGCTACTTCCTGTTCGTGTTCCAGTACCTGCAGCTCGTGCTCGGCCTGACGCCGCTGGTCGCCGGGCTGTGGTCGGTGCCCTCGGCCGCGGCGTTCGTGCTGTCCTCGCAGCTGGCCCCACGGGTGCTGGGCCGCGTGCGGCCCGCGTACGTCGTCGGCGGCGGGCTGGCCGCCTCGGCCGTCGGGCTGATGCTGCTGACCCAGGTCCAGGTCGGTCACGGACTGTCCGCCCTGGTCGGGGCGTCGGTGGTGATCTCGCTCGGGATGGGCCCGGTGTTCGGGCTGACCACCGAGCTGGTCGTCGGGGCCGCGCCGCCGGAGCGTGCCGGCGCGGCGTCGGGCATCTCGGAGACGGCCGCGGAGCTCGGGGGCGCGCTGGGGATCGCCGTGCTGGGCAGCGTCGGCGTGGCGCTCTACCGGGCCGGGCTGGCGGGGGCGATGCCGGGCGGGGTGCCCGCCCCGGTCGCCGCGGCCGCGCGGGACACCCTGGGCGGCGCGGTGGCGGCGGCCGGTTCGCTGCCGCAACCGTCCGGGTCGGCGCTGCTGGCCGCCGCACGCGAGGCGTTCGTGACCGGGATGCAGGTCACCTCCCTGGTGGCCGCCCTGATCGCGGTGGCGGTCGCGGTACTGGCCGTGGTCGCGCTGCGCGGACATCCGGTCCCCGGCGCGGGGCCCGGCGCCGCGCACCCGAGCGACGACAGCCCCGAGTCCGCGCTCGCCTGCCCCGGCGGCTGAGCCGGCCCCCGTCCGGCGGCGGCACCTCCCGGGGTCGCGGCGAGCGGCAGGGGTCGCGGCCGGGCCGCGGGACGGCGATGCTGCCGGCATGGACTCACCGGTGATCCTGGAGCTGGCCGTCAACGGCACCACCCCGCGCGAGCGCAACCCGCACGTCCCCCGCTCCCCCGCCGAGATCGCCGACGTCGGCTGCGCGGCGATCGAGGCGGGCGCGGCGATCGTGCACAACCACAACGACGAGCCGATGTTCACCTCCGACGGGGTGCACGCCGTCGAGCCCTACCTGCAGGCCTGGGCACCGATCCTGGAACGGTTCCCGGACGCGCTGCTCTACCCGACGATGGCGGCCGGAGCGCGCGGGATCCCGGTGCAGCGGCGGTGGGCCCACGTCGAGGAGCTGGCCCGGCGCGGTCTCGGCGGACTGAGCCTGGTCGACCCGGGGTCGGTGAACGTCGGGCTCACCGCCGACGGCCGCACCCCGCCGGCCGCGGCCGCCGGGCCGTACGCGAACAGCATCGACGACACCGAGTACATGTTCGCCCGCAGCACCGAGCTCGGCGCCGGGCCCAGCATCTCGATCTTCGAACCGGGGTTCCTGCGCACGGCGCTGACGTTGCACCGGCACGGGCGGGTACCCCCGGGCGCGATCGTCAAGCTGTACTTCGCCGACGACCTGCAGTTCGGGCTCCCCCCGACGCGCACGGCACTGGAGGCCTACCTGGAGATGCTCGAGCCGTCCGGCCTGCCGTGGTCGGTGGCCGTGCTCGGCGGCGACGTCGTGGGCTGCGGGATGGCCGAGCTGGCGATCCGGCGCGGCGGGCACGTCCGGGTCGGGCTGGAGGACTACGCCGGACCGGAGACGCCGTCGAACGCGCAGCTGCTCGAGGGGGCGCTGGATCTGCTGGACCGGCTCGGACGGGTGCCGGCCACCCCGACGCAGGCCCGGGAGACACTCGGAGTGAGGGCCTCGGGAATGCACTGACCCCGCATTCTCGGCGCATGCCGGACCCGCACACCGAATTCACGGTCGGCGCCGCGACACGACAATGCAGGAAGGCTGCTCCATTTGCCGGAGAGGCTCCTCCGGGGACCGCGGATACGGCAACCGGAGGAGCCAGACCGTGAACGCGCTCAGACGATCCCGCCCCGGTCCACAACGGCCGACCGGGACAAGATCACCTGGTCAGAACCATACTTTGCGTCCCCCC
This sequence comes from uncultured Pseudonocardia sp., assembly GCA_966211265.1. Lineage (GTDB taxonomy): Bacteria > Actinomycetota > Actinomycetes > Mycobacteriales > Pseudonocardiaceae > Pseudonocardia. Next base: position 2,420 of record CBIHNM010000028.1, read on the forward strand.
ACCGGCCTTCCGATGGCGCCCAGGAGCACGAGCACCAGACCGACCACCAGCAGGATGATTCCGATCGTGGTGAGGATCGAAATCTTCGCGAAAATGCCGACCAGCAGCAGGATGAGACCGAGAATGATCATTGTTCAACCTCTCCGTCGAAGGTAGCGGAAAGGTACCCGAAAGATTCACCGGGCGCAGAGTGCAACGTGGTCGGGGAGCCACCGTTCGGCGCAGCGTCGACGAACGGGTGAACGGGTGAACGGTCGGCGCGCACGGAGGGGCACCGCGCCGTCCGGACCCGATGGCCGTCAGCCCGCGGGGAGCCGGGCCTGCGCGGTCGCGGCGAGGTCGGTGGCGGCCGCGCACACCCGTTCCCGCGGGGCACCGGCGAGCGCGACGGTGGTGCTCACGAGCTCGACGCGGCCCCCTGCGGCGGGCGGACGCAGGACGGTGACCGCGCAGCCTGCGCCCTCGGCCCGGGAGAACGCCTCGCGGCCGCCGACCGGCGCCACCGGGTCCCCGACCACACCGCGGTCGGCGGTCGTCGCACCGAACGCGACCGTCACGTAGGTCTGCGCGGTCCCCCAGGAGCACGAGAAGTGCGCGAAACCCGGGAAGGCGCGGGGTTCGATCCCGGCGCGGGCCAGGCTCCCGTCGTCGAGGACCTGGCAGGCGTCGGCCCGGGCCAGCGTGCTGCCCGCGTTCCGGGCCGGGTCGTAGGTCACTCCGGCACGCTGCAGCCGGTCGGTCGCCGCGTCCAGCACGCGGTCGGCGACGGCGCAGGGTGCCACGCCCGGGTCGAAGGACTCGACGTCGAACCGGACCGCGTTGCCGTCGGGCAGTCCCGCGGTGTGCGAGCAGCTCAGCCCGCGCCCGCCGGGGCCCGCGGCGGGGGCGCCGCGGACCTGGGTCAGGTCCCCCACCCGCCGCGGCGTGCCGGCGGCCTCGGGGCGGCCGGTGAAGTAGGCCGAGACCCGCACGACCTGTCCACCCGGCGGGACGACGTCGGTGCGGCAGCCCGACAGGGTGGAGGCGACCGCGGGGGTCGGGGCACCGAATCCCTGCAGGACGCCGCGGTCGAGCAGCGGGCAGGGGTCGGCCCGGCGCGGGTCCCCGGAGACCGCGCGCGGCGACACCGGCGCGGCGGCGGAGCCCTCCGGGCCGGAGCTCCCCGAGCCGGACGCCGCGACCACCACCCCGACGAGCAGCACCGCGACCAGCGCCACCGCACCGGCCAGGAGAAGCCGGGCGCGTCCCCGCCGCCTGCGGGTCGGGACGGGCCCGCCGGGCACCGTGCGGGCCGCTCCGGGCCGGGGCACCGGGACGGGCCGGCCCGGGGGCTCGGGCGTCATCACCGGACGCCGGGCGAGGTCCTCGAGCCGGCGCGCGACGGTCGCGGCGTCCGGGCGCTGGCGCGGGTCGTCGGCCAGCATCGCCATCAGCACCGGGCCCAGCGGCCCGCACCGCTCCGGCGGCAGCACGGGTTCGTTCGCGACCCGGTGCACCATCGCCCGCGGGTTGGCCTGCGGCCCGAACGGACCCGTCCCCTCCACCGCCGCGTACAGCGTCGCGGCCAGCGAGAACAGGTCCGACGCGGGTGTCGCGTCCTCCCCGCGGGCCACCTCGCGGGACATGAAGGCGGGGGTCCCGGAGACCTCGCCGGTCAGGGTCAGCGTGGACTCGCCCTCGGCGTGCGAGATGCCGAAGTCGGTCAGCTTCGCGGTGCCGTCGGCGGTCGCGATCAGGATGTTGCCGGGCTTGACGTCGCGGTGGACGACACCACCGGCGTGCGCCGCGGCCAGACCCCGGGCCACCGACGCACCGATCCGGGCCGCGGTGCGGACGTCGAGACGGACCGGGCCCGCGGTCACCTCGGCCAGGCTGCGGGAGGGGACGTACTCCAGGACCAGCCAGACGTCGTCGTCGGAGACCTGCACGTCGTAGATCGAGACCACGTGCGGGTCGCCGCGCAGCCGGGCGGCGGTGCGGGCCTCGCGCAGCGTGCGGGCCCGGGTGTCCTCGGCGTGCGGCAGCGCCGCGTACCGGACCCGTTTGAGCGCCACGGGCTGGTCGAGCACGAGGTCGAGCGCCTCGAACACGGTCCCCATGCCGCCGGCGGCGATCCGCCGCACGACGCGGTACCGGTCGAACAGCACGCTCCCCGGCTCCACCGCGGCCCCCTCGATCGTCGCGGGCCGAATTCTATGATCGCCCCCGCCGCAGCCTCGCACCCGATCGGTACGCCCCGCCGGGAACGGCGTCAGCCCCGGTCGGACAGGCGCGCCAGGCCGGCGGGAGAGGTGGCCTCGTCCAGGGCGATCGCGAGCGCGCCGCGCAGGGTGGCGTCCGGACCGTGGGCGGCGTCCCGCACCGGGGGCGGGACCTCGCGCCGGAACGCCATCAGGCCCTCGGAGTAGGCCCGGTCGAACTCGGGCGCCGCGGCGGCCCGCAGGGCGGGGCCGAGCCCACCCAGCACCGTGACGTCCGGGTCGTGCGCGTTGACCAGGCCGGCGACCCCGCGGGCGAGCCGGGACGCGACGTGCCCGACGGCCGTCCGCGCGCCCGGGTCGCCGCCCGCCGCCCGGTCGAGCACGTGCACGGCGTGGCTGTAGGGGTCGGCCGGCTCGGGCTCGTCCATCCGGCGGGCCAGCGCGCGCCCGTCCACCTCGAGGTTCCAGCAGCCCCACGCCCCGCAGGGGCAGCGCCGGGCGGGGTCCCCGAACGGCAGGTGCCCGTACTCGCCGGCCGCACCGTGCGCGCCCGACTGCGGACGCCCGTCCACCACCAGCGCACCCCCGATCCCGACCTCGACGGTGAGGAACAGCGCGGTCCCGGCCCCGGCGGCCGCGCCGGCGCGCGCCTCGGCCACCCCGGCCAGCGTCGCGTCGTTGCCGACCACGACCGGCAGCCCGGTGCTCTCGGCGATCCGGTGCGGCTCCAGCGGGCTCCAGCCCTGGCCCGCGCCCTGGGCCAGACGGTCGTCGACGACGGTGGCCGCGACCGCGATCCCCGCCGCGACGACCGGGCCCGGGCTGCCCCGCACCAGCTCCGCCACGACCTCGCGCAGCGTCGCGACGACCGTGTCGGCGTCCCGGCGGGGGTGCCGGCCGGTCCGCACCGCGATCGGTGCGCCGTCGAGCCGGGCGACCCCCGCGCGCCAGTCCTCGTACCGCACGTCCACACCGACCACGACCGGCCCGTCCGGCGCGACCGTGACCACGGTCGTCGGACGCCCGCGGCCGGTGCTCGGCGCCCGCTGTTCGGCGATCCAGCCGAGCTCGCGCAGCCGGCCGGTGATCTCGGTGGCCGACGCGCTGGCCAGGTTCAGGTCCCGGGCCAGCTCGACCCGGGTCCGTCCGGGACGGCGGCGGACCCCGGCCAGCACCTCGGCCGTGGTGCGCCAGCGTTCCACGGCGGCGCGCCCGACCTCGCGCTCGTTGTTCCGGGCATCACCCCGGATCTCCGTTGACACGGGCGGCCCTCCCCGTCTTATTCTCGTGGCGCGATGAAAATAGACCTCGCGCCGTCGCGCCACCCTGCCAGCATCCACTCCCCCGGCCTCGCCCTGGCCGCCCTCGCCCTGGGCGGGCTCGCGATCGGCACCACCGAGTTCGCCTCGATGGGCCTGCTCCCGCAGTTCGCCGCGGACCTCGGCGCCACCGTCCCGCAGGCCGGCACGGCGATCAGCGCCTATGCGGCCGGCGTCGTCGTCGGCGCGCCGGCACTGGCGATCGCCGGTGCCCGCTGGCCGCGCAAGCGGCTCCTGCTGGCCCTGGCCCTGGCCCTGGCGCTGGCCAACGCGCTGTCCGCCCTGGCCCCGACGTTCGAGACGTTCGTCGCCACCCGGTTCCTGTCCGGGCTGCCGCACGGCGCCTACTTCGGCACCGCCGCCGTGCTCGGGGCGTCGCTGCTCCCGCGCGCACGGCGGGCCCGCGCGGTGGCCGCGACGATGACCGGGCTGATGGTGGCCAACATCGTCGGCGTCCCGCTGGCGACCTGGCTCGGCCAGGCACTCGGGTGGCCCTCGGCCTACCTCGCGGTGGCCGGGATCGCGCTGGTCACGATGGCCGCGGTGGCCCTGCTGGTGCCCGACGTGCGGGACCGGACACCGCAGTCGATCCGCGGCGAGCTCTCCGCGTTCGGCCGGCCGCAGGTGTGGCTGACCATGGCGGTGATCGCGGTCGGCTACGGCGGGACGTTCGCCGTCTACAGCTACATCACCCCGATCCTGACCACGCTGTCCGGGTTCACCGAGGCCTACGTCCCGCTCGCGCTCGCCCTGTTCGGGATCGGGATGACGGTGGGCAACACGGTCGGGGGCCGGCTGGCCGAGCACTGGCCGATGCGCACGATCGCGGGCGGGATGGCGGTGGCGTCGCTGGCGATGGCCGCGTTCACCGTCACCGCGTACTCGGTCGCCGGAGCGCTGGTCACGCTGTTCGTGCTGGCCCTGGCCACGACCGGGACGACACCGGCGCTGAACACCCGGCTGATGGACGCCGCCCCGGACGGCCCGACCCTCGGGGCGGCGTGCCACCACTCCGCGTTCAACGTCGCCAACGCGCTCGGCGCGGCACTGGGCGGGGCCGTGCTCGCCGCGGGGCTGGGCTACAGCGCCCCGGCCGCCGCCGGGGCGCTGCTGCCGGTGGCCGGCCTGGTCGTGCTGGCCGGGTCCGCGGCACTCGAGCGGCGCGAGCGGCGCGAGCGGCCGGACGCACGGCAGGACGAGCGGCGGGACGACCCCGTCCCGGCGGGCTGACCGGCGCGGAGGCCTCGAACCGGCACCCGGCCCGGGTCAGCGCCCGGCCGCGTCGCGCGGCCGATTCGCCTCGAACAGCGCCACCGCGCCGGCGGTGGCGGCGTTGAGCGAGTTCACCCTGCCCCGCATCGGGATCACCACGGTGTCGTCGGCGTGGTCGAGCCACAGGTCGGTGACCCCGGTGCTCTCCGCGCCGACGACGATCGCGACCGGCCCGTCCAGTGCCGCGTCGGCGAGCGCGGTGGTCCCGGCCGGGGTCGTGACGGCGATCCGCATCCGGTGGCCGCGCAACCAGTCCAGCACCTCGTCACTCGGCGCGGAGGCGACCGGCACGGCGAACACGGTGCCCTTGCTGGCGCGCACCGCGTTCGGGTTGCCGAAGTCGGTGACCGTCGACGCACCGACCACCGCGTCCACCCCGCACGCCTCGGCGGTCCGCAGCATCGCCCCGACGTTGCCCGGCTTCTCGATGCCCTCCGCGACCAGCACGAGCGGGCACGGTCCGAGCGGAAGCTGTGACAGCGTCCGCGACGGGTCCGGTGCCAGCGCCAGCCAGCCGTCCGGGCCCTCCCGGTAGGCGATCCGCTCGAACACCTCCCGGCTCACCGAGGTGACCCGGGCCCCGGCCGCCCGCACCTGATCGACCAGCCCCGCCTGCTCGCCCCGGACCAGCGACGGCGCCCAGTACAGCTCGGTGGGCCGGACCCCGGCCTGCAGCGCCAGCCGCAGCTCGTCATGACCCTCGATCAGGGTGGAGCCCGCCTCGATCCGGGCACGGCGGTTGCCACGCAGCCGGACCAGCGCCTTGACCCGCGGGTTCGCGGTGCTGGTCAGGTCCGCGGGAACAGGTGCACCGGCCACCGCCGCAGCCTATCCGCGGCGCGCGCGGGGCCCGGCCACGGCGCCACCGGGTCCGTGATGTGACCCACGTCATCACCGTTTCCGCGTGAGGATGGGCGCCCCGGTCGCCTCCAACATGTGTCGGCCCGGAACGAGAACGGCCCGGAACGAGCGTCGAGGACGACGCTCACGGCCTGCTCACTCAGGCCGGCCGCACACGGTCCACGACCGGTCACCCCGGCCGCGCGTCTCACCAGAGGAGATCGAAATGAGCACCCCGTCCGCCGCCCAGACCCCCGCCGCGCCGGTCGCGCCGTCCTCCGGACTGGCCTCCGAGCACGGCAGCACCAGGATCGCCGACGCGGTCGTGTCCAAGATCGCCGGCCTGGCCGCTCGTGAGGTGCACGGCGTGCACGACCTCGGCGGTGGCGCGGCGCGCACGTTCGGCGCGCTGCGCGAGCGCATCCCGGGCGCGTCGACCAACGTCTCCCAGGGCGTGTCGGTCGAGGTCGGCGAGAAGCAGGCCGCGGTCGACCTGAACATCGTCGTGGAGTACGGCGTCGCCGTCGCCGACCTGGCCAAGGCCGTGCGTCGCAACGTCATCTCCGCGCTGGAGCGGATGACCGGCCTGCAGGTCGTCGAGGTCAACATCTCCGTCGACGACGTGCACCTGCCCTCCGAGGACGGCGACAGGTCCGAGGTCGAGGCGCCGAAGCCGTCGTCGACGCCGCGGGTGTCCTGACCCCGGCTCGACGCGAGACGACGGCCGGCCCGGAACGCGACCCCGGGCCGGCCGTCGTGCGTCGGGGGCGCGGGCTCAGTTGAGCTTGCGGGTGCCCTCGGGGAGCCCGCCGCCGGCGTAGACGTCCTCGGCGAGCCGGGCCAGGGCGGTGAGCGCGACGTTCTGGCTCCACGGGCCGTAGGACACCCGCGAGACACCCAGGCGCTGCGCGGTGTCCAGCGGGATCGAGCCGGGGATGCCGATCAGGTTGACCTTGCGCTCACCGAGCGCCTCGACCAGGGCGCCGACCTGGTCCTCGTCGAGCTTGCCGGGCACGAAGACGTTCGACGCGCCGGCCTCGAGGTAGGCCTTCCCGCGCGCGACGGCGTCGGCCAGGACCTCCTGCGGGTCCCGGTCGCCCGCCTTGAGGAAGGCGTCGGTGCGGGCGTTGAGGACGAACGGCACGCCCTCGGCCTCCGCGGCCGCGACGGCCGCCTCGACCGCCTTCACCGAGTCGGCCAGGGGCGCCATCGTGTCCTCCAGGTTCGCCCCGACCGCCCCGACGCCGATCGCGCGCGCGACCGTCCCGCCCGGGTCGCCGTAGCCGGACTCCAGGTCGGCGGTGACCGGGAGATCCCCGGCGGCGCGCACGATCAGCTCGACGGCGGAGATCATCTCGTCGCGCGGGATGTTCTGGCCGTCGGCGTAGCCGTGCGAGGCGGCGATGCCGTGGCTGGGGGTGGCCAGTGCCGTGGTCCCCTCGGTCTGCGCGATGACGGTCGCGGTGATCGCGTCCCAGACGTTGACGAGCAGCAGCAGCTCGGGGTCGGAGTGCAGCTTCTGCAGGGTGGCGGCCTTGTCCGCGGTGGTGACCATGTGATCACCGTAGGCCCGGCGGCCCGGACCGGCAGCGCACGCCCGCACGCCTCCGGCCGGGCCCCGAGCTCAGCTCGGCGGGGCCGTGATGTTGACCAGCCAGGACACCCCGAAGCGGTCGATGCAGGAGCCGAACTCGTCGCCCCACATCTGCTTCTCCAGCTCGACGGTGACGGTCCCGGTGCCCGAGAGCGCCTGCCAGTAGCCACGCAGCTCGTCGCCGTCGTCGCCGGAGAGGCTGACCGTGATCGCCGAACCCGGCGTGTGGTCCATGCCGGGCGGGGTGTCCGCGCCCATCAGCGTGAACCCGCTCGGGGTCTCCAGCTGCGAGTGCATGATCTTGTCCGCGAACGCCGGGTCCTCGGCGCCGAACTCGCCGAACGTCGACGTGGTCAGGGTGCCGCCGAACACCTGCCGGTAGAACTCCATCGCCGGGCGGGCGTCGTCACGGAAGCTGAGATAGGGGTTCAGGCGCGAGGCCATGGTGTCCTCCTGCGAGACGGTGGTCCCTGCTACCTCGCCCACGGCATCGCCCTCCGTTACGCCCTCCCCCCGGGCGTGAACGAAAGGCTCCGCTCGTACAGCCGGGGTGTACGAGCGCTCCTCTCGTACGGCACGTCCCCGGGGTGCTGGGCCGGGGCTCTACCGGTCCCGGTGGTCGAGCAGGCGCGCCAGCTTGCCGACCGAGCGTTCCAGGGTGTCCGGGTCGAGGACCTCGCAGGTCACGCTGACCCCGATGCGCTCCTTGACCGCGGCCACCAGCTCCGCGGCGGCCGCCTCGCGGCGCTCGGCCGGGGTGTCGGCGCGCGCCTCGACCCGCACCGCGAGCGCGTCCATCCGGCCGCGGGTGGTCAGCTCCAGCTGGAAGTGCGGCGCGAACCCCGGCGTCGCCAGCACGATCTCCTCGACCTGGGTCGGGAACAGGTTCACCCCGCGCAGGATGATCATGTCGTCGGACCGTCCGGTGATCTTGGCCATCCGCCGCATGGACGGCCGAGCGGTGCCCGGACGCAGCGTGGTCAGGTCCCGGGTGCGGTACCGGATGATCGGCAACGCCTCCTTGGTGAGCGAGGTGAACAGCAGCTCGCCCTCCTGCCCGTCGGGCAACGGCGTGCCCTCGAGCGGGTCGACGACCTCGGGCAGGAAGTGGTCCTCCCAGATGTGCAGGCCGTCCTTGGTCTCCACGCACTCCTGCGAGACCCCCGGGCCCATCACCTCGGACAGGCCGTAGATGTCCACGGCGTGGATGTCGCAACGCTGTTCGATCTCGGTGCGCATCTGCTCGGTCCACGGCTCGGCGCCGAAGATCCCGACCTGCAGCGACGTCGACCTCGGGTCGACGCCCTGGCGGGCGAACTCGTCGAGCAGCGTGAGCATGTAGCTCGGGGTCAGCATGATGACCTGGGGCTCGAAGTCGGTGATCAGCTGGACCTGGCGCGGGGTCATGCCGCCCGAGACCGGGATCGCGGTCGCGCCGAGCTTCTCGATGCCGTAGTGCGCGCCGAGCCCACCGGTGAACAGGCCGTAGCCGTAGGCGTTGTGGATCCTGTGCCCGGGACGGCCGCCGGCCGCACGGATCGAGCGGGCGATCAGCCCGGCCCAGTCGTCGATGTCCTTGGCGGTGTAGCCCACCACGGTCGGGCGCCCGGTCGTCCCGGAGCTCGCGTGGATCCGGCGGACCTGGTCCTGCGGGACCGCGAACATGCCGAACGGGTAGGTCTCGCGCAGGTCGGCCTTGGTCGTGGTCGGGAACTTCGCGATGTCGGACAGTTCACGGCAGTCGTCGGGGTGCACACCGTGCGCGTCGAACTTGGCCGTGTAGTGCGGGACGTTCCGGTACGCGTGCCGCAGCGACCACTGCAGGCGTTCGAGCTGCACCGCGCGCAACTCGTCGACCGACATCCGCTCGGCGGGGTCGAGCGTGTCCGGAGCGGGGGCGTCACCGAGCCGCCTGTGCAGGGTCGTCACCGGTCCGCCTCCTTCTTCGCGACGAGGGTGAGCACGTCGTAGCGGGCGACCGACTCGCCGTCCTGGCGGGTCACGTCGGCGTCCCAGCGGACCTCGCCGTAGCCGGCCGACTCGCGCGGGGTGAGCTGCTTGCAGGTCAGCGTCACGGTCAGCTCGTCGCCGAAGCGCACCGGCGTGAGGAAGCGCAGGTCGTCGACGCCGAAGTTGGCCAGCACCGGCCCCGGCGCCGGGTCGACGAACAGCCCGGCCGCGAACGAGACGACCAGGTAGCCGTGCGCGACCCGCTCGCCGAACAGCGGGTTCGCCGCGGCGGCCTCGGCGTCGGTGTGGGCGTAGAACGTGTCGCCGGTGAACTCCGCGAAGTGCTCCACGTCGGCCTGGGTCACCACGCGCGGGCCGGCCACCAGCGTGTCGCCGGGCCGGAGCTCCTCGAGGTGCTTGCGGAACGGGTGCTGCCCGGTCTCGTGGCGCTCGGCCCCGGCGACCCAGCGCCCGGTGACCGCGGCCAGCGTGTCCGGGTCGCCCTGCACGGCGGTGCGCTGCATGTGGTGCAGCACCCCGCGGATGCCGCCCATCTCCTCGCCGCCACCGGCCCGCCCCGGCCCACCGTGGACGAGCTGGGGCATCGGTGAGCCGTGCCCGGTGGACTCCTTCGCGTCGCGCGCGTTGAGCACCAGGACCCGGCCGTGCCAGGGAGCGACGCCGAGCACGACCTCGCGGGCGAACGCGGTGTCGGCGGTGACCACCGATCCGGCGAGGCTGCCCTGCCCGCGGGCCGCGTAGTCGATCAGCTGCGCGGTCGAGGTGTACGGCAGGATCGTCGAGACCGGCCCGAACGCCTCCACCTCGTGCGGCTCGGCCCGCTCCGGGTCCCCGACCAGCAGCAGCGGCGAGACGAACGCGCCGCGGTCGGCGTCGGCGCCGGTCACCTCGACGGTGTCCGGGTCGCCGAACACGATCCGTCCGGCATCGGTGAGGGCCTTGACGCTGCGCCGCACCTCCTCTCGCTGCTCCAGGCCGGCCAGCGCGCCCATCCGGACCCCCTCGGCCGACGGGTGGCCGACGACGACCTTCGCCAGGCGCGCCGAGACCGCCTCGACGACGGCGTCGACGTGCTCGGCCGGCACGAACGCGCGTCGGATCGCGGTGCACTTCTGGCCCGCTTTGACCGTCATCTCGGTGGTCAGACCCTTCACGAACAGGTCGAACTCGGTCGTCCCGGGCACGGCGTCCGGGCCGAGCGCGGAGAAGTTCAGCGAGTCCGCCTCGGCGCTGAACCGCACGGAGTTGCGGACGATCGCCGGGTGCGCGCGCAGGGTCCGCGCGGTGGCCGCGGAGCCGGTGAAACTCACCAGGTCCTGGCCGGTGAGATGGTCGAACGTGTCACCGAGCGAGCCGGCCACGAACTGCAGCGAGCCCTCCGGCAGCAGGCCGGACCCGACGATCAGCTCGACCAGCTTCGCGGTGAGGAACGCGGTCGGGCTGGCCGGCTTGACCAGGCTCGGGACCCCGGCCAGGAACGCCGGGGCGAGCTTCTCCAGCGGGCCCCAGACCGGGAAGTTGAACGCGTTGACCTGGACCGCGACGCCGTGCAGCGGCGTGCAGACGTGCTGACCGAGGAACGTGCCGCCCTTCCCGAGCGGCTCGAGGCCGCCCTCGACGTGGACGGTGTCGTTGGGCAGCTCACGCTTGGCCTTCGAGGCGTAGGACAGCAGCACGCCGATGCCGCCGTCGACGTCGAACTTGGAGTCGCCCAGGGTCGCGCCGGTCCGCGCCGAGACCGCGTAGAGTTCGTCCCGGTGCTCGCGCAGGTGCCCGCCGAGGGCCTTGAGCAGGGCGGCGCGCTGGTGGAAGGTCAGCTCGCGCAGCGCCGGGCCACCGACCGTGCGGCCGTACTCCAGGGCGGCCCCGAAGTCGACGCCGTCCGAGGAGATCCGGGCGACCTCCTCGCCGGTCACCGCGTCGTGCAGCGCCCGGCCCTCCCCGGGTGGGGTGTGCCAGTTGCCGCTGACGTAGCTGCGGAGCAGGGTCATCTGTGACGCCTCCAGGTCTTGGACCGACCGTTCGTTCGGCCAGAAACTAGCACCGTCGGCCCGGCCCGGCCAGCCCTCGCCCGGCACTCATGCGCCATCGGCTCCGTACAGCGCTACGTCTGCGTCATGAGTGCCGGGCGGGGTCGCGTCGACCGATCGTTCGGTCGTCGGGCGCTACAGTGCCCCCATGGCCGACACCGACCCCGCCGTCCTGGTCACCCGCGACGAGACCGACCCCGCGGTCGCCGTCCTCACGCTGAACCGTCCGGACCGGTACAACGCGATGACCGTCGAGCTGAAGGAGGCCCTGCTCCCCGCGATCACCGACGTCGCGGACGACGGCTCCGTGCGCGCGGTCGTGCTGACCGGCGCGGGCAAGGCGTTCTGCGTCGGCCAGGACCTCGGCGAGCACGCGGCGAACCTGGAGAAGGACGCGCCGACCGCGTTCGACACGGTCACCGAGCACTACAACCCGATCGTCACCGCGCTGTCACAGGCGCCCAAGCCGGTGATCGCGGCGATCAACGGCCCCTGTGTCGGCGCGGGCCTGGGTTTCGCCCTGGCCACCGACCTGCGGATCGCCGCCGCCGGGCTGAAGTTCGCCACCGCGTTCACCGGGATCGGACTGACCGCCGACTCCGGGCTCTCGGCCAGCCTCGCGCACGCCGTCGGGGTGGCACGGGCGACCGAGCTGCTCCTGCTCGGCGAGCAGTTCTCGGCCGAGGACGCCAAGAACTGGGGGCTGGTACGCGACGTCGTCCCGGCCGAGGACGTGCTCACCACCGCCCTGGAGCTGGCCCGCAGGCTCGCCTCCGGGCCGACCGCGGCCTACGCCGAGGTCAAGGCGGCCGTGCACTTCGGCGCGATCAACGACCTGCCGGCCGTGCTCGCGCACGAGGGCGCGGCCCAGACCCGCCTGGCCACCACCCGCGACCACCAGCAGGCCGTCGCCGACTTCCTGGCGAAGAAGAAGCCGACGTTCGAGGGCCGATGAGCGAGCTGCGAGCCCCCGAGGCCTCGGCCGAGCCGACGCGGCGGTCCCGCCGTCCCAGCGGCGGTGCCGGGTCGCTGCTGGAGGTCGCGGTCGGCGAGTTCAACACCCGCGGCTACGACGCGACGTCGATGGAGGACCTCTCGCGCGCCGCCGGGATCACGAAGTCGTCGTTCTACCACCACTTCGCGGGCAAGGAGGCGCTGCTGCGGGCGGCCCTGGAACGGGCCGTCGACGGGCTGTTCAGCGCGCTCGACGCCCCCTCGGCGCGCACCGGCACGCCGTCCGAGCGGCTGCGCGCGATCGTCCGGGCCCAGGTCGCGGTGCTGATGGCCGAGCTCCCCTACGTCACCCTGCTGCTGCGCGTGCGCGGCAACACCGAGACCGAGCGCTGGGCCCTGGAGCGCCGCCGGGCGTTCGACGCCGAGGTCACGTCCCTGGTCCGGGCCGCCGTCGACGCCGGCGAGGTCCGCGCGGGGGTCGACCCGGCCCTGGCCGCGAAACTGCTCTCGGGCCTGATCAACTCGATCGTCGAGTGGTACCGCCCGGGACGTCCCGGCACCGACACCCTGCCCGAGGACGTCGCCGCGGCCGCGTTCACCGGGATCATCCCGGCCCGGTAACGACCCCGCCGGGACGGGGCCGCGCCGCTCGCGGTCCGGCGCGGCGATCACGGGTGAGCGTGACATCAGAGCTGTGACGGCGCTCGACCACAGCCCTCGTGCCACGCTCACCCGCGAGGCTCTGCGCCGATCCGGTCGCGACCCGGTTCCGTCGCCGACCTGTCTTGCATCGGGCGGCGCGGTCCGCCATGCTGGTAGCCGAACGAACATTCGGTCCAGGAGGTACTCCAGTGACGACCACGGTGCCGGTCACCGACGAGCGCGAGCTCGAGGCGGGATTCGACGCGACGATCGCGGCGGACCAGAGGATCGAGCCACGGGACTGGATGCCCGAGGGCTACCGCCGGACCCTGATCCGCCAGATCGCGCAGCACGCACACTCCGAGATCATCGGCATGCAGCCCGAGGGCAACTGGATCCTGCGGGCGCCCAGCCTGCGCCGCAAGGCGATCCTGCTGGCCAAGGTGCAGGACGAGGCCGGGCACGGGATGTATCTCTACGCGGCCGCGGAGACGCTCGGCGTGGACCGCGAGGAGCTGACCGAGAAGCTCATCGACTCCAAGCAGAAGTACTCGACGATCTTCAACTACCCGACGCTGAGCTACGCCGACATCGGCGTGATCGGCTGGCTGGTCGACGGCGCCGCGATCTGCAACCAGGTCCCGCTGTGCCGCTGCTCCTACGGGCCCTACGCGCGGGCGATGATCCGGATCTGCAAGGAGGAGTCGTTCCACCAGCGTCAGGGCTACGAGCTGCTGCTGGCGATGGCGAACGGCACCGAGGAGCAGAGGGCCATGGTGCAGGAGGCGACCGACCGCTGGTGGTGGCCGTCGCTGATGATGTTCGGCCCGCCGGACGGGGAGTCCCCCAACTCGCAGCAGTCGATGGCCTGGAACATCAAGCGCCACACCAACGACGAGCTGCGCCAGCGTTTCGTGGACATGACGGTCCCGCAGGCCGCGGCGCTCGGCGTCACGCTGCCGGACACGGAGCTGGTCTGGAACGAGCAGCGTCAGGCGCACGACTACGGCGAACCGGACTGGGACGAGTTCAAGGCGGTCATCGCCGGCTCCGGCCCGGCCAACGCGCAGCGGATCGCGCACCGTCGCCGCGCGCACGCCGGCGGCGCATGGGTGCGTGAGGCCGCGCAGGCCTACGCCGACAAGCAGGCCAGGAAGAACGAGGTGGCAGCATGAACACCCCCGACGAAGAAGAGGTCACCGCCGAAGGCGGACACGGCGCCGTCCCGACCACGGGCGTCGAGACCGGCCAGGGCCAGAAGCCCTCACGCCGCACGTGGCCGCTCTACGAGGTGTTCGTGCGCGGCAAGCGCGGGCTCAACCACGTGCACGTCGGCTCTCTGCACGCCCCCGACGACGAGATGGCGCTGCACAACGCGCGCGACGTCTACACCCGGCGCAACGAGGGTGTGAGCATCTGGGTCGTGCGCGCCGACGCCATCACCGCGTCCAGCCCGGCGGAGAAGGACCCGTTCTTCGACCCGTCCGCGGACAAGGTCTACCGGCACCCGACCTTCTACCGGATCCCGGAGGAGGTGCCGCACCTGTGAGCGAGCTCGCGAGCGAACCGTCGGCGCCGCGCCCGCACGCGCTGGAAGAAGACGCGACCAACGCCTACCAGTCGCTGTCGGAGACGACCGGCCACGACGACCCGCGCTGGGCGTTCGGCACCGGGATCGTCGAGGAGGCCGGCGCCGAGATCTCCGCGCCGGTCCCGGACGGTGTCGACCCGGCCGATCTGGCCGCCTACTGCCTGATGCTCGGCGACGACGCACTGATCTACAGCCACCGCCTGTCGGAGTGGGTGTCCAACGCCCCGGAGCTGGAGGAGGAGGTCGCGCTGGCCAACACCGCGCTGGACCTGCTCGGCCAGGCCCGGGTGCTGCTGGCCCGCGCCGGACACGTCGAGGGCGGGCAGCGGGACGAGGACGCCCTGGCCTACCTGCGCACGGATGCGCAGTTCCGCAACGTCGGGCTCGCCGAGCTCTCCGACGACCTGGACTTCGCCCGCGCCGTCGCCCGCCTGCTGATCTTCTCGACCTGGCGCCTGGCGCTGCTGCACCGGCTGCTCGGCTCGGCCGACCCGGTGATCGCCGCGGTCGCCGGCAAGGGCGTCAAGGAGCTGACCTACCACCGCGACTACGCCGCCCGCTGGACACTGCGCCTCGGCGACGGCACCGACGAGTCGCACGTGCGGATGCAGGACGCGTTCGACGGCCTGTGGCCCTACGTCGGCGAGCTGTTCCGGACCTCGGAGCAGGAGCAGCGCCTCGTCGCGGCCGGTGTCGCCGTCGACCCGTCCGGCACCCGCGAGGAGTTCGACGCGGTCCTGGCCGAGGTGCTCGGCCGCGCGACGCTCACCGTCCCGGACACACCCTTCATCGGCACCATCGGCGGCCGCAGCGGCCGCCAGGGAGTCCATACCGAGCATCTGGGGCACGCCCTCGCCGAGATGCAGGCGTTGGCCCGGCAACACCCGGGGGCGACGTGGTGACCGCGACGGCGCGGGCGGACGCGCGCGGGGTGGTCGCCGGTGTCGTCGACCCGGAGATGCCGATGCTGACCCTCGACGACCTCGGGGTGATCCGCCGGGTCGAGGTGCACGGTGACGCCGTGACGGTCACGATCACCCCGACCTACTCCGGCTGCCCGGCGATCGAGGAGATGCGCCACGACGTGTCGGCCTCGCTGTCCGCGGCCGGCTACGGACCGGTCGAGGTACGGACCGTGTTCTCCCCGCCGTGGAGCACCGACTGGATCTCCGACGACGGCCGTCGCAAGCTCGCCGAGTCCGGCATCGCGCCGCCCGGCCGCGCCGGACCGGCACCGGCCGGACCGGTCCCGCTGACGCTGGGCGCCCCGTCGCCGGACGTGCGCTGCCCGCACTGCGGCGCCCCGGCGACCGAGGAGCTCTCCCGTTTCGGGCCCACGGCCTGCACGGCGCTGCGGCGCTGCCCGGGCTGCCGGGAACCCTTCGAGCACATGAAGGAGATCTGAGTGAGCAGGCGTGAGGCCGCGTGGACGGCGCGCGGCGACATGGCGCAGGGGCGCTCGTCGCGGCTGCGGATCGAGGACGCGATCGACGACGTCCGCACCGGCCGGGCGACCGCCCCCGCGACGTCCGGCGACGGCTTCCACCACCTGACGGTCGCCGGCATCGACCGGCTCTGCGACGACGCCGTCGCCATCACCTTCGACGTCCCGGACGGGCTGCGCGAGACCTACGCCTTCCGCCCCGGCCAGTACCTGACCCTGCGCCGCCGCGACGACGCCGGCGAGCACCGCCGCTCCTACTCGATCTGCGCGCCGGCCGGGGCGATGCCGCGGGTCGGCGTGCGCCGCGTCGACACGGGCATGTTCTCCGAGTGGCTCGTGGACCGCGCCGAGGTCGGTGACCAGGTCGAGGTCGGGGTGCCGTCCGGGTCGTTCACCCCCGAACTCGAGGCGGGCACCCACCACGGGCTGGTGGCGGCCGGGTCCGGCATCACCCCGGTGCTCTCGATCGCCGCCTCGCTGCTGGCCGCGCACGACGACACGCACGTCACGCTGCTCTACGGCAACCGCCGCACCGACACGGTGATGTTCACCGAGGAGCTCGCGGACCTGAAGAACTCCTACGGCCCGCGCCTGCACCTGCTGCACGTGCTCTCCCGCGAACCCACCGAGGCCGAGATCTTCAACGGCCGCCTCGACGCCGACCGGATGCGCACGCTGCTCGGCGCCCTGGTCGACGTCGAGGGCGTGGACCACTGGTGGCTGTGCGGCCCGCTCGGGATGACCGACGACGCCACGGCCGTGCTCACCGAGCGGGGCGTGGACCGCAGGCGGGTGCACCGCGAGCTGTTCTACGTCGACGAGCCACCACCGGAGCTCGACCGCGCCGAGGACTCCCCCGAGCTCGACGGCGAGGGCAGCGACGTGACGGTACTGCTCAACGGCCGCACCACACAGCTCACGCTCCCGCGCAACGTGCCGGTCCTCGACGCCGCGCAGAAGGTGCGCGGCGACCTGCCCTTCGCCTGCAAGGGCGGGGTCTGCGGGACGTGCCGGGCCAGGGTCACCGACGGGGAGGTCACGATGCGGCGCAACTTCGCCCTCGAGGACGACGAGGTCGACGCCGGATACGTGCTGACCTGCCAGACACTCCCGGTCTCGGACAAGGTCACCGTCGACTACGACGTCTGAGGGCGCTCGCTCGAGGCCGGGGCGCGCGCCGCGCGTTCCCCACGACCTCGCCGGGCGCGGGGTCAGGCCGGGACGCGGGGGTGCGAACCGGCCGAGCGGCGCCCGGTCAGCGCGACCGTCGTCAGCAGGAACGTGATCGGCACGGCGACGACCGCGGACGCCAGCGGAGCCACCCGCTCGCCGACGCCCAGGTGCACGAGCGCGACCACACCGACCGTCGTGGCGGCGATGTTCGTGGCCTGCGACCAGGGGAAACGCAGGAACCGGCGCCAGGTGGGCCGGACCGAGAACGTGAACCGGCAGTGCAGGAAGTAGGAGACGACCATCGCGACGGCCAGGCCCAGCCCGTGCGCGGCGAGGTAGCCCACGGGTTCGAGGACCAGGCGGTAGGTCGCGTAGTAGACCGCGGCGTTGGCGAGGCCGACCATGCCGTAGCGGATCAACCGACCGAGCGACCGGCGGGCACCGTGCGAGCGCGCAGGCGCCGCCTCCGGCTCGACGATCGCGTGGCGGGTCACGTGCAGACTTTCGCAGCCCGGCCGGAGAAGGTTTCTCCCGGGGCCCTTTTTCCCCCGATCGGCGGTGTCGACCGGGACGCTCGGGCGTTCCTGACCTCGGCTCCGTCCTCCGGCCGGGCGACACCGCGGGGTTCGACGCGACCGAACGAGACCGCCCGCCGGGCGTCCCGCCCGGCCATCATCGACCCATGAGCTACGACGTCGAGCTGGCAGACCGGCTGCGGGAGATCCTGACCCCCGAACCCGGCGTCACCGAGAAGCGGATGTTCGGCGGCCTGGCGTTCCTGATCGGCGGGCACATGGCCGTGACCGCGAGCAGCAGGGGCGGCCTGATGCTGGCCGTCGACCCGGCCGGGACCGACGCGCTCGTCACCGATCCGCGGGCGAGCCGGTTCGTGATGCGCGGCCGCGAGCTGGACGGCTGGCTGCACGTCGAGGTCGACGCGGAGACCTCCGACGACGAGCTGGCCCGCTGGGTCGAGCACGGCGTCCGCCGAGCCCGCTCCCTCCCACCCGGCTGACCGCCTGCAGGCCCGCCGAGCAGCCGGTGACGGTGTGCCGGCTGACGCCGTACTCCTCGACGAGCGCGTGCTCGCCCGGGAACCCGCGGGTGAACGCGTCGGCGTCCAGGCGGGGCCGTCCGACCTCCGAGCTACTGCAGGGCGAGCGTGCCGATGACCAGACGCGCGGCGTCGCCACCGGCCTCGATGCCGTGGTCGACCGCGGACCCGACGTCGAGGTCGCGGCGCAACGCCTCGCTCACCGCCGCGGTCGCCCCGCCCGACCCGGGTTTGCGTCCGGCGGCGACGTAGAGCTCCTCGAGGCGCCCGGCCGCCAGGTCGATGTCGCCGGGCCGGAAGTCCCAGGCCCGGTTCCACGGGCGGTCCAGGAGCATCATCCGCAGCGCCGCACCGGAGGTCTGCTCCAACAGGTCCCCGACCAGCACGAGGTTGCCCGTGGACTTCGCCATCTTCGCCCCGTCCAGCCCGACCGTGCCGACCCGGAACTGCCGGCGCGCGAACGGGCGCGCACCGGTCGCCGCACCGGCCATCGCGACCAGGTAGGCGTGGTGCGGGAACTCCAGGTCCGCGCCGCCTGCCAGGACGTCCACCACGCCGCCGAGGGTCGCCATCGCCATCGCCGCGCACTCGGCGTGCCAGCCGGGGCGGCCCGGGCCCCACGGGCTCGGCCACGCCGGGTGCCCGTCACCGGAGGGGCGCCACACCGGCACGTCGAACGGGTCGTCGCGCCGGTCGTCGTCCGGGTCGTCGCCGTACTCGGCCGACAACGCGAGCGCCGCCTCCCGGTCCAGGCCCGCGGCGGCCGGGACGTCGGCGCCGCGGAAGTAGACGTGCCCGTCGCGCTCGTAGGCGGCACCGCCCTCGAGCAGGGCCGCGGCCAGCGCGACGACGTGGCGCACGTGATGGCGCGCGTGCGGGGCGTGCGAGGGCGCCCGGACGTGCAGCGACGACATCGCCCGGTCGAACCAGAACTCCTGGCGCAGCCCGAACTCGTCGTAGCTGCGGCCGCGGTCGCGCGCGACGCGGGTCAGGACGTCGTCGACGTCGGTCACGTTGCGCGACACCTCGGTGTCGGTGCCCGCCATCCTGGCCACCCGGGACAGGGCGTCGGCCCAGACGAACGTCGAGGCGTGTCCGAGATGGGTCACGTCGTAGGGGGTGATCCCGCAGACGTAGATCCGGGTGGGCACCGTCAACGGCAGCGGCGCACCGCCCAGGACGAACCCCGTGCCCGCGGTGCCGGTGACCTGTCGGTCGAGGTGTGGCTCCATCGCCCCATCCTGGCACCGCGGGACCCTCAGCGTCGGCGCGGCGCGGTGGAGCGGATGTGCGCGCCCAGCGCGGTGCACAGGCCCGGGCCGTCGCGCCGTTCGAGCAGGTCGAGCAGGTCGTCGTGCTCGTCGGCGAGGGCGAGCATGTGCGCGGTGTCGGTCGGGATCGTGACGCGCGCCAGGCGCACGAACGCGCCGAGCTGGTCGAGCAGCAACGACAGGGTGGGCATCCGGGCCGTCGCCGCGAGCTCGCGGTGGAACCTCTCGTCCCGTTCGAGGAACGCGCTCACGTCACCGTCGCGGGCGACCCGGCGCTGCCCCAGGACGGCCACCCGCAGGCGGTCCAGCTCGTCGAGCTCGCGGCGCTCGCAGGCCCGGGTCGCGGCGGTGCACTCCAGCGCCTCGCGCACCAGCGCCACCTCCTGGCGATGGCTCTCCGAGAGGTCGACCACGCACATCTGACGCCGGCTCCCGACCGTCAGGAGCCCCTCGCTCTGCAACCGCCGCAACGCCTCGCGCACCGGGGTCCGGGACGCGCCGAACGCCGCGGCCAGCTCGACCTCGTCGAGCACCGACCCCTGCTCGCGCCGCCCGGCGACGATCTCCTCGCGCAGGTCGTGGTGGATGTGGTCGGCCTTGGTCCGCACCTGCCGCCCCTCTCCCGGTCCCCGGCTACTTCGCGAAGATCTGTGCCTCGTCGCGGAACGCCTTGATCTCCAGCGCGTTGCCGGCCGGATCGTGGAAGAACATCGTCCACTGCTCCCCCGGCTCGCCGGCGAAGCGCAGGTAGGGCTCGATCACGAACTCCGTCCCGGCCGCGCGCAGCGTCTCGGCCAGGGCGTGGAACTCCGGGACGGGCAGCACCAGGCCGAAGTGCGGCACCGGGACGTCGTGACCGTCGACCGGGTTGTGCGCGGGCCCCGCCGCACGCTCGGCGACGTGGGTGACCAGCTGGTGGCCGTGGAAGTCCCAGTCGACCCAGAGCTCGGCCGAGCGGCCCTCGGCCAGGCCGAGCACGTCGCCGTAGAACGCGCGGGCCCTCGCCAGGTCGTCCACCGGGATCGCCAGGTGGAAGCAGGGCCTGGCCGTCTGCGCAGCAGTCATACGTCCAGCATACAAATGAACCAGATGTATACATATAGCGCGGGGACGCCGGCCTCGATCCGGACCCCGTACTCCGGATGTCCCGCCCGGTCCGGCGCCTAGTCTCGGCCCCATGACGGTCCGGGTGGCGGCACTGCACATCGCGGACGCCT